>NZ_JAATOU010000008.1:0-195385 GCF_011806445.1 Pseudoalteromonas sp. HF66
GTTGGGATATCGCCAAGCGGTAAGGCAGCAGGTTTTGATCCTGCCATTCCCAGGTTCAAATCCTGGTATCCCAGCCACTTTCTCTACCAAGAAAGTGTTGAAGAATGTCTCTAGCTAAGAGTTGAAAGTAGCAACCCTTTTGATGCGGGAGTGGCGGAATTGGTAGACGCGCTGGATTTAGGTTCCAGTAACTTCGGTTGTGAGAGTTCAAGTCTCTCCTTCCGCACCATGTTCTTGATAAGAACCAAAACTATCAACTTATTCTTTGTTGGGATATCGCCAAGCGGTAAGGCAGCAGGTTTTGATCCTGCCATTCCCAGGTTCAAATCCTGGTATCCCAGCCAACTAACTTCCCTTTCTAATTTCTAATTTCTAATTTCTAATTTCTAATTTCTAATTTCTAATTTCTAATTTCTAATTTCTAATTTCTAATTTCTTCAAAATTGTACTCGATTATATCTACATAAAAAAACGGGCTAATTTTCATTAACCCGCTTGTTAGTATTGATTACGAATTTGTATTAATCTAATGTCCCGCTGATAGCATACTTTAACACCCAGTTTTTTGCAGGACCTGTATTATTTGCAAGCTTTAAAAACTTACTGCGCACCCAGCTAAGTGGTTTAACCTCATTTGAAAAGCCAAAGTAACACGCATCCATCATACTCATCATTAGTAAATTAGCGTGACGGCGTTTTTTCTCATAGCGTTTTAATAAATCATGGTGACCAACATCCTGTTGTTCTGCCAAAATATCAGCCAACGCTACGACATCCTGAAAACCTAAGTTCACGCCCTGACCTGCAAGTGGGTTTATTGTGTGAGCCGAATCGCCAACCAAAACTAAACGCCCCTGTGAATAATCATTAGCATGTTGGCGTGCAAGTGGAAAAACGGCATGTTCAAGTACCTCAAAGTCGCCAGGTAGCTCAGGAAAGTGCTCTATAAGCTTTGCTTTCAGTTGTTCATTTGAGAGTTTATGCCATTGCTTTAATACCGCAGCGTCGTGATAGCAAATTAAATTGGCATACGGTGCCTGCATTGGCAAAAATGCCACAGGTCCGGTTGGGGTAAATTGTTGCCATGTTTTTACTTGCTGCGGTGCATCTAATTTGATTAAAACCCCCATGCAGTGTTGGCCGTACTGCCAACCCGTTACACCTAAGCCAGCTTTGGTACGTAATTGGGACTGTCCGCCATCTGCAGCAACAACTAAATCAGCGGTATATTTAGTATCACCATAATGTAAGGTAATTGCATCAGGCGTTTGACTAATATCTGTAATTAGTGACGTTTGTTCTATTACTTCAATGTTGTACTTAGCAAATTGTTGCCAAAGACTGGCTTGTATTAAATTATTTTCTATTAAATGACCTAAATGTGTTTCGCCAATATCTTTGCAATCAAACAATAGATTCTCGTCTTGCTGCTGGTAGGCTTCAAGCTGTTGATAAGGCGCGATGCGATTTTGCCTAAGTAACGGCATTGCACCTAGGTCGTCGAGTAAATTTTCTGAAAAACGATTAATAGCCGAAATGCGAATATCTACTTTATCTGAACTAAGAATGTGATCAGCATCGATAAGGTGCTTTTCAATGACGGTGACATCCCTACCCTGTTTAGCCAGTGTTACCGCTGTAGCAGCGCCGACCATGCCACCACCGACAATTATTACCTTATTTTTATTCATTTAATATTCGCTCATTTGGCTATTAAAATACGCGACAAATTGTAACGTAATTCAATATTGCGTGTCAGTGCATTTACCGCTTATGAATTTCAAAACAGTAACTTGTTTGATTTCACACCACAAAGATAAAAACTATACTTGGATCTGTGCGGGTATCCAGCTAAAATACGCGTCCTTTAGGTCGGCATACTGCCACTTAATCCTGTTTCTAACACATTTTTGTGTCACTACCGAATTGAAAACGAGGCTATATTTCAATGAGTAAAAAGCTGCATATTAAAACCTGGGGTTGTCAGATGAACGAGTACGACTCTCAGAAGATGGCTGATCTACTAGATGCGACTAACGGCTATCAGTTAACTGAAGAAGCTGAAGACGCAGACGTGATCTTACTCAATACCTGTTCAATCCGTGAAAAAGCACAAGAAAAAGTATTCCATCAGCTTGGCCGTTGGAAACTGTTAAAAGACGACAAACCAGAATTAATCATTGGTGTTGGTGGCTGTGTTGCCTCGCAAGAAGGTGACTCGATTCGTCAACGTGCGCCGTTTGTTGATGTAATCTTTGGCCCGCAAACATTACACCGCTTACCAGAAATGATTAAGCAAGTGCAAAGTGGCGACAGCAGTTCGGTAGTTGACGTTTCATTCCCAGAGATTGAAAAGTTCGACCGTTTACCTGAGCCAAAAGCGGAAGGCCCTACTGCGTGTGTATCAATTATGGAAGGTTGCTCTAAATACTGTACATTCTGCGTAGTACCTTATACGCGTGGTGAAGAAGTAAGCCGTCCACTTGATGACGTATTACTTGAAGTAGCACAACTTGCAGAGCAAGGCGTTCGTGAAGTGAACCTACTTGGACAAAACGTAAATGCGTATCGCGGTGAAACTCATGACGGTGAGATTTGTTACTTCTCTGACCTACTACGTTATGTAGCTGCAATTGACGGTATTGACCGTATTCGTTACACCACATCGCATCCTGTAGAATTTACGCCAGATATCATTGATGCGTATGCAGACGTACCTGAGCTTGTTGATCACCTACACTTACCAGTACAAAGTGGTTCAGACCGTATTCTTAATTTAATGAAACGTGGTCACACTGCACTTGAGTACAAATCTACAATCCGTAAGCTACGTAAAATTCGCCCTAACCTAAGCATGTCATCTGACTTCATCATTGGTTTCCCTGGCGAAAGTAAAGCTGACTTTGAAGCAACCATGAACCTAATTAATGATATTGGTTTCGATATGAGCTTCAGCTTTATCTACAGTGCGCGACCTGGTACTCCTGCTGCTGATTTACCTGATGATGTGACAGAGCAAGAGAAAAAAGAGCGTTTATACCTTCTACAGAATCGTATTACGCAAATGGCACAACAAATCAGCCGACAAATGTTTGGTACTGAACAACGTATTCTAGTTGAAGGCCCTTCTAAAAAGAATCCTATGGAATTACGTGGCCGTACCGAGAATAACCGTGTGGTTAACTTTGAAGGCCCTCACTCAGTGATCGGTCAATTCGTTGATGTACGTATTACAGAAGCATTGCCAAACTCTTTACGTGGTGAGTTAATTCGTACAGAATCAGAAATGAACTTACGTCGTGATGTGGCACCTTCAGCTATTTTAAGTAAAGCTGCTGAAGCTGAGGCCGCTGCGGCCCCTAACGAAATTGGCGTTGCTACTTTCGTACCTTAGGGTGACACTTGGTGCAGGCACTGCCTGCACCCATCAATAGGAAGCAATTTTGAGTAATCAGTTAAAAACATTAGAGATTTATTTAGAACCCGCCGACAACAAACGCCTTTCATCTTTATGTGGTCCGTTTGACGAAAACATTAAGCAAATTGAACGCCGCCTTGGTGTTGAGATAGCACACCGTGATAATTTCTTCAGAGTAACCGGTAAACTGCACCTTGCAGCTGCGGCTGTTGAGATCCTAAAAAACCTCTATATTGAAACTCAACCTATTCGCGGCCTGATTGGCGAAATTGAACCTGAAGCCGTACATTTGGCGATTAGCGAATCAAATGCTCTTGAGCAAGATGAAAATCCAGGTGTATATGGCAAAGACATGGTGATTAAAACTCGCCGTGGCGTTATTAAACCGCGCAATGATAATCAAGGCGTGTATGTTGCTAATATTTTGCATCACGATATTACTTTCGGTATTGGCCCAGCCGGTACTGGTAAAACTTATTTAGCCGTTGCAGCAGCTGTTGATGCCTTAGAGCGTCAAGAAATTCGCCGTATTTTATTAACCCGCCCTGCAGTTGAAGCAGGTGAAAAGCTAGGCTTTTTACCGGGTGACTTAAGCCAAAAAATCGACCCTTATTTACGCCCATTATACGATGCGCTATTTGAAATGCTTGGCTTTGAGCGAGTAGAAAAGCTGATTGAGAAAAACGTGATTGAAGTAGCGCCCCTTGCCTACATGCGTGGTCGTACACTGAATGACGCGTTTATTATTCTTGATGAAAGCCAAAACACCACAGCAGAACAAATGAAAATGTTCTTAACCCGTATTGGCTTTAACTCAAAAGCGGTAATTACTGGTGATATTACACAAGTCGATTTACCCCGTGGTGCTCGTTCAGGTCTTCGCCATGCCATCGAAGTATTAAACGGTGTAGATGAAATTAGCTTTAACTTCTTCCAATCACACGATGTGGTGCGCCATCCGGTTGTTGCCCGTATCGTTGAAGCTTATGAGCGCAACGATGAAGCAGAGCGTTTAAAACGTGCTGAGAAACAACGTGCGAAAGAAGCGCAAGCAAACCAACAAGAAGCAAACTCGTGACCGAATTAGATTTACAAATAGCCTGTGAGTTTGACGACTTACCAAGCTTTGAACAATTCCAGCTGTGGGCTGACAAAGCCCTTAGCAATTACCGTGAAGATGCAGAGCTGACCATAGTGATCAGTGATGAAGCGCAAAGCCAGCAGCTCAACAATGATTACCGCGGCAAAGATAAACCGACTAATGTCTTATCTTTTCCATTTGAAGCACCACCGGGCATTGAGTTACCTTTAGTAGGTGATTTAATCATTTGTCCGGCCATTGTTTTAGCCGAATCAATTGATCAAGAAAAGACCTTTCACGACCATTTTGCCCATATGGTTATCCATGGATGCTTGCATTTACTTGGATTTGACCATATAAAGGACGAAGATGCACTTGAAATGGAAAGCATAGAAAAGCAATTACTTGCCGATCTGAACATCGCTGACCCATATCGAGACGATATTTAAATTAACGGAGCAATTAGACGCAATGAGCGACGACAACTCGCAAACTAGCCAGGGTTCTTCTGGCAAAACGTGGCTGGGCCGCATAGCCCAAATGTTGCAAGGGGAACCCCAGAATAGAGAAGAGCTGGTAGAAGTAATTGCCGATGCGCAAGAACGCGACCTTATCGACCCTGAAACCAAAGACATGATTGAAGGGGTACTAGGTGTATCAGAGCTAAAAGTGCGTGACATCATGATCCCACGCTCGCAAATGGTGACCTTAGAGGTTGATACACCTTTAGAAGAACTATTGCCTATGATGGTTGATTCAACACATTCACGCTTTCCAGTGGTGTGTGAAGACAAAGACCATGTTGAAGGTATTTTATTAGCAAAAGATTTATTACCACTGATCATCAATAAAGATGATCAACTACCTTCATTACGTGAATATTTACGCCCTGCGGTTGTAGTGCCTGAAAGTAAACGTGTTGACACGCTCCTAAATGAGTTTCGTCAACAACGTTACCACATGGCTATCGTTATTGATGAGTATGGTGGTGTGTCTGGTCTTGTAACTATCGAAGATATTCTTGAAATCATCGTTGGTGAAATCGAAGACGAGCACGATGAAAGTGAAGACCTACAAGATATTCGCCAAGTTGCAAAGCACGTTTACGCTGTGCAAGCACTGACTGAAGTTGATGACTTTAACGAATATTTTAAAACCGGTTACAGCACCTCTGATGCTGACACCATAGGTGGTATTGTTTTACATGCATTTGGCCATATGCCAAGCCGTGGTGAAACCATCGAAGTAGAAGGCTTACACTTTAAAGTCACTAACTCAGATAACCGCCGCATCTTACAATTGCAAGTCACCATTCCAAAGGCTGATGATAACGACAGTGAAGAAACTGCTAACTAACCTAAGCCACCTTGCAAAAGATAAAAAAGCCTGGCTCGCACTTGTTGCGGGCCTCTTTTTAACCTTAAGTTACGCACCCTATAACCTATGGTTTATAACTTTTCTTTCTCTTGGTGCCCTGCTCTACTGCATAAACCCACTCGCAAACGGTAAATTAGCTGCTAAACAAAGTGCTAAATATGGCTTTATATTTGGTTTAGGCTGGTTTGGCGCCGGCATAAGTTGGGTTCATGTATCAATAGCGACCTTTGGTGGTATGCCGTTAATAGCATCACTATCATTAATGGTGCTGCTATGTGCTTATTTAGCTCTGTATCCTGCATTAGCCGCTTGGCTGACTACACGCCTTGCTAAAGGCCCATATAGCTTTATCTGTTGGTTACTAGCCGCTATAGCAACCACAGAGTACTTACGTGGCACATTGCTGACAGGCTTTCCTTGGCTTAGTTTTGGTTACACGCAAACAGACAGCCCACTTAATTTTTTAGCGCCCGTAATTGGTGAGTTCGGTATCACGCTTGTATGCATGTTAATTGCGTTTGCCTTATATCGTATAGCATACAAAGATACTAAACCACTTATCGCCTCTGTGGCTCTTTTAGCAGGCTTATATACGATTGCAAACAGCAATCAGCTTCACTACCAAGACAAAACTATTAAAACTGTACTGGTGCAGGGTAATATTAAACAGCATCTTCGCTTTGAGCCGTCTGAGTTTTGGACGACGATGAGCAAATACCAAGATATGACTCGCCTACATTGGAATGCAGATTTAATTGTCTGGCCAGAGGCAGCAGTCCCCGAGCTTGAAGCATTATCAACCGAGTATTTAACAGGCCTCAATAGTGCTGCAACGTTTAATAACACTGCACTTATTACCGGCATCGTCGATTACCAATACGACACGCGTAACATTTTTAATACTTTGATTGTGCTGGGTAAAAAAGAACAAGAAGACAGTGAGGGTGATTATCAGTATTTAGGTAAAAACCGCTACCAAAAGCATCAGTTATTACCCATTGGTGAGTTTGTGCCGTTTCAAGATTTTCTGCGCCCAATCGCACCACTGTTTGACTTGCCGATGTCATCTTTCACCCGTGGTGATGAAGTGCAAAACAATTTACGCGCAAATAGCTTAAATATCTTGCCGGCTATTTGCTATGAAATTGCCTTTGCCGATTTAGTTCGTGGTAATTATCGCAGCGATTCTGATATCTTATTTACGGTTAGTAATGATGCGTGGTTTGGAGACTCTCATGGCCCACATCAGCATATGCAAATAGCGCGTATGCGCGCCCTAGAATTACAGCGCCCGTTAATTCGAGTTACTAACAATGGTATTAGTGCCGTTTACGACCCCATCGCTAAATCACAATTAGCTATGCCGCAATTTAAAGCGGATGTACTCGAAGCCAATATCACTTTAATTAAAGGCGATAGTATTTACAGCCAATATGGTAATTGGCCAGTATGGGCCGTAGTCATATTACTCAGTACTGTTGGTTTGATTTTAAGACTCAAAAAATAACAAAATAAAAGGCTTCATTATGAAGCCTTTTTTGTGTTTTATACTCATTCGCTTAACTAAGTGAACAAGTACTATTGCAGATTAAATTTAAGATTCTATCTTTATCAACTCTACGTCAAATATCAGCAATGAACCTGCTGGAATACTGCCTACGCGTTTACGGCCGTACGCAAGCTGCGGCGGGATATAAAAGGTAAACTTATCCCCTTCACTCATGAGTTGTAAGCCTTCAGTCCAGCCCGCAATCACTTGATTTAAGCCAAAGCTGATTGGCGAATTTCTTACCACTGAGCTGTCAAAAACACTGCCATCCATAAGCGTACCATGATAATGAACCTTTACTTTACTGGTTGCATTTGGTTTTGCGTCATTACCTGAACTTTGCTCAATTTTGTATTGCAACCCAGATGCTGTTTCATGAACATCGTCGGCTTTACTATTGTTCGCTAAAAAGTCCGCTGCTAGTTTTTCATTTTCAAGGGCTTGTAGCTTCGCCTTTTTACTATTTTTAAAAATTAAAAAGCAAAAAATACCAATGATCAGTAAAAGTATTAAATTAATCATTCTGCGTCCTTCTCATCATCATTATCGCCATTAACGATATCAGCAATATTGGCAAGCCTTGCTAATGCTAGGGCATTTATTGAGCCATCAGGATAACCTTGTGGTGTCATTTCGCCTGCGTCTTTATCCATTAATAAACTCAGTGCTTGATCAACTGTTTCAACGGCATAAATGTTAAAGCGTCCTTTTTCTACCGCATCGAGCACTTCGTCATCAAGCACTAAATTGACTTGATTTGATTTAGGAATAATCACCCCTTGCTCACCAGTTAAGCCACGCATTTTACAAAGCTTAAAGAAGCCTTCTATTTTCTCGTTGACGCCACCGATTGATTGCACGTCTCCATGCTGGTTAATTGAGCCTGTAAGCGCGATAGATTGGCTAATAGGTAAATTAGTAATTGCCGATATTAGCGCGCAAAGCTCTGCTAATGAGGCGCTATCACCATCAATGTAACCATAGCTTTGCTCAATTGCGATATTGGCACTGAGCGTTAGGCTAAATTGCTGAGCATATTTATTACCTAAGTAACCGGTTAATAGCATCACCCCTTTTGAGTGAATTGCTTTACCCAGCTCGGCTTCACGTTCAACATCAATAACGCCATCTGCACCTGCGTACACAGTGGCGGTAATACGTGCAGGGGTACCAAATGAAGTATCACCAATGTGCAGCACGGTTAAGCCATTCACTTTGCCCACGGCGTGACCTTCAGTAGCAATTAAAATTTGCCCCTCTTTGATATCACTCAACATGGTTTCTGAAATTTGCCCGGTGCGATATTGCTTACCTACAATAGCTTCATCGATGTGATGAGCATCAATCACAGTTTGCCCATCTTGCTTGGCATAAAAACTGGCTTCTGCCACTAATTCTAATACATCAGCAAAACGAGCTGAGAGCTTGTTATGATGTTCAGCTTGACGATAACTAAATTTTAATAACCTCGCCATCGCTGCTTCATTTACTGTGCAATTAAGTGTCTGCTGACAATATTCAGTGACCTTGGTAATGAACTGATATTGCAGTTTGTCACTGCTTGGCAAATAGTAATCAAAATCAGCGAGTACACGAAATAACTCAGCAAACTCTTCGTCATATTCACCTATTGTGTAATAGAGCTCCCGTGAGCCTAGCAGCACTATTTTTACATCAAGGGGAATAAGCTGCGGACGTAATGTAAAGCTACTCCCCACAGAGCTGTCTTGATAAGGTAAGTCGTTTTTGATTTGATGCGTTTTTAAAGATAACTTAAGGCCATCCCACACTTGTGGGTTAGACATAACTTTCTCTGCATCCATAATCAAATAACCACCATTAGCACGGTGCAATGCACCTGGTTGTATTGAACGGTAACTGGTGATTAAAGAGCCTTGCGAAGTCGCATATTCAATTTTTCCGAAGATATTACCAAACGTTGGATTTGGCTCATACACCACAGGCGCTGCATCATCTTCTTTGTATTCTACTAAGATATTTGGCGCAAAGAAGTCTGTGAGCATCCCTTTACGGTCAAAGTCTTCTTTATTTTCGTCGTTTTCATCGTCGTCGAGCCACTCAAGCACTGCATCAATGATTTCTTCACGAATGTCTTTTAAGTAACGTAACACACCAATATGCGTGGCATATTTGTGTTCAAGGGCTTTAATTAGTGGTTTAGTGGCAAGCTCTGCAGTTGATTTTTTAAGGTTACGCAGTTTCTCAGATGACTCACGCTTCCAGCGAGGCAGCTCAATCAGTGCTTCGATTAATGCATCTTCAAGTTTTTCAATGACCTCATAAAACTCAATACGCAATGGCTCTTCAAGGGCTGCAAATTCACTGTCACTCAGTTGTTTACCGTTAACCAAAGGCGCAAAGCCAACGACGCCATTTTCTTCAATCAGAGCCACACTTTGCTCAAGAGCAGCAATTTCGACTGATGTAATTGCCGCATCGTAAGTATCAGTAAACTCACGGTCGATTGATTTTTTCTTACGTTGATAACCAGGATTATCAAAAGCAGCGGGGAATGTATCGAGTACTTCATCAATGAAAGAATCAATATCGTCTGCTAACTGTTTTGATTGACCAGCTTGCATAAATAACGCAATAGGCTCGCGGTGGTCTTCATAGTTATTAACGTACAACCACTCATTAGGCGTTGGGCGGTCTTTTGAATGGGCTGTGAGCTTGTCTTTTACTAAGGTGTAACGTCCGTGCGCCGCTTCACCCATTACATAGACATTATATCCAGGTAATTCCATCCCCAATGAAAAGTCGAGGGCACTTTGTGCACGTTGCTGGCCAATAAATGGTAAGGCTTCTGGATATGGGTTTTGCATGCAAGTGGCAACATGGCTTGCAGCAATCTCAGGTGCTAACGCAGAAACAGGTAGAGGGATTAGTTTTTTTGTCATTCTAACTTCTTATTTCCCAGTTTTGACTGGGCATTATAGGTAACGCCCAGCACAAGCCTGCGTCACTGATTAAGGTTGTAATGCCTTACGGCGAAAATAAATACCGCCACATTCAGTACAAGGAGTAATTTGCGTAGCATGGTAAACATCGTAACTATGCTGACAATTTTTACATACTAATGTGCCCATGGCTATCCATTCTCCTTCTTGATACACACCATTGTGTTTAAAATCTTGGTTTAATGCTTGCCATTCAAGCTGGGTTTTATCTTCGATATGCGACAATTCGTACCAAAGAGACTCTTTGAGCTCTAGCCAAGCGAGTGAGTCATAATGACTGTCGTTTTCTTTGATATGGTCAATATCGCGCTTTAAATAGTCACGATACTGATATAGCTTTTCTTGACCTAAATCTTTAAGTGCCTGCTCTGACTCAACAAATTTCTCCATTGCATCTTTTAGCTCATTCTCTTTTACGTCTTTAAGCCAAGCACTCAAATCACTAAGCCAAGATTTATAATCTGCCATCGTTTACTCCTTCAAAAGTGATGAAAAATCAATCGTTATACTAGTTGAGTATAGGTTAACCTGTCCTGAAAATATATTTCATTGGAAAATTAATAAAAGCGCCTATTTGCCGCTGTGATTAGCATGTATTTTGGGTTATCCTTATCGACAATTTTTTATTAATTTGCAAGAAGTCTGGAATCGTAGATGCAAGAGCAATATAACCCGCAAGACATAGAGTCAAAAGTACAAGCCTACTGGGAAGAAAACCAAGTATTTAAAGTCACTGAAGATGAGAGCAAAGAAAAGTATTACTGCCTATCGATGTTCCCATACCCAAGCGGCCGACTCCACATGGGTCACGTTCGTAACTACACCATTGGTGACGTAGTATCTCGCTTCCAACGCTTGCAAGGCAAAAACGTAATGCAACCAATGGGTTGGGATGCGTTTGGTCTTCCTGCTGAAAACGCGGCAATCAAAAACAACACCGCACCTGCTAAGTGGACTTACGAAAACATCGATTACATGCGCGATCAGTTAAAGCAACTTGGCTTTGGTTATGATTGGGATCGTGAAATCGCAACATGTCATCCAGAATATTATAAGTGGGAACAGTGGTTCTTCACTAAGCTTTACGAAAAAGGCTTAGTATACAAAAAGATGTCAACAGTAAACTGGGATCCAGTTGACCAAACAGTACTAGCGAACGAGCAAGTAATTGATGGTCGTGGTTGGCGTTCAGGTGCCATTGTTGAGCAAAAAGAAATTCCACAATGGTTTATCAAAATCACTGATTACGCACAAGAATTATTAGATGATTTAGACAAACTAGATCACTGGCCTGAGCAAGTTAAAACCATGCAACGCAACTGGATTGGTCGTTCTGAAGGCTTAGAAATCGAATTCAAGCGTGCTGATAACGACGATACATTCAGTGTTTATACAACGCGCCCTGATACCTTCATGGGTGTGACGTATGTTGCTGTTGCAGCAGGTCACCCAATTGCACAAGAAGCCGCTAAAAACAGCGATGCTGTGGCAATGTTTGTTGATGAGTGTAAAAACACGAAAATCGCTGAAGCAGACATGGCAACCATGGACAAAAAAGGCATTGCTACTGGCTTTTATGCGATTCACCCATTAACAGGTAAGCAAGTACCAATTTGGGTTGCTAACTTTGTATTAATGGATTACGGCTCAGGCGCTGTAATGGCTGTTCCTGCACATGACCAACGTGACTACGAGTTCGCATCAGCTTATGGCCTTGAGATCACTCAAGTTATCGCACCAGCTGCAGGTTCTGAAGAAACGGTTGATTTAGACAACCAAGCTTACACAGAAAAAGGCCTGTTAGTTAACTCAGGTGAGTTCGATGGTCTTGAGTTTGAAGCAGCGTTTAATGCGGTTGCAGACAAACTAGAAGCACTTGGTGTCGGTGAGCGTAAAGTTAACTTCCGTCTCCGTGACTGGGGTGTTAGCCGTCAGCGTTACTGGGGTTCTCCAATCCCAATGCTTAGCGACGAAAATGGTGATGAGCTTGCAGCAACTGAAGACATGCTACCAGTTCGCTTACCAGAAGACGTAGTAATGAATGGTGTTACTTCGCCAATCAAAGCTGACCCTGAGTGGGCTAAAACAACTGTAAATGGCGCGCCTGCATTCCACGAAACAGATACCTTCGATACCTTTATGGAATCATCATGGTATTACGCGCGTTACTGTAGCCCTCGTTTTGACGAAGGTATGATTGAGCCAGGTGCCGCAAATTACTGGTTACCAGTAAACCAATACATTGGTGGTATTGAGCATGCGATCTTGCACTTACTTTACTCGCGTTTCTTCCACAAATTATTACGTGACTTTGGTTTAGTAAACTCAGATGAGCCATTTGAGCGCTTATTATGTCAAGGCATGGTACTAGCTGATACTTTCTATCGTAAAGATGAGAAAGGCGGTGATATCTGGATTTCACCAACAGACGTACAAACTGAAACAGACGACAAAGGTCGTGTTGTTAAAGCGTGGCACAAAGAAGATGGCGAGCCGGTATTCTCTGCAGGCATGAGCAAAATGTCGAAATCGAAAAACAACGGTATCGACCCACAACAAGTTATTGCCGAGTACGGTGCAGATACAGTTCGTTTATTCATGATGTTTACAGCACCACCAGAGCAAACTCTTGAATGGTCTGATTCAGGTGTTGAAGGTGCAATGCGTTTCTTAAAACGTATTTGGAAATACGCTGTTGATGTAGAAACAGTAGGCTACCAAGCGCTTGATAAGTCAGCATTAAACAACGACCAAAAAGTACTACGTCGTGAGCTTCATAAAGCAATTGCAAAAGTAACTGATGACGTTGAACGTCGTCAAACATTCAACACCGCGATTGCAGCAATCATGGAAATCTCTAACAAATTATTAAAAGCACCACTTGCAGATAAGCAAGATGTAGCTATTGCTAACGAAGCTCTTGAAGCATTGCTTATCATGCTTGCGCCTATCACGCCGCATATGTGTCACCAGTTATGGCAAGACCTTGGCAAAGAAGGCGACATCTTAGATGCAGCATGGCCAAAGGTTGATGAATCAGCGCTTGTTGAAGATGAGAAGCTAATCATTGTACAGGTTAACGGTAAGCTACGTGCTAAGTTAACAGTGCCTGCAGATGCAACGAAAGAGCAAGTTGAAACGCTAGCATTTGCTGAAGAAAACGTGACTAAGTTCACTGATGGCGTAACCATCCGTAAAGTGATTTACGTACCTGGCAAACTACTTAACGTGGTTGCTAATTAAGATGGCAGCGCTTCAAGCACTGAAAAACGGACTAGCCCTTGCGCTAGTCTGTTTACTACTAACAAGTTGTGGCTTTCACTTAAAGAAAGCCTCTAATTTGCCTGAAGACTTGAAAGTGATCACCCTTGCTGGTGATGATGAAAAATCAGCGCTATTCGAATTAGTTGAGAAAGAGCTTATTGCTAGTCAAGTAAAGCTAAACGAAAGTGACAGCCTATACCCTGAGTTAATCATCCACAAAGACCGTCTAGAGCGTCAAATATTGTCATTATTTGATAATGGTCAGGTTGCTGAATATGAACTTGCCTATAGTGTAAGCTATACCCTAAAGCGACCAGGTCAAAAAGCCATAAATCAAAGCTTTGAGCTGTATCGTAACTACCAAGACGACCCTGACAATGCCCTTGCAAAGGCAAAAGAACTTGATTTACTATTAAACGAAATTCGTAAACAAGCGAGTCGCCGTATCGTTCGTGAGTTATCACAACTCTAATGCGTTGTTATGCAAACCAACTTCCGAGCCAGTTAAAAAAAGGCCTAGCGCCTTTTTACATGGTCTTTGGTGAAGAGCCTTTTCAAATTGAACAGTGTGTCATACAAATTCGCCAAGCTGCTAAACAGCAAGGCTTTGACGAGGTCATTAAATTTACCTTAATGCCAGGTTTTGATTGGCAAGAAATTGTTGCTCAATACCAGAGTATGTCGCTGTTTAGTGCTCGTACCTTAATTGAGTTTGATTTAAACGAGCAAAAACCAGGTACTCAAGGCAGCCAAATCTTTAAACAACTTGTTGAGCTTGCTAATCCCGATACTATTTTGGTTTTAAAAGGTGCCAAAGCCAGCCAAGATATTCAACGCAGTGCTTGGTTTAAGGCCTTAGATAAACAAGGCTTATTCGTTCCTTGTTATCCCCTCACAGGTAATCATCTAAGTCGTTGGTTGGATGAGCAATGTTACCGTTTAAACTTGAACCTTCATAACAATGCTAAACAAAGCTTGATTGATGCCACAGAAGGTAATTTACTTGCCTGTCATCAAGAACTAGAAAAACTGTCTTTACTCTACGGTAGTGAGCTAATTGACCAACAAGCCGTAATGCAAGGACTTCTTAACCAGTCTAAGTTTGATATTTTTGACTTAAGTGATGCTCTATTAAATGGCCAAGCCAAGCAAGCCGTTAAAGTAATGACTAAACTTGCCGCTGATAATACCGAAGCAATGAGTATTTTTTGGGCTATTAACAAAGAAGCTGCAAATTTACTGGCGATGCAACATGGGCGCTTAAATGGTGCCAACATGTCTGATTTATACAAGCAATTTAATATTTGGAAAAATCAACAAGCGATTGTTCAACAAGCCTTAAACCGCTTAAATATTAAAGTACTCGAACAAATTACAGTTCAGTTAGCTCAGTTTGATGCAGCTTATAAACAAGGGAACCTCGTAGCTCCCTACCAAGCATTAATGCACATATGCTTAATGTTTTGCCAACCAGTGGCAATACCTTTACCTTGCCACCCAGTCTTCGACTAAGAGTGACAATTCATGATTGCTATTTTCGGTGGCACCTTTGACCCGATTCACTTAGGTCATATTAATATGGCCCAGCAATGCGTTCAGCAGTGTCAACTTGATACCCTTTACTTCATGCCTTGCGCTATTCCCGCTCACAAAGCTAAGCCAGGAATAAGTGATGAGCATCGAATTAACATGCTGAAACTCGCGATTGAAAACAACCCACATTTTGCTATTGATTATCGAGAGTTAAATAGAGAAGGTGCATCTTATTCGCTACTGAGCTTAAAAGAGCTTCGTGCAGAAAATCCGTCTTCACCGATTATGTTTTTAATCGGCATGGACTCATTCAATAGCCTAGACAAGTGGTTTAAATGGCAAGAAATTGTCGAACTATGCCATATCGTTGTTTATCAACGTCCGGGTCAACACTGTCAAGTAAGTGGTGAGTTAGCGGTTTATAAAGAAAATGCTTTTACTGAGCAGCTCAGCCAACTGCAACAAACCCATGCAGGTAAGTTATTCTTTTTAGATGGCTTACAAGTTAATGCTGCCTCAAGCGAAATCAGAAAAAAGCTGCATTTAAATGATAATATAGCGGAACTTTTACCTACCACGGTAAGTCAATACATTGCGCAGCATCATCTTTACCAAACAGATGAATAAATACTGTCTGCGTGATAAAATAACAAATTAAGATTATTTATTTTTGAGATAACACTTTGGATTCTAAACAACTACTCGCATTTGCCCTTGATAAAGTCGACGATATGAAAGCCCGTGATGTGGTGCAACTTGATGTTCGTGGTAAGTCTGATATTACTGATTACTTATTAGTATGCTCAGGAAACTCTAAACGCCACGTACAATCTATTGCGGATCACGTTGCTAAAGAAGCACGCCATGCTGGAGAAGAGCCTCTCGGTTACGAAGGCCAAAACGAAGGCGAATGGGTGCTGGTTGATCTAGGTGATGTGGTTGTGCACGTAATGCAAGACCAAACTCGCGACTTCTATGATCTAGAAAAACTTTGGGGCTAACCCTTAGCAAGGACATAGGTAACCATTTTGAAAATACAATTGATTGCTGTTGGCACCAAAATGCCAGCATGGGTTGAAACCGGATTCACAGAATACCAACGTCGCTTTCCGCGTGATATGCCGCTTGAGCTTATTGAAATCCCCGCTGGTAAACGTGGTAAAAATGCTGATATCAAACGTATTTTACAACTTGAAGGTGAAAAGACCCTTGCAGCTATTCCTAAAGGTAACCGTATTGTTACTCTTGAAGTAACGGGTAAACCCATGGATACCCACCAGTTGGCGAAAAGCATGGAAAAATGGCAGCTTGATGGTCGTGATGTCAGCTTGTTGATTGGTGGACCCGAAGGTTTAGCACCAGAGTGTATCGCAGCCTCTGAGCAAAAGTGGTCATTATCAAACCTTACACTACCGCACCCATTGGTGCGCATTATTGTTGCAGAAAGCCTATACCGAGGCTGGAGCTTGAATAACAACCACCCTTATCATCGCGAGTAGTAAAACCAATGCGAAAACACAGACCCACGATTAGAGACCACTCGGCTGAGGCAAACTTATTTGCTCGCCGTGCCTTTGTGGGCTTTGTGTTTGTTACATTGTTAATTGGTGTGTTGCTATCTAACCTGTACAACATCCAAGTTATTGATCATCAAGATTATCAAACACGTTCGAACGATAACCGAATCAAGGTCATTCCTATTGCTCCTAACCGAGGGCTCATTTACGACAGAAATGGCGTATTATTGGCTGAGAACAAACCTGTTTACAATCTTGAAGTGATCCCTGAAGAAGTTGACGATCTTGATAAAGCTCTAACAGAAGTAAAACAGATCATCGAAATTAGTGAGCAACAAAAGGCCGACTTTTTAGATGATATTAAGCACAATCGCCGTTTCAAAAGCCAAGTATTAAAGGCCCGTCTAGACGAGACTGAGGTAGCAAAGTTCTCTGTTAATCAGCATAAATTCCCTGGTTTTAGCATCGAAGCTCGGTTAGCTCGTTTTTACCCCTATGGTGATACCCTCACCCATGCCTTAGGTTATGTTGCCAAACTCAACAAAAAAGAACTCATTAAGCTTGAAGCAGAAGATCAAGCGACTAATTACCGTGCAACTCACGACATTGGGAAGCTTGGTATTGAGAAATATTATGAAGAGCTCCTGCATGGCATGGTGGGTTCACAGCGTGTTGAAGTGAATAACCGTGGCCGAGTTATTCGTACATTGAGCCTTACTCCACCTGAACCAGGTCATGATTTAGTACTCACCCTGGATATTGGCCTGCAACAAATAGCCCAGCATGCTCTAAAAGATATGCGTGGTGCCGTTGTCGTACTTGATGCAAAAGATGGTGGCGTATTAGCTCTGTATTCAAACCCCAGTTATGATCCGAACTTATTTGTACATGGGATCAGTAGTACCGACTACAAAAAGCTGCTCAACCCGGACCGGCCACTTATAAACCGAACTACACAGGGTCGTTACGCACCAGCATCGACAGTAAAACCTCTCATGGCTATTTTAGCGCTTGAGGAAGGCCTGGTTACCGAGCAAACACAAATGTGGGATCCGGGCTTTTTTCAGATTCCAAATGTCGATCACAAATGGCGTGACTGGAGGCGTTGGGGTCATGGTCATGTTGATGTTTACAAAGCCATTGAAGAGTCTTGCGATACCTACTTTTACGACGTTGCGTATCGTTTAGGCATTACTAAAATCAGTGATTTTATGTATCAATTTGGATTTGGTGAGTTATCTGGTATTGATATCCATGAAGAAACTTCTGCAATAATGCCATCTAAAGAGTGGAAAGAAGGTCGCTTTAGAGAGTCTTGGTGGCGTGGCGATACAATTTCAGTGGGGATCGGGCAAGGTTACTGGACTGCCACACCAATGCAAATTGCTAACGCAACCAATATATTGGTAAACCGTGGACTCGATCATCCACCACATCTTGTGCAAGTAGCCAAAAAAGAAAATGAAGTAACGCAAATAAACAATGACGAAAAGCCCCCAGTGGAACTAAAAAATCCTCATCATTGGCAAATTGCTCTCGATGCTATGCATAATACAGTGCACAAAGTCACTGGTACTGCACATAAAGCATTTAGAGGGGCAAGTTACGACCCTGCTGGCAAAACAGGTACTGCGCAGGTGGTAAGTATCGCACAAGGTGAACGTTACGACGCTAAGTCGCTAAAAGAGCGTCAACGAGATAACGCTATCTATGTTGGTTTTGCACCTTATAACGACCCGCAGATTGTTGTCTCTGTAGTTGTAGAAAACACTGGGGGTGGTAGTACGGTTGGAGCTCCTATTGCTCGTCAATTAATGGATTACTACTTCTCAGCTAACCCAATTCAAATTACCCAAAGTGACGCGCCATGATCCCATTAAATAAAAAGCGCTCAATTTGGCAGCGTCTACACCTCGATTTACCGCTACTTGTAGCCCTTTTGGCTATGATGGTTGCAAGTTTAGCGATTGTATACAGCGCCAGTGGCCAAGACTCTGCAATGATGATACGCCATGCAACGCGTATGTTTGGCGCTATTCTCGGTATGTTCATTCTCGCTCAGTTTTCGCCTAATACTTTAAAAAGCATGGTAATTCCGCTTTACTGTGTGGGGCTACTAATGCTGGTAGGAGTGTTATTATTTGGGGTTAGCTCAAAAGGAGCGCAGCGCTGGCTTGACCTAGGTGTAACCCGTTTCCAACCATCAGAATTAATGAAAATTGCTGTGCCTATGATGGTTGCTTGGTATATTGGTCGCAATCATCTTCCCCCTCGCCCACTGCATTTAATTATTGGTTTTGCCATAGTGATGGTGCCAACCATTTTAATTAAAGAACAACCCGATCTCGGTACCTCTATTTTGATAGCTAGTTCAGGTATATTTGTATTGTTTTTATCTGGGCTTAGTTGGCGCTTAATTGGCTTTTTATCAGCCTCAGTGGCATTAGCAGCTTGGCCATTTTGGCATTATGTTATGCTTGATTATCAAAAGCAGCGAGTACTTACCTTTTTGGACCCAGAAAGTGATCCTCTTGGCTCTGGGTATCACATTATTCAATCGAAAATTGCTATAGGCTCCGGAGGAATTGAAGGTAAAGGCTGGTTACAAGGAACTCAATCGCAATTAGAGTTTTTACCCGAACGTCACACCGATTTTATCTTTTCTGTTCTAAGCGAAGAGTTTGGCCTTTTTGGGGTTTGTTTATTGCTGTGTATGTACTTGTTTATTATTGGTCGTGGCTTGTATATTGCGGTAAACGCGCAAGATGCTTTTGGTAAACTTCTTGCCGGTGCATTAACCCTTACCTTCTTTGTTTATGTATTTGTAAATATTGGTATGGTATCTGGGTTACTGCCTGTTGTAGGCGTTCCGTTACCTCTGATAAGTTATGGTGGCACCTCAATGGTGACCTTAATGGCTGGGTTTGGCATTATTATGTCGATCGCCACCGATAAAAGGATGCTTTTAAAATAATGACACAGCGAGTCAATTTCTTATTAATAGCGTTATTCTCAATGCTGCTAGCAGCATGTAGTTCTTCGCAGCAAGGTCGCTATGCTATGGAGCATGATGCTGCGCCGCTTCGTAAACCGACCGAACTTGAAATGCAAGATGCGATAGTTACCCCTGTTGTTAAAAGTGCCAGCGCCAGTCGCCCTTACGAAGTTCGTGGTAAACGCTACACGCCAATGCTTGATGAAACAGGCTATGCAGAAGAAGGCATCGCTTCATGGTATGGCCGAAAATTTCATAATTATCACACCTCAAACGGTGAAGTCTACGATATGTTTGCAATGACAGCAGCTCATAAAACACTCCCTCTACCAAGCTTTGCCAGAGTAACAAATTTAGATAACGGTAAATCAGTGATTGTTCGTGTTAATGACCGAGGACCGTTTCATGAAGATCGGATTATCGATTTATCTTATTCTGCGGCCTATAAATTGGGTTATTACCGACAAGGTACAGCCCGTGTTAAGGTTGAGGCTGTTACCCTTGCAAATTCTGCCCCTCGTTTAAGCTACATTCAGGTTGCAGCGGGAAGTACTCTTGCTAATGTTGAGGCGCTCGCGTTTCAACTTCGTCAGCAATATCATGTGCCAACAAACATTGTTGAAAAAGATGGAATCTATCGATTACGTCTTGGTCCAATAAAAGATGCCGCAGAAGCACAGGCTGTTTTAGAAAAGCTAAAACAAAACCAATTTCAGAACGCGTTCTTGCTTTACAGTGAGTAAGACCTTTAGAATAGGTCAACGCAACATGTTTAACTTTAACCATTAATGAGTACGATGAAATCTATAAAATATAAAATCTTAAGTGGCGTTTGTGGCCTTGTTTGCACTGCTAGCGTATTTTCTGCAACAGCCCAAATTATCCCTGCCCCACCTCAAGTTAATGCGAAAGGTTATTTCTTGGTTGATTTCACCACAGGTAAAGTAATTGCCGAAGGCGAAGCTGATACAAAGCTAGCACCTGCTAGTTTAACCAAAATGATGACCAGTTATGTTATTGGTACTGAAATCAAAGCAGGTAATATTGCTCCAACCGATATGGTTACAGTGAGTGAAAAAGCTTGGGCAAAGAATTTTCCTGAGTCATCAAAAATGTTTATTGAAGTAGGTAAGCAGATCAGTGTTGATGACCTTAATCACGGTATCATTATTCAATCTGGTAACGATGCCTGTGTAGCTATGGCAGAACACATTGCTGGTAGTGAAAGTGCATTTGCTGATTTAATGAATGCGCATGCTGAAAAACTTGGCATGACTAACAGCCACTTTGTAAATAGCCACGGTTTAGATACTAACGAACACTTCACAACACCACGCGATATGGCAACATTAGGTGCAGCTCTTATTCGTGATGTACCAGATGAATACGAAGTATACGCTAAAAAATCATTTACCTTTAATGGTATCAAGCAGTACAACCGCAACTCACTGTTGTGGGATGAAAGCATGAATGTTGACGGTATTAAAACTGGCCATACGTCTGAAGCTGGCTATAGCTTAGTCACTTCAGCAACTAAAGACGACATGCGTTTAATCGCGGTGGTTATGGGCACTGAAAGCGAGCGTGCACGAAAAGTTGAAAGCAAAAAGTTACTTAACTATGGTTTCCGCTTTTTCGAAACAATTACCCCATACAAAGCAGGCGATAGCTTTGCAGAACAACGTATTTGGATGGGTAACAAAGAAAACGTATCGCTAGGTATCTTAGAAGACACGCCAATTACTATCCCGCGTGGTCAGCGTAAAAACTTAAAAGCAAACTTCGAGCTTGATAAAACGTTAGAAGCACCACTGGCTAAAGGAACTAAAGTAGGCACGCTTTTCTTACAGCTTGAAGGTGAAGAAATTGCTCAATACCCACTAGTTACACTAGAAGAAGTGGAAGAAGGTAGCTTCTTTAGCAAGATCTACGATTACCTGCGTTTACAAATTCAGTAATCTGCTAGTAAAGTTTATAAACGCCTTGCACCGCAAGGCGTTTTTTTTTGTCTGAAAAATGATAGAATGCGCCCCATATAAGTCGCGCTGGGTCGAGTGCGTCGTAATCTAAGTTTGCTTAACGCCAAGAAATGGCAGAGAACACCTCTATTAAGCATACTCACTGTTTGAGGAGTCACCGTCGTGGTTCAACCTGTAAAAAATACTAAGTTTGACGAGTATTTAGATTTTCCTTGCCCATTCACATTTAAAATCATGGGTTTAGCTAATGTAAATCTAACAGATCAGATCCTAGAAAAGCTGCAACCAATTGCACCTGGCGATTATGCGCCAAAGGTAAAACCAAGCAGCAAAGGTAATTACGAATCTGTAACGCTTGTAGCTACCGTTACAAGTAAAGAGCATATTGAAGAAATTTATAACGTGATCAGCAACATCGATGACGTACGTCACATGCTATAGACCGATTACGGAGTAAATCGTGAGCGAAAGAGAATTAATCGTTCGTCAATTAGGTCGTCAGCGTTACATGCCAATTTGGCAAAAAATGCAATCTTTTACCGACACCCGTGATGAGCACACAGCCGATGAAATTTGGCTCGTTGAGCACGAGCCTGTATTTACTCAAGGCCAAGCTGGTAAAGCTGAGCATTTATTAAATACCGGTGATATCGAAGTGATCCAAGTGGACCGTGGTGGCCAAGTGACATACCACGGACCAGGCCAGCAAATGATGTATGTGCTGTTCAACTTACGTCGTTTAAAAATAGGTGTAAGAGAGCTAGTTACATGGCTTGAAGAGTGTATTATTGACACGCTAAAAGAATATGACATTGATGCCTACGCCAAAGCAGATGCACCTGGTGTCTACGTAAACGATAGTAAAATCGCCTCATTAGGCCTTCGTGTTCGCCGCGGTTGCTCTTTCCACGGTTTAGCACTTAATGTAAACATGGATCTAGCGCCATTTTTGCGTATAAATCCATGTGGCTATGCTGGCATGAACATGGTGCAAACAACCGACCTTAACGGTCCGCAAAACCTCGAGCAAGCAGGTGCAGGGCTTGTAAAACACATGATTAAAAAGCTTAATGCTACTGTGGTTAAGCATACTGAAGGGTTTGAAAACGAATGAATAAACCAGTCAAAATGGAACCAGGCGTAAAACTGCGTGATGCAGAAAAAATGGCGCTGATACCAGTTAAAGTTTTACCGACTGAAAAAAACGAAATGTTACGTAAGCCAGAGTGGCTGAAAATTCGCTTACCTAAATCAACCGAACGTATTGATGGTATTAAACAAGCGATGCGTAAACATGGTTTGCACTCAGTTTGTGAAGAGGCATCATGCCCTAACCTATCTGAATGTTTCAACCATGGTACAGCTACCTTTATGATTTTAGGTGCTATTTGTACTCGTCGTTGTCCATTCTGTGATGTTGCACACGGCCGTCCATTAAAGCCAGATGCAGCAGAGCCTGAAAAGCTAGCGCTGACCATTAAAGACATGAAGCTTAGCTATGTTGTTATTACCTCGGTAGACCGTGATGATTTACGTGATGGTGGTGCACAGCACTTTGCTGACTGTATACGTGAAATTCGTAAGCACAACCCAGAAATCACCATTGAAATTTTAGTGCCAGATTTTCGTGGTCGTATGGACAGAGCCCTTGATATCTTAATCGAGACGCCGCCAGATGTATTTAACCACAACCTAGAAACTGCACCGCGTTTATACAAATTAGCGCGTCCTGGTGCTGATTATAAGTGGTCACTTGAGCTTCTACGTCGTTTTAAAGAAGCGCACCCTAATGTGAAAACTAAATCAGGTTTGATGGTAGGTTTAGGTGAAGAGATTAGCGAAATCGAAGAAGTGTTACGTGACTTACGCGAGCATAACGTTGATATGCTAACAGTAGGCCAATACTTACAACCTTCTAAGCACCACTTACCTGTTAAACGCTATGTGCCGCCAGCAGAGTTTGATGCATTAAAAGACTATGCAGACGAAATTGGCTTTACTCATGCGGCCTGTGGTCCATTTGTTCGCTCAAGCTACCATGCTGACCAACAAGCAGCTGGTAAAGAAGTGAAGTAAGACTTCTTATAAATATAAAAAGCCCGCATCAAGCGGGCTTTTTTTATGAAACAGACAATCAGCGCCCATATCGCGCTAAGAACATTTTCACGGTTTCACTAATCACTTTACTATCAGAGTCGCCAGCTTGACGTTCAAAGCCATACAGCAATGGATAAAAAATTAAGGACTTTAATTGATATACAAATTGTTTTGCAGCGAACTCAACATCATCAATACTTAAAGCCTGCGCTTGGTTTCCTGCTTCTAAAAACGACACAAGATCTTGCATGCAGCCCATGTTGTTACTAGCTAATGATTTAGCTAAATCAGGCTGTTTTAACATTTGCATGAAGGCTACTTTCGCCACTTTTAAAAACTCTTCAGAGGTTAGTAGCGCTACTTCTTGCTCGGCAATACAGGTTAACTGCTCTGCTATTGGCAAAGAAGCATCAAACACAACAGCTTGCTCTTGGCGTACTTTTTCAAACATAAACACAAGAATAGCCTGGAACAACACATCTTTATTTTCAAAGTGGTTATATACCGTACGCTTAGAGGCGCCTGCCAAGCTTGCAACCTGATCCATACTTGTATTCTCAACACCCTGCTGAAAAAATAATGTCTCTGCTGCATTCAAAATATCTAATCGCTTTCTCTGTGATAGTTTCATGTGCCCCTCCAATCAAGTTACTAGTGTACCGTAAAAACAAAAAATGCACTAGACAGTTTACTTTTACAACAAGCCACAAAAAACTACACAGGACATTTACTTATAATAAAAATTGAGATTTTCAAAAATGGTTAGCAATCGCCACTCTATCTTGATATAACCCAATTAACCCCTCAACAAAAAGCATACCAAGCGCAAGTATCATTCAGTACCCAGTCGTTGCCGAGGTTTTAGAACTCAAGATACCAAGATTAATAACACTTAATCGTTCACTTGATAGAGTAATACCAATTCGCTCATTAAGTGGTCTATTTTGAGGCAATAAACCCTCGTTGATAACAAGCCAAAAATTTCGTTATTTAGTTGTGATCGACAATTGCTCCTGCATGCTACCTTCTGCATCCATGCCGTCGTAAATAAGAAATTTTAACGCAGGTAGCGACAGGTTTAATCCCTCAAAATGATTAAGTATTATTGCGGACTGGTATAAAAGTGCATTATTACCCTTTCATCCTGAATAATTAGTTATTTGCAGACTCTTTCTGGACAGCCCCCCTTCTCGTCCCATATAGTGAAACCTTGTGCAATCAACCAGAAAAACTATGACAACTCACCTTAAATATGCAAGCTTGGCACTTGCAGTTGGTTTATTCGGCTGCTCTGAGCAACCAATATCTAGCGCTAATAAGCCAAGTGCTGAAAACCATGAAGCCGTTAACATTGCCAATGTGCGCTCACATATTAAAACACTTGCCTCTGATGAATTCTTAGGCCGTGGCCCTTTGACTGAAGGAGAAACGCTGACCATTAACTATTTAGCTGACGAGTATAAAAAACTCGGCTTAACAGGTAGTTATAATGGCGAGTTTTTACAGCCAGTTACTATGGCAAAACTCACCCCAGATCAAAACATGACCCTAAAAGTGGGTGATTTAAGCTTTAATGCTGGCAGTGATTTTACCGCCCGCACTCAGCAAATTAACCCTGAGATTAATATTGATGGTTCTGATGTTGTGTTTGTTGGCTATGGCATTAATGCACCAGAATATAACTGGGATGATTTTGCTGATATTGATGTCAAAGGCAAAACCATTATCGTACTTGTTAATGATCCAGGTTTTGCGACCCAAGACGAAGCACTTTTCACAGGTAATGCCATGACCTACTACGGCCGTTGGACTTACAAATATGAAGAAGGTGCACGACAAGGCGCAAAAGCGGTATTCATCGTTCACGAAACAGCTCCTGCGGCATACCCTTGGAGCGTAGTTGAAAGCTCGAACACTGGCAGTAAATATACCTTAATCGACCAAGAGAAAAATGTTTCCGACATTCCTGTTATGGGTTGGATTGATGAGCAAGCTGCAAATGAAATCTTTGCTCAAGCCGGCCTTGATTATCAAACTGAAAAAGCCAATGCATTAAAAGCAGATTTTAAACCCGTAGATTTAAACGCTAAGGCAGAGCTGACACTGCAAAGTGATATCTCTCAAGCTCAGTCGCATAACGTTGTTGCAACCCTAAAAGGCAGCGAAACTCCTGATGAGTACATTGTAATTGGCGCACACTGGGACCACTTTGGTACGAAGCAAACTGATGACGGCGTAAAAATCTATAATGGTGCTGTAGATAATGCATCAGGTAGTGCAGCAACAGTGGAAATAGCCCGAATTCTTACCGAAATGCATAAGAACAAGCCATTCAAGCGCTCTATTATCTTTGCCAACTTTACGGCTGAAGAAACGGGGCTTATTGGTTCTCAGCAATTTGCGACTGGCGAAATTGTACCAACCAAACAAATGGTCGCGTTGCTTAATATTGATGGTATGAACGTGCTAGACGGCGTTGACTACATATTACAATACGGTAAAGGCATGTCTGAGATGGAAGACTACCTTGCAGATGCAGCTAAAGCACAAGGTCGTCATGTAAAAATGGACCCTCGCCCTCAAAATGGCTTGTTTTTCCGTTCAGATCACTTCTCACTAGCTAAACAAGGCGTTCCAAGCTTACTATTTATGAGCCTAGGCGATACAGATCCTGATTATATTGCTCATAAATATCATAAAGAAGCTGACGACTATTCAGCCGAGTGGTCTATGGGTGGTGTTGAGCAAGATATTGAACTGATCGTTGATATTGCAGCCAAGCTTGCTAATAACGGTGATTGGCCAAAATGGAAAGCCGAGTCTGACTTCAAAGCTCGCCGCTTACAAGACAAGCAATAGCCTTCGCTTAGATATAAAAAACCGAGCTATTAGCTCGGTTTTTTATTGATTAATATTACTCACTTATCTTAGCTTTTAATGACTGTGCTTCTTCTTGCACTTCATCAGGGCCATTCGCTATCACATCTTCAATAGCTTGCAGTGCTGCATCAAAGTCGTCTATTTCGATATATGCCCTTGCTAGGTCCAGTTTAGCTGAGTAACCACCACTTTCGGCATCAACATCAGTTGGATTATCACCTGCAAGTAAGTCATTAAAATCACTCAATCCTACATCCATATCAACCTCGTCATAAGGTTCATGGTCTAGAGCTTCATCATCACTTTGTTCAAGTAATGAATCAATATCTACAAACTCATCAGCTGTAGCTTGTTGCGCTTGTTCATCTTGATCCTCTAAGGCCGCTACTTCAGGTTCAACTGTCTGTTGACTTTCACCCTGTAAGTCTTCATTTAATAGGGCATTAAAATCAACATCAAATTCACTGGCATCAGCAATATCAGCTTCATCTGGCTCTGCTAATTCATTTAACAGCGCATCAAAGTCTGTTTGAGTGAGATCAGCCATAAAATCATCATCGATTTCATCATCTGACAGCTCACTTAAATCAGCCTCGTCAGCTAAATTAGACTCGATATCAGCTAATGTTTGCTCAGCTTCTGCAGCATCATCAAGTTCAATATCGTCTAATTCGAATTCAGGGAAATCCTCTAATTCGTCTTGGCTTTCAGCAACCTCATCATCAATTGGCTCTTCGCTAGTTAACTCTGTTGTGCCTTCATTTTCTGATTGTTCCGGCAAGTCGCCCTCAGAATCAAGAACATCATCTTCTGTGAATTCATTATCAAGCAAGATGTCATCATCAAAATCATCGTCTAACTGACCAAGCTCATTACCCGTTGCTAATGAGTTAGCAAGGTCTTGCTCTGCCTGACTTAACTGTAATGGCTCATCTTCGTCTAACTGATTAGAAGTGTCTTCATCAGATTCATCTAATTCAAAACCTGCTTCATCTAGCTCAAGTTCTGGATACTCTTCCAACTCTTGGCTAGGAGTCACCGTATCTTGCTGTAATGGCTCTTCATCGGCAGTTAAATCAAATTCATCGGTTAGGTCTTCATCTGCAAGTGGATCATCGCCTAAATCAATTTCAACTTCTTCAATGTCTTGCTCTGGTTCATCTATTGACCAATCTGGTGCTTCGACATAATCATCTTCTTCACCAATTTCATTTAATAACTCATCAACGCTTTTCAGTGATGAATCATCAAATTCATCTAGACTATCATCTTCATCTAATAGCTCATCGCTATCTTCATTAAACTCTTGATTTAACGCCTCATCAATATCAACTTCGTCACTATCATCCGCGTCATCAACCAACTCAGAGGCAATTGATTCAACATTCATGTCATCAACAGCTTGATCTGCATCGGCTAAATCTTCTAGCGACTCTTGTAGATTCTCATCATGCTCTGCACTGTCACTCTGTTCATGGCTTAAATCTGAGATCTGCGCTTCGGTGTCTTGCTTCAGCTCATTTGTTTGCTGAATAAGCTCTTCTAGCTCATCATCAACGTCAGAGTCCTGCTCATCACTGCTCTCTTCATCAAGCAAAGGGTCGATATCTGCTACATCTAGTTCATCATCTTGCGCAGCATTGTCATCAATATCTGAATCACTATCATCTGTTAACTCAGGTTCTTCTGACTCTGCATCAACCTCATCGAGTAATGAGTCGATGTCATCAGTATCAAACTCATCGCTTAAATCATCTGTAATAGGCTCTTCGGTAGGCTCTTCAGCGGATTCTTGTTCTGGCTCTTGTGCTTCATCTAATAATGAATCAATGTCGTCAACATCAAGAGCATCATCAAGCTCGCTTTCATCGATTAAATCGTCTGCACTAGGTTCTTCGCTTAGCTCTTCAACAAGCTCTGCTTCAGGTTCTTGCTCGTCTTGTGCCTCATCTAATAATGAATCAATGTCGTCAACATCAAGAGCATCATCAAGCTCGTCTTCATCGATTAGATCGTCTGCACTAGGTTCTTCGATTAGCTCTTCAAGAAGCTCTGCTTCAGGTTCTTGCTCTTCTTGTGCCTCATCTAATAATGAATCAATGTCGTCAACATCAAGAGCATCATCAAGCTCGCTTTCATCGATTAAATCGTCTGCACTAGGTTCTTCGCTTAGCTCTTCAACAAGCTCTGCTTCAGGTTCTTGCTCTTCTTGTGGCTCTAGATCGTCTTGTGCTTCATCTAATAACGAGTCAATATCGTCAACATCAAGAGCATCATCAAGCTCGTCTTCATCGATTAAATCATCTGTACTAGGTTCTTCGGTTAGCTCTTCAACAAGCTCTGCTTCAGGTTCTTGCTCTTCTTGTGGCTCTGGATCGTCTTGTGCTTCATCTAATAACGAGTCAATGCCATCAACATCCAGTGCATCATCAAGGTCATCGTTTTCTAATGCATCATTCGCTTCAGCTATTGGCTCTTCTGTTTGCGCTTCATCAATTAAGCTGTCGATATCAAGGTCATCTTCATCAATGAGTTCATCTGCACTTGCCTCTTCGACAGGCGCTTGTTCTTGATGAACTTCATCTAATAGCGAGTCAATGTCATCAACATCCAGTGCATCATCAAGGTCACCGTTTTCTAATGCATCATTCGCTTCAGCTATTGGCTCTTCTGTTTGCGCTTCATCAATTAAGCTGTCGATATCAAGATCATCTTCATCAATGAGTTCATCTGCACCTGCCTCTTCGACAGGCGCTTGTTCTTCTTGAACTTCATCTAATAGCGAGTCAATGTCATCAACATCCAGCGCATCATCAAGATCGTCGTTTTCTATTGCATCATTCGCTTCGGCTGCTGGCTCTTCTGTTTGCGCTTCATCAATTAGGCTGTCGATATCGAAATCATCTTCATCAATAAGTTCTGCTTCAACGTTAGTTGTTGCGGCATCATTATTTTCATCTAGTAAATCATCAATATCGTCTAGGTTTACTTCTTGATTAGAATCTGTGTTATTTTGCTCATCAATTAAGCTATCAATGTCAAAATCATCTTCAGCGTCATCTTCTGCGAGCTCTTCACTAAGCGCTGCCATTTCATCATTCGCGTTATCTAACGAGTCATCTTCATCAGTATCAAATAAGTCGTCAATATCGTCAGCACTTAAAATATCACCAGATGAATCAGCTTGAGGCTGCCCACTATCAAGATCAATTTCATCACCCAAACTGTCGTCATCGGTTTGATCGAAATCTTGCTGCAAAAATGCATCTAAATCATCATCGTCAGCATTACTTGAAGACTCATCATTAAACTCGATGTCATCACTTAATAGCCCTTCTAGCTCATCTTGATTTAGAACACTGTCGTCTTCATCAAAGCTATCATCAATGCTGTCGTCAAAAATGATGTCATCATCTGGCAACATGTCTTGGTCTAAGTCATCATCTAAACGAACACTCAAGTCATCATTTTCTTCAACCGGATCTGGAACTAGTGGATCATTTTCTACTATCGACTCTAACTCATCATCAGGATTATAACTTGGACTTTGTGGTAAAAATTCATCGTCGTCACTGCCATCAGTGTCATCGCTAGAGTTGTTACGTTTTTTCAAAAACATCACAACAGCAGCAATGATTAGTAATGCAGGAATAAACATTAATGCACCGAGAACAAATGGGTTACTCAGTAAATCCGAAAAGTTGAACCCACTGTCCTCTTCAATCTTTTTTGCTTTTTGCTGCTCTATGATTTCATTTTGTTTAGTGATCAGTTCTTTCAGCTGCTTTTGAATTTCACTGTCTTGGCCAAGTTGATCTCGAACGGTTTCAAGCTCTTTAGAGATACCTGTAAGTTGTTTTTTGAGCTTATTGTTCTCTGCTAAGATTTCTTCAACATTTTCAACCGACGATTTAAACTGCTTTTGTAACTCGACAAGCTGCGTGCCCTGTTCTGTTTTAATGGTGTTGATTTCTTGCTTAAGCTCTTGCTTTGCTTCGTCTACATCAACTTTACGGGCTTGGGTGACTTTCTTTTGCGATTCATTGATTTCAGCGGTAGTCAAAGTACCGTTTTTCTTCTTTTCCCATAGCTCATCATCTTGTTCAGAACGCGCTTTTGCTAGCGTCGGATTGACCGCACGCATTTCGGCAATAGTTGGGATTTTTAGATATGCGCCATCACGCATATGATTAAGGTTTTGGTCTAAAAATGACGATGGGTTTTTGTCATACAAAGCTTGCATGACCTGATAAATACTTACAGAGTTGTCAGGGCGAATTTTAGCGGCAATGCGCCATAATGTATCGGTCGGTTTAATTGGACCAATAGAGCGCCCCTGCGCACCGTAATCGACACCTTTAGGGCCTTTAAGTGTGGTGCCTTCATCAGAGTATGTCGGTGTTACCACCAATGCAGACGCTAATATGAAGAGTGTTGCTAAACCGCGCATGCTGATCCTTTATGTTTTAAATGTTAACACAGCAACCTTAGTTGCTTAAACATCAAGTAATTCTTGCAGAATTGATTCTTAATTATGTTTTCTTGCAAGCTCTATTCCAGCTGCAAACTATAACTTAGTTGCCTTGCAATATCTATTGCAACACCTTGATAGTAAATAGCTTAAATAATAGCGGCTGAGAGGCTTTTTTATTGTTATCGTTAAGTTTATACGCTTTTACAACGTATGCGGCAATAATTTGGCAGTGAATTCACAAAAAAAGCGGCAAATTGCCGCTTTTTCTCAAATTTAGCTCAGCCTAAATCATCAGTTTACAAGTAATTTGCGATTAGCTCTTCAGCAATCTGCACACTATTTGTTGCTGCACCTTTGCGCGTGTTATCACTAACAACCCACATATTTAAACCATGTGGATGCGAAATATCAGCACGTAAACGACCCACGTAAACCGTGTCATTACCACTGGCGTCTGACACCGCTGTTGGATAATCGGCTAAGTCTTCAATAAACTCTACACCTGGTGTATCGTTTAATAGCTGCTTAACATGTTCAATATCTACTGGCATACGCGTTTCAATATTAATCGCTTCACTGTGACCAAAGAACACGGGTACACGAACACAAGTAGGGTTAACCACAACACTGTTATCACCTAAGATTTTTTGTGTTTCGTTGACCATTTTCATTTCTTCGCGGGTATAACCGTTATCTTCAAAACTGTCGATTTGTGGGATCACGTTAAAGGCGATTTGTTTAGGGAAAACGGCATTATCCATTGGGCGTGCATTCATTAAGTTCGCTGTTTGTTTAGCTAGTTCATCAACCGCTTCTTTGCCCGCACCTGATACTGCTTGATAAGTTGATACGTTAATGCGGTCAATACCATAAGCGTCATAAATAGGCTTTAACGCCACCAACATTTGAATAGTTGAGCAGTTAGGGTTTGCAATGATGTTTCGGTTTCTGAAATCCGCTAAGCTTGATGCATTCACTTCGGGAATAATTAATGGTACGTCAAAGTCATTACGAAAGTGTGATGTATTATCAATCACCACACAGCCTGCGTCTGCCGCAATGGGTGCGTATTTTTCAGAGACACTACCGCCTGCTGAAAATAAACCAATGTGAGCTTGGCTAAAATCAAACTCTTCAACATCGATTACTTCAAGGCTTTCACCGCGAAATTGAATTTCTTCACCGGCACTACGGCTACTTGCGAGTAAAAATAATTGGTCTACCGGAAACTTACGATCTTCCAAAGTTTCGATAATTTGACGACCCACTAAACCTGTGGCACCTAATACGGCTACATTAAATTTTTGCGACATGTGTTTTCCTCTTTTGAATAAAGCAAATGACTTTATTCGTTAATTCTAAATCCCAGTGCAGCTAATGCGCCTTCACATGCACTGTTAGCAGCCACCGACAAAGTACTAAACTCTCGTCGTGGCGGGTAATTCTTACGCAAACTATCAAAGCCTTCGCTTGCTAATTTACTTCGTAAAATGCCATCGTCACGACGTACATCATAAATTAAGTGCACCAAGCGGCCGATATCGTCTTGGTTAAAGGTTTCACCTAATGTGACAGAATGACTAATTGGCTCTGGTAAAAAGTCGTCCAGAGATTTAAGTGCTGCGATACCTTCAAGCTCACATACTTTCTGATACAGCATTTGTGTACCGCGGGCCTTACCTTCGAGTGTATGCCCTGCAATATGCACGCTGGCATAACGCACATAATCAAGCAGAGGAGTCAGTATATTGGGTTCGTTTTCCCAAACATCAAGCACGCAATCTAATTTTGCGCCTTGTTTAAACAGTGCAAGCAATGCTTTGTTATCAATCACATCACCACGGCTTGCATTGATAATAGTCATTCCAGGCTTAAGTGCCTTTAAGCGCGTTTCGTCTAGCATGTGCAAGGTTTTATGTGGCCCTTGCTTAACCAGCGGCACATGAAAAGTTACGATATCAGCTTGAGCTAATAATGCGTCTAACTCAATATGCTCTGCCAACTCACCGGCTTCATGTTTTGGTGGATCGCATAGCAGCACATTCATACCAAGCAGGCTTAGCTTATCACGTAAACAGCTGCCTATGCTGCCAACGCCAACTATACCTATAGTTTTACCTTGTAATGAGCTGGAATTTTCTTGGCTCAAAGAATATAAACTGCTAATAACATATTCAGCGACTGCAACTGCATTACAACCTGGTGCGCTACTAAATGCTATATTTCGCTCAGCGAGTAGTTCGGTATCAATGTGATCAACACCTATAGTTGCAGTGCCCACAAATTTTAATTTATCTGCTTGAGTTAATAAGCTTTTATCTACATTCGTAACAGAGCGGGTTAACAAAATATCGACCCCGACAAGCTGCTCTGGCTGTAGACTACGACCATCAAATCGCTCAACATCACCAAAATCGGCAAAGTACTGCTCAACCAATGGCATATTTTGATCTGCAAGAATTTTCATTTGTGTGTCCGAAAGGCAGAAAGTGGCGCTATTGTAGCGAATTTATCAGTATTCGGATAGGTAACAACTAAGACGATTTTGGGGTTATTTATGTGAAAAAGCCGAGCAATTGCTCGGCTTTAAGCAAATACTGGAGAGGTTTAACCTTTATATTTGCTCATTACTAGTGTGGCGTTAGTGCCACCGAAACCAAAGCTGTTAGACATTACATTGTTAAGTTCAACGTCTTTACGCTCAGTTACGATATTTAGACCTGCAGCTTGCTCATCTAGTTCATCAATGTTGATAGATGGAGCAACAAAGTTATGCTCAAGCATTAATAACGAGAAGATTGCTTCGTGAACACCTGCTGCACCTAAAGCGTGACCTGTCATCGCTTTGGTTGCACTGATCATTGGTGAATTACCACCAAATACTTCTTGAATAGCACCAAGCTCTTTAACGTCGCCAACAGGTGTTGAAGTACCGTGGGTATTTAAGTAATCAATACCGCCTTCAAGACCTTGCATTGCTTGTTTCATACAACGAACTGCGCCTTCACCTGATGGAGCTACCATATCGTAGCCGTCAGATGTTGCACCGTAGCCTGTGATTTCTGCGTAAATATGCGCGCCACGAGCAAGTGCATGCTCAAGTTCTTCAACAACAACGATACCGCCACCGCCAGAGATAACAAAACCGTCACGGTTTGCATCGTATGTACGTGATGCTTTCTCTGGTGTTTCATTGTACTTAGTAGACAATGCACCCATTGCATCGAATTCCATAGCGAGTGTCCAGTGAAGCTCTTCACCACCACCTGCAAAAATTACGTCTTGCTTACCTAGTTGAATTTGCTCAACCGCATGACCAATACAGTGTGCTGATGTCGCACACGCAGAACTTATTGAATAGTTAACACCTTTAATTTTGAATGGTGTTGCAAGACACGCTGAAGTCGTACTCGCCATAGTACGCGGTACCATGTATGGACCAACACGTTTTACGCCTTTTTCACGTAAAATATCAGCCGCTTCAACTTGCCATTTAGATGAACCACCACCTGAACCCACTAATAAACCAGTGCGCTCATTTGAAACTTGCTCTTCACTAAGGCCTGCATCTGCAATTGCTTGAGACATTGAAATATAAGCGTATGCAGCAGCATCGCCCATAAAACGCATTGCTTTACGATCAACAAACTCTTTAACATCAATATCGATTTTGCCAGATACATTACTACGTAGGTTGTAGTCAGCAAATTCTTGGTTGAACGCAATACCACTACGGCCTTGTTTTAATGATTCTAATACTTCTTCTTTGTTGTTACCGATGCTTGAAACAACACCGATGCCCGTAATAACGGCTCTTCTCATGGGTAATTACCTTAGCTCTATACTAAATTGTGTTCTATTTTACGCTGAAATTACTTTCGAAGTGGTCAGCTTTCTAGCGTACACATGTACTCTGAATGTCTAGCTTATAAATAACGCCAGACTATTTCAAAGAAAACACGTAAAATAATGAAAAAAGTTTGTAGTTAATTAGTTAAACCATGATCAAAAACGCACATATTCATTTTAATCACCTTGGTACCCCTGTCGCCGATCAGTTTGACGATGTTTATTTCTCTAATGACGATGGCTTAGCCGAATCACATTATGTGTTCTATCAACAAAACCATATCCCGCAACGATTACAAAATCATGACCGTAACCACTTTACGATTGCTGAAACAGGCTTTGGTACGGGGCTTAACTTTTTAAATACTTGGCAACACTTTGCTGCTTACCTTGATAGGCAGCATGCAGAGCTAGAAGTTCAAAATCAACACGACCTTAGTGGTAAAAAAACTGACAAAAAAAGTGTTAACCGCCTGCACTTTATCTCTTTTGAAAAGTTTCCTATTAAGCGTGATGATCTCGCCCAAGCACTCAAAGCCTGGCCTAATTTAAATGAATATAGTGAGCAACTGATTGCTCAATACCCTATTAATCTGGCAGGTTGTCATCGCCTTGAATTTGCAGGCGGCAAACTAATACTCGATCTTTATTTTGGTGACGTGCAAGACAGTATTGATACCATGAGCTACCCAAGCGAAGGGGTTGTTGATGCGTGGTATTTAGATGGCTTTGCACCAAGTAAAAACCCAGATATGTGGCAGCAAAGCTTATTCAACAAGATGCGAGCTATCTCAAGAGCAAACGCCACACTCGCCACTTTCACGGCCGCAGGCTTTGTAAGAAGAGGACTCATCGAAGCGGGCTTTAGCATGAGTAAAGCAAAAGGCTATGGCAAAAAGCGCGAAATGCTGATTGGCGAGCTCACCGAACCTAATGAGCAACAATCAGGGCCTGCGTATTTTGCTCATCAGCAAAGTGAACTGAGTAATGTAGCTGTTATCGGCGGCGGTATTGCCAGTAGCAGTGTACTGTATTCACTGGCAAAAAGAGGCCTAAAAGCCACGCTTTTTTGCCAAGATGAAGCGCTTGCCATGGGCGCTTCACATAATGTGCAAGGAGCTGTTTATCCGCATCTACAAGCGAAGAATTCACCGCACAGTGAAATGTTTGCCCATAGCTTTTTATATGCGATGCGTCTTTACCAGCAATTACTTGATGATGGTTTTGACTACCCTCACCAGTGGTGTGGTGTATTGCAACATGCAGTTAAACAAGGTCTAGCAGATAAACATCAAAACCTTGCCGATAAAGCGCTTTGGCCAGCTGAATTAATGCGTAATGTAAGCGCTGAAGAAGGTGACGAAATTGCCGGCGTGGATACGGGTTATTCAGGTGTATTCTTTGCAAAAGGCGGCTGGGTAAATCCACCAGCTCTGGTTATAGCACTATTTTATGCCGCAAATTCTTTAAGTGCGACTACCAATAATAAAATGGACAGTCACTTTAATTGCCATATTGAAAAGTTAGAAAAAACCGCTGATGGCTGGTTATTACACTCTAAAGAGCAAACATTCGGACCATTTAGCGATGTAATTAACTGTGCTGGTGAACACAGCGATCAGTTCAGTCAAACTCGCGCTCTGCCCGTTGTGGGTGTGCGCGGCCAAGTCTCGCATGTGCAAGCAAGCGAGCAGTCAAAACGCCTAAAGACCGTGCTTTGCCATAAGGGCTATTTTACCCCTGAATATCAGGGTCATCATTGTATGGGCGCGACCTTTGAAAAAAACTCAAAAAGCCGTGAAGTTAAAGAGCAAGACAACCACACCAATCGCGAACAACTATTAAGTTTTTACACAGACAGCGAGTTTGCAACGACCTTAGGTGAGATAACAGCGGCAAAAGCAGCAGTAAGATGCACCTTCATCGACCATCTACCCATGGCTGGTGAGTGGGCTGAACAAAGTGATTATGTAAGCGCGTTTGCTAATCTTCGCTTAGGTAAGCGATATCAGTACCAAACTTTAACGAAACCTCTGCAAGGCTTGCATGTACTCACTGGCTTTGGTGCAAGAGGCCTGTGCAGTGCCCCTTTATGTGCAGAGCATTTAATTGCTTGTTTAAACAATGAACCAAGACCATTTAGCGAACGCGTGAGTCAAGCTATTCACCCCGCCCGCTTTATTGTACGCGACCTAATTCGTAATAAAATTTAATGATTCGATGGGGCTTTAATTAGCCCCGTTATTTTTCTTGATTACAATTTCGTTCTTAGTTTCCCCTTTAAAAATAAATTCACACCCCAAGGTCTTTACTTACAAAGCAATTAGAAGGAGTTTGATATGAAGACCTTAATCATTGGTGCAACGGGTCAAATAGGTAAAATGACCACCGAAAAAATGCTGGCAAGTGGTCATGACGTGGTGGCTTTGGTTCGAGATAAAAGCAAGCTGAGCACGCTTGAAAGTAGTCATTTAACGATTGTCGAGCAAGACCTCGAAAACGATTTTAGTCGCGCCTTCGAAGGCGTTGAACAAGTTATTTTTAGTGCTGGCTCTGGTGGGTCAACGAGTGCAGATAAAACCTTACTGATTGATTTATGGGCTGCAGTAAAAGCGATTAATTATGCGGTTGATGCCAAAGTTAAGCACTTTATTATAGTCAGTTCAATTGGCGCTGACGCCCCAGATAATATCGAAAGCAGTATAAAACCGTATTTAGTGGCAAAACACATGGCTGATCAACATTTGATCAATAGCGAATTAAACTACAGCATAGTCAGACCCGGCACACTGAAAAATGATGCAGCAACTGGATTATTAACAACTACGCGACCTGCAACCCGCCAAGATGCGGTGATCAACCGTGAAGATGTAGCAGATACCCTGCTATACCTTGCTGAACATACACCGAAAAAACCACAAGTGTTTGAATTATTTAATGGTGATAAGTCAATCGACAGTCTACTGAACGATTGATACCAATTTGCTTAATTAAGTGGTCTATTTTGAGGCAAGAAAACCTTGTTGATAGCAAGGCAAAAATTTCGTTATTTAGTTGTTTAAATCAGAAATTTTTAACGCAGATAGCGACAGGTTTAATCCCTCAAAATGATTAAGTATTATTGCGGATTGGTATGAATACGTATGCATAAGAAATAAGATTGAGAAAGCGCGTAAAGCACTTTAGTTTATTATTTACATAATAATAACAAAGGTGCTTTATGCGTCATTTTGCTTTTCTTTTTTGCTTTGCTTTTACATCTGCTTGTTATGCCGCACCGGTAAAAGTACAGAGCTACAGTGGCGATACCTCCCTTCCCCACAAATTATTGATCAGCGCCATTGAACGGGCTGGCTTAGATTATGTTCACCCTTACGAAACCAATAAAGATATCTCTAACGCGCGTATCCTAAACGATGTAAAAAACAACCAGCTTGATGTGATGTGGAGCATGACATCAACTCAGTTAGAGCAAGATTATCAGGCCGTTTATATTCCTTTGTTTCGTGGCTTACTTGGCATGCGAGTAGCAATTGTAAAAGCTCAAAACCGCGAGCTGTTTAGCTCGGTAAATAGCTTGCAAGATTTAAAACGCTTCACCGCTGGGCAAGGTAAAACTTGGCCAGATACTAAAATATTAAAAGCGAACCAATTGCCCGTTGTTACCACATTAAAATACCCTAACTTATTCCCTATGCTTGAAGGCGAACGTTTTGATTACTTCCCACGTGGTGTGAATGAGCCTTGGGATGAAATTGCCAACCACTCAGAACTTAACCTTACGGTTGAACCACACTTGGTAATTAAATACACCGCCCCTCTTTACTTTTTCGTCAACAAAAACAATCACACACTACACAAGCAATTAAATGATGCCCTAAAAGAGATGATTGAAGATGGCACATTTAACGCGATGTTTTTGGCAGACAGCCAAGTACAAACTGTTTTATCAAAAGCCAACTTAAGCTCGCGTCGCGTTATTGAGCTAGATAACCCAACGTTATCGTCGAACACACCCAATAAAAATAGCCCTTTGTGGTTTAACCCATTTCAATGAGCGCACAATGAAATCATTAAAATATAAAATGACCTTGGCACTGTCTTTGTGCCTTTTACTTAGCGTGATCTTCGTGATCAGCGCAAACTACCTACTTGCAAAATCGAATCAAACACAACAATGGCAAGAAGACATCACTGCCCTTAATGAGCAAATGCAGGTTATTTTAGCTGAACCGGTATTCTCTTATGACGAGCCGTTAATCAATCAGATTATTAAAGCCTTTTCGCAAAACAAACATGTACATAGTATTTCAGTGACAGATCATCGCAATAAGCCACTTGCCGCTATCACTAAGCAAAGCAATAACGCATCAGTTAGCAAAACTATTGATTTACACTATTTAGATAATTTAATTGGCCATATAAAAATTGGTTACTCACAACAAGCACTGCATAGCACCATTGCTGAGTCGACACGCACCATGTTTATTACCTTGCTGGTCTCTTTTATCGCCTTGGGTACGGTGATTATTTATATCGTGCGACTGTTAGTGATAAAACCTATCGATAGCGTAAACAGCCTTGTTGATGAAATTGTCAAAGGTGAAGGCGACCTTACAAAACGTATTAGCTATCAATCTAGTGATGAAATTGGCTATTTAGTTGATGGTTTCAATCGATTTATAGCGCAGGTGCAAGAAATCATCACTGAGTTAGGCAGCACAGCCAGCGAGCTTGAAATGATTGCCAGCACAGTAAACGAGGCCTCAGTGCGCTCTAAAAACGAAGCTGAGCTTGAATATAACCGCACAGATTCTGCAACCAATGCGCTTAGTCAGTTAAGTGAGGCAACCAAAGAGATTGCCCAAGGAGCCAATCAGACTGCGCAGCAAACCACCGACGTACATCGCTTATGCCAACAAGGCGAACAAAACATGAATGCCAATGGCAACATGGTGGATGAGTTAGCAGCACAGCTCGACCATACATCAAACGTAGTTAAACAGCTAAACGCCAGCAGTAATGAAATTAGCCAAGTGCTCGATGTTATAAAAAGTATTGCTGAGCAAACCAATTTACTGGCTCTAAATGCTGCTATTGAAGCGGCTCGTGCTGGTGAATCTGGCCGTGGTTTTGCCGTGGTGGCCGATGAAGTAAGAGCGCTTGCTAGTAAAACCTATGATTCAACGTCTGAGATTGAGTCGATTATTATATCGCTACACAATAATACCTCTGACTGCGTAACAGCAACAGAGCAAAGTAAGTCACTCAGCGATAAAGTGAGCCAAGCGAATCAAAAAAGCCAAGCGGTATTTAAAGATATTGCTAAACAAATCAATACCATTAATCAAATGAACGAGAGCGTTGCAGCAAGTTCTGAAGAGCAAACCAGTGTTACCGCTGATATCTTAAATACTATGCAGCTTATTAACCAAGGCGCTAAGAGCCTATCGCAAGAAGCTCAGCACCTTGATAACACCATAGGCCAACTCAATGAATTAGAACATGGCATCGTTGCCAAACTGGGTTTGTTTAAATATTAAAAGCCATGATCCCCTGCCACGCGAGTTGCAGGGAAAGCACTGTTAACACTAAACGAAAAATCTTTTTAAATTTGTCTGACGAAATGCGGTGCAATAACTTAAGGCCAAGCCAAGTGCCTAATGCACCGCTCACTATCATGAGCATAACCAAAGGCAACCACTGCCAAAATGCAAACCCCACAGCCCCATATAAAATCGCTTTTAAGGTATGTTGCACTGTCATACAGCTTGAAAATGTGGCGGTAAATTTAAGCTTATTATAATTATTTACATATAAGCAGCTGCCAACCAAAGGCCCACTTGCTCCTACAAACATCGAGATAAACGTGGTCCAAAGCCCTGCAAGAACGCGCCATAACTTTGAGGTTTCTCTAAGCTTTGGCGTCACACCCCACAGTAAATAAAGTACAAAGGCAGCGACCACTATTTTCATTAATTCAAGCGGTATTGATGTGACAATCGTTGAGGCAACCAACGCCCCGATGACTCCCCCTAAAGAGAAGTACACAAACATCGACGTATCAATATGTTTAAACGTGAATAAAAAGCGATTTGCGTTCGAGCCTAATTGTACTAAACCATGCACAGGAATAACCAAACTCATAGGTAGTATTGATGCCATGATCACCAGCAGCATTAACCCACCACCTGCACCAAAAGCCGCTGAAATCATTGAAGTAAAGCCCGCAACTACAATGAGCATTATTGTGCTGATCGGACTTAATAAATCTCCACCCAAAAACTGCCAACTGATCAAATCCATTGTTCTGCTTTAAATAATCTGTTTAACCTAAAGCTACCATGACTAATCACTATTAGCGACAAATTGGAAAACCCTTTCGACTAAAAGACCATATCAACCAAAAGAGAAGTGCCCCTAAATTCACGACTGGTCAGACTTGTGGTTTATTTTGTCAAGGCGATGGTATATAACTATGCCCACGACACAATAAAATAAAGGCGTAGCATGACACTGATGAATGTAAGTACACAAGGATCTGTTGCTATTTTAACGATGACAACAGCTGAAAATCGCCACAACCCTGCTTTTGCAGAGGCTTTTTTAACTAGCCTTGACGAAATCGAAAGTAACCCTGAGCACAAAGCACTAGTGATCACTTCAAGCAGCGAAAAATCATGGAGTTTGGGCATAGATACTGATTGGCTTATGCCCGCATTAAAAACACAAAAATTTGCAGAAGTAAGTGGCTTTATGCATTCAATGGATGCTGTATTTAAACGCTTATTACTCTTCCCAATGCCAGTTATTGCAGCGATCAATGGCCACGCTTTTGGTAACGGCGCAATTTTATCGTGCGCTTGTGATTTTAGATTTATGCAAAGCGATCGTGGTTTTTTCTGCTTCCCCGAAGTTGACTTATCAATCCCGTTTTTACCGGGCATGCTCGCCTTTATTAAAAAAGCCATTCCAGACTATCGCTTTAACGAGATGATGCTAACAGGGCGCCGCGTTACCGCAGGCGAACTTGCTACTGATCATGTAATCGAACAAGCCTGCCCAGACAACGAAACTTTATTTAATACCGCCCTCGAATTTGCCAGCCAGTTCGATAAAAAACGTGCTATTTTCGCAGAGCACAAAAAGCGCCTACACAAACATATTATCGACACCATTGATATAGAAAACAAACCGATTATTGATGCTGTTCAGTTGGTTGTTTAGAAAACAATCGCTGTAACTGGACAAAGGTGTCTTCGAGTTGAAGGCACCTAAAACCAAATCATTAAAAATAAAATAAAAAACAACCCAATTAACCCAGATAAAACTCAAAAGCGGTTTTAACAAACCTAATAAAAAGAAACTAGAATTTTTTATAGAAAGCTCTAACCCCACCATAAATATTACTTATTTTTATAATAAAACACCCAAAAAACTTGATTAAAAAACAAACGATGACAACTTTTATATTTACCAATATAAAAGGAGTTATAATCATGATTTCGAATTTAATCATATGTACTAGAGATACCAAAAAGAAAGGTAAAAAAGAGTTTTTCATTTCAGAACCTGGTGCTACTAGATATCTAGAAGTAAACGATGGAAATTTTAATCCCCACCCTACTGAAACAGCTTTAAATAGAGGTGACTGGCTTGAAAAAGTAATTAACAGAGCAACTAATAATATGAAAAGAGTTCACCCCAAGGGACACCCACTTGAAGGGTATACCTACGGTGACATCCTAATATTTGTACATGGATATAATAATAGTATTAAAGATATTATGATTCGCCATGACTTATTACAAAAGAACTTAAACAAGCTAGGGTTTAAAGGTGCGATAGTTAGTTTCGATTGGCCCAGCGCTAACGCTGCACTAAACTACTTAGAAGACCGAAGCGATGCTCTAAAAACAGCTGAGAGTTTAGTAAAAGACGGCATTATGCTTTTAGCTATGAATCAAGCTAATGAGAATAATCTGAAGTGCGATGTAGATATCCATTTGATTGGCCATAGTACTGGTGCTTATGTAATCCGGGAAGCATTCTACAAAGCAGACCAAAACAGAAAGCTAGAGCGTATAAATTGGAATGTCAGCCAAGTAGCTATTATTGGTGGCGATATTTCAAGAAAATCAATGCAAAGCGATGATAAAAAATCCAGTTCTTTATTCGCTCATGCGACAAGAATTACTAATTACCAAAACCCAAGAGACTCTGCTTTAAAGCTTTCAAATGTTAAACGCTTTGGCACGCAACCACGAGTTGGCCGTGTTGGAGTACCTGATAACAGCCCTTCCAATGTAGTAAATGTCAATGTAGAGAAGCACTGGTTAACATTAGAAAAAGTTAAAAGTAGTGCTAACTGGTCACACTCTTGGCATTTCTATGATGAGTATTTTTGCGAAGACCTGCTCTTTACAATTAATGGTGACTTAGATAGACATTCAATACCAACAAGAGTTGTTGAAAACGGGAAGCTTTATCTTAGAAAAAATTAAAATTCACTTATTTTTAAGTTACTTCACAACATAAGTTGCAAACTTCTTACTATTTAAAGGAGTATATAGTGGACAAGAAAAATAAAGTTTGGAATAGCCTCGAAATAGCAAAACTAATTGTCGGAATTGCCATGCCAATTTCCATAGCTTCTTTTGGAGTAATAACTAATATGACATTACAGGAAAGTAATCATAACTTTAGCTTGAATAAAATTATAATAACCAAGAGAGCAGAAATATACGAAAAAATCGGAAAAAAGCTAAACAATATATATTGCTATATTGAAGAAGTGGGCGAATATAAAGATATGACTCCAGAAACAATCTTAAAAGATCGCAGAGACTTAAATAGTAAAATGCATTCACATAGAGCTTTTTGGTCACCTGAAACATTTGACTTGTACTTAAACTATATGGACAGGGAAGCTTTTGCTCTATGGCAAGGAGAAGTAACAGATGCTCGTATAAAAGATGACCCAGGACAAAAAAGGTCTCTGCCCTCTTGGCAAGAAGATTGGAATAATAGATTTACAGGGATGGAAAGTCCGACTCACAAACAATCTTATGAGTTACTTTTAAACTCCATAGCAAGTGATTTAGGAATAAATAACTCTCGTTAAAATAGTCCAACGAATCTGGCCCTGAATTTAAACACCTTAATGGGTAATTTAATTTCTAAAGACAATAAAAAAGGCCGCTCTGAGAGCAGCCTTTTTCATATTTGGTGGAGCTGGGGGGATTTGAACCCCCGTCCGAAAAGCCTCGACCTTTGGTACTACATGCTTAGTATCGTCTTTTAGTTAACCTTATACAGCTCGGACGAACACGATCTGCAAAGGCGAGGCCGCTTAGTTTTAGCCCTTCAACCCCGGCCAGGGTTTCCGTAGCGAGTCCGTGTAGGGTGACACTTCAGAACCGGGTCCACAGACATACACCGGAGAAGTGCTAGCGGGCTATTATGCCGCTAGAGCGTAGTTATCGTCGTTTGCGATTACTTTAAATTGCGGCTTTTTTACGAGGCCAACCGCACCTCGACATGCACCTCGGGCGTCTTGAATTCCGTCGAATCCTAATCAGCCCCTGAATTTGGTATCTCATTCAGAGTGTTCACGCAGTATAACTGAGTAGCCTATTCATACTCAAGGTATTAATCGGGAAATTTTTGCTAAGTGCCTTTAGATGCTGAATTTTTAAGCAAGAAAAGTCTCTTTTTATACATATTTTTACATTTAATGCATACATTATCTTAACATAGTACAAAAGTTGTGCTGAAATAGGAAACGTTGTTACCCTTCTCTAAAATAACCTGTAACAACACATAACTATAATAACAGGCAGTTTTTTACAGGGCTTTTCAGATGTCGATGTTTTCATTCGATGAACAAAGCGGCTATGTCTCTTTGTGTGAGCATCCTCGAGATGCGGGTTTTCCTACTACCAGTACTCAGTTAATTGAATTACTTGAGCAATCTCCTTATGCCAGCTACGAATATATTGATGCTAATATTGGCAAGTTGTTTATACCGAGCAGCCAATATCAAACCCAATCTTTGGTAGTTGCTAAAGCGGTTGATGCTCATCTTGAAGTTAAAGTTGATGCTAAAAACATGGTGGTTGAAGCAAATCTAACAACGGCGCGTGGCGGTCAAATTGTAAGTATGGATATGGCTCAAGAGGTACTTGCAGAAGCAGGTGTTATTAAAGGCATTAGTATGCGCGCCCTCGATACATTCTTAGGCCAACAATTTAAACAACCACCAGGCGCGCATTACAGCGCAATAGTAGCCCATGGCAGAATGCCCAAAGAAGGCACTGATGCTAAATTCGTTCGTTTATGCTCAACAGCACAAGACCGCGTACTGAGCCCACAAGCTACCTCTGGCGGTAAAGTCGATATGCGTAATTTGGGTGCCATTATTACTGTTAAACCTGGCACGCCATTGATGCAAAGAGTTGCTGCAACACCCGGTGAAGATGGCTTTACGGTATTTGGTGATGTAATGCCTGCAAAACCCGGTAAAGACTTCCCCCTTGAGCCATTCGAAGGGACGCGTATTGATCCAAATAATAGTGATATGCTGATTGCCGATGCTAAGGGTGTGCCTGTTGCCCTACCCCGCGGTATGCGAGTTGATGATGTATTGTGTTTTCATCATGTTGATGTAAGTACTGGTCATGTGGAGTTTGATGGCAGTGTCATTATCAGTGGTGATGTAAAAGATGGAATGCGAGTTAAAGCCACGGGTGATATCACCGTATTAGGTTTTGTTGAATCAGCCACAATTGAGAGTAAAAGTGAAGTCACCGTTATGCTAGGGGCTGTTGGTAGAAAACGTGAGAACGTCGAAAATTTTACTTGCAACATAACGGCTTCGCGCACTATTTCTGTTGGTTATGCTCAGTACTGCCATATAAAAACAGAGCAAGATTTATTCATCGAGCGCCAAGCCTTACATTGTGATTTAAGCGCTCGCCGCCTAATTCGTGTTGGCAAAGCCAACAATCCGCGAGGCAAAATTATTGGGGGTAATATTTTAGATGCCATGCGAATTGAAACTGGCGAGCTCGGGGCACCATCTGGTACTAAAACACGAGTATTCATTGCTCAGTACTGGCATGATTTACGCCAGAAGCAGCAACAAATTAATGATTTTGAAAAGTTATTAGCAACGAAAGCAGCTGCTTTACAACAAGCGCGAAAAAAAGCCAATAAAATATCAGACCCAGCCCAGCGTGCTCATTATATTAATAAGATTACAGCCAGCGAGCAGCAGATTAAAATAAAATCGGCAAATACAAAGAAAAAGAAACACTTAGTCAAAACTAAGATTGCCCGCTTATTAGCAACAAGTCGTTTAAAAGTGAATGAATTAATGCATCCTGGGGTGGAACTTAAGATTGCGCAAGAGAGTAAACAGTTTTCACGTATTTACCCTCCTAACATGGTGCGGTTTTTTGAAGGAAAGATCACTCAGTCGTTTTAGCGGCTGAGTCTTGCTCTTCTTCTGTTGCTTCAGTTTCAGGCAATGGCCAACCACCTAGTTGTTGCCAGCGGTTTACAATTAAACAAAACAATTCTGCTGTGCGCTCGGTATCATAAAGTGCTGAGTGAGCTTGTTTATTGTCAAACTCAATACCGGCAGTTCTACACGCTTTGGCTAAAACAGTTTGTCCTAATGCAAGCCCCGCAAGTGATGTGGTATCAAAGCTAACAAATGGATGAAATGGCGTACGTTTAATTTTACAACGCTCAATTGCTGCATTTAAAAAGCCATGATCAAACGCTGCATTATGGGCCACTACAACTGAACGCTGACAACCTGCTGCTTTTTGTGCCTTACGCACTACTTTGCAGATTTCTTTAATCGCTTCTTCCTCAGGTACAGCGCCACGAAGTGCAGAGAAAGGGTCAATACCATTAAACTCAATGGCTGCTTGTTCGATATTAGCGCCTTCAAATGGCTCAACATGAAAATGCACAGTATGATCAATACTTAACACGCCATTGTCATCCATTTTAAGTACAGATGCAGCAATTTCTAATAACGCATCGGTCTCTTTGTTAAAACCTGCGGTTTCAACATCAATCACAACAGGAAAAAAGCCACGAAAGCGTTTTGCGAAAAGAGTTTGTTCAGTATTTTCCATAGTCTTCTTGGTTTGCCAGTGTAAGCTGGCTATTATGTCAAAAACCACGGCTACTCTGCTAGAGTAAATAGTGTGAAATCGCAGATTCTTACTTAGCTTTTAGGCACATTACTTGCTTTAAAATAATCAGCTAGCCCAGTGTTTAGTGTTCTTATGCTATTAAACACAAAAATTGCCAATTATTTGGCATTGATGATTTGTTGGAGAATTACCGTGATGAAGCTTTCATTACTTCCTTTAAGCCTAGGCCTATTAACCTCAGTTGCAAGTATAAATGCGCATGCAGCCATGCGTGAATATACCGCTAATGCTGATATGTCGAACTGGCAAATGGTTAAAACATCTCGCTTAGAATGCCAATTAAATCATGAAGTTCCTTACTATGGTGAAGCAATTTTCAGAACCACTGCCAGTAAAAATAAAGACGTAAACTTTAACCTTGATATGGTCGTACGCCCAGACAACTACAGTATTGCAGGTCTAAAAGCTGTACCTCCTAGTTGGCGTGCAGGAATGCCTGCTCGCGACTTGGCGAATATGAAGCTATTACGTAAGTTTGATGGCGAGCTTGGCAATAAAACCGCTTGGGAAATGCTTACCGAACTTGAAAAAGGTTATCAACCTACATTTTATTACCAAGACTGGCAAAACAGTGCCGATAAAATTGCCGTTGGCTTATCGAGTGTTAACTTTAAACAAGCATATTGGGCGTTTTTACAATGCCGAGATGCTATGCTGCCATACAGCTTTGAGGATATTTCGTTCACAATCATGAATTATGAACCTAATACCAGCAAGCTAACTAAATCATCGCAAAAACGCTTGGATAAAATTGGCGAGTACTTAAAGTACGACACCAACATTGAATCTATTTCAATATCATCTTACACCGATAGCTACGGTGGTCGCTGGAACAACCTAGAGTTATCGAAAAAACGCGCGAAGGCCATTAAAGATTACATTGTTAGTTTAGGGATTGATGAAAGCAAAGTAGATACCGATGGTTACGGTGAAAAGCGCCATGTCGCCAGCAATGACAACATTTTAGACCGAAACAAAAACCGTCGTTTAGTCATTCAAATTGCAAAAATGTAGTAGCCGCCGTAGCGGCTACTTGCCTTAACTTATTTCTACCGACTTCACGCGTTTAAAGCGCTTTAGCCACTTATCGCCAAACTGAAAAAACGCTAGGCTAACCATAATGATTGTCGCGCCAACAATCAGTGCTTGGTCAATTGGTTCAGCGTTAAGCAAACCACCAATCGCGATTGCAAAACTTGGCGTGATCAAAGTTGTTAACGCTACTGTGCTGGCGTTCAACTTTTGCAAGACATGAAAATAAGCCAGCGCACCTATTAATGAACCAAACACGCCTAAGTAAACAATTGAGTACAGTGACTTTGCACTCCATACTTGGCTATTTAGTTGACCATCTACAAGCAACCAAGTAATAAAAAACAGTGGGGTTACAAATACCAAAGCACCAAATGTTGTAGCCATTGGGTGAATGGCTATTCTTACTCGCTTGATCATCACACCACTTAAGCTAAAAAAGCACACTGCCATAAACACATATAACAGGCCACTTAACTGCTCTACTCCACCTTGAATATGGCGTTGGCTCACTAAAAACAAACCAATTAAGGCACAGCCAAGTGCGCTAAGCTTAATGGCACTAAACTTAGGCTCGTTCAGAATCTTTTGCGCAAGTAAGCCCGATAAAATCGGTGCAAGGCCAAACATCAATGATATTAAGCCTGAAGGCACAGTTTTAGCAGCCATGTAGCTTAATAACATACCACCAAAAATACCTATGCTTGAATAGCCATAAAGGAATAAAGCACGCCGATGCCAAGGTACTCGAATGTTGGCTACAGCAACGACAAACGAAGCCAACACCAGCCCCACCAGCATGCGTAAAAACACAGCCAGGGTTGGTGCTACCGTTTCACTACTCCAAACAATACCCAGTGGTGTTGTTGACCAAATCACCACCATTAAAAAATATGAGGCTTTAACAGGCACAAGCTTATTCCTTTAAAAAGGCGAAAAAAGCGGAAGAGAATTTAAAAGGGAAATAACCAACCGCTTAGAACGCGGTTAGTAAGACTTACTTAATTAACCGCAGTGCATCACAGACCACACGACTGACATAAGCAGGCGCGTACAATTGTTTGTTGGTCGTTGGTTTAGTTGCATCACGGTATTTAAAAAGTAAGTTGAAGAAGCTTAAGAATCTGCCTAAATGGTGATTTTGTCAACACTGATACTCATGCTATTTGGCAAAAAGTTCTTTGCTGATTTCAACAGCCTGTTTGCACATGTAAATCATAGGTTACATTTAATTTCTTTGATTTATAACAAAACTATTTAAGTTTTGTTAAACAAGTTATATCTTGCTTGCCTCTCACGAAGTTTAAGGGTCATAAAGTGCTTAAAAATAAAACAATAGGTAGCATGTTAATTGTTGCTGGCACCACCATAGGTGCAGGGATGCTGGCATTGCCTATAGCCTCTGCTGGGCTTGGTTTCACAACAGCGTTATCACTCATCTTTTTAACTTGGGTTTTAATGACCTACACAGCATTACTGATGCTAGAGCTACATCAATATGCCGACAGAGATGCAACCCTCAATACGTTAGCTAAATCATGGTTAGGTAAACGTGGGCAATGGGTGGCAAACTTTTCAGTAATGTTTTTGTTTTACGCATTATGCGCCGCGTATATCGCAGGTGGCGGCGCGCAATTACAAGAAAAGCTCAACAATGGTTTATCGCTTTCTTTAGCGCCACAAGTTGGTTCAGTTATTCTGGCTATTGTGATTGGTACTGTGGTGACACTCGGTACCAGCAAAGTTGATAAGCTTAACCGCGTACTGTTCACGATTAAAGTGTGTGTATTAGCCAGCTTATTTTACATGCTGACGCCTTATGTTCACGGCCAACACTTACTTGAAATGCCGATTGAACAAGGTCTGATTTTATCTGCAATCCCGGTGGTGTTTACCTCGTTTGGTTTTCATGGCTCTATTCCGTCGATTGTGAAATACGTGGGTTTAGATATTAAAACACTTCGTAAAGTAATGGTGGCAGGCGCAGCACTTCCTTTAGTGATTTATATTTTTTGGCAATTACTAAGCCAAGGTATGATGAGTCAAAGCGATTTACTTCAAAGCCAAGGTTTACCTGGGTTTGTTAGCAGTGTCGCTAGCATTGCTCACAGCCCACATGTTGCCACAGCTGTGAACATTTTTGCTGATTTAGCATTAGCTACGTCTTTCTTAGGGGTAAGTTTAGGTTTATTCGACTTTTTTGCTGATGCATTTAAAAAAGGTAATGGCAGTAAAGATCGAATCAAAACCGCCTTGATCACCTTTATTCCACCACTAGGCTTTGCGCTATTCTATCCACAAGGGTTTATCATGGCACTTGGCTACGCCGCCATTGCACTGGTTATCTTAGCGGTGTTTTTACCGGTTGCTATGGTCTATAAGCAACGAAGCAGCAAACCTGATGCGGGTTACCAAGTTAAAGGCGGTAATATTGGTTTAGCACTCGCCGCCCTGTTTGGTGTGCTTATTATTAGTGCTCAAGGTTTACAAATGGCGGGGCTTATTCCAGCTATTGGTTAAACAGCTCATCAAATCGAAAAAAGCACCCTCGGGTGCTTTTTTTGTATCTGGTTTAAAGTTTAATTAAAACACCATCGCCTTACCACGGCCAGATGCTTCAGATGCAGCATCTAATTTACCGTCTTTATTGATGATTACATGCATATCACCAAAATGGCGTTCATCAAGTGTATAACCCATTTTCTCTAGGGCTTTAACAACCTTTGGTTCAAGACCTGTGTGGTATCTAATCACATTTTTAGGCCATAACTGGTGATGAAAGCGTGGGCTGTCTACCACTTGCTCTGCAGTCATATCAAACTCAACCGCATTTAAAATAGACTCATACACAGAGCTAATAATCGTGGTACCACCCGGAGAGCCAGTTACCATTTTAACTTTATTATCTTGAAGTAGAATGGTCGGTGTCATTGAGCTTAACATACGTTTATGAGGTTGAATTTCGTTAGCTTTGCCTCCAATTGCACCAAATACATTCATCACACCTGGTTTGGCACTGAAGTCGTCCATTTCATCATTCAAAATAAAACCAGCGCCCGATACAACCACACCACTACCAAAGCTAAGGTTTATCGTCGTGGTATTAGCGACTGCATTGCCCCATTTATCAATAATGGAAAAATGCGTTGTTTGCTCGCTTTCATACAAACCTGGTTTGATATTCTCGGTTGTTGAAATGACATCTGGGCGAATTGTTCTTGCTCGTTTAGCAAGGTAATCATCTGCAAGTAGAGCTGTTTTTGGCACTTCATAAAAATCTGGGTCACCTAAATATTCAGCTCTATCAGCAAACACGCGTTTACCTACTTCAGCCAAAATATGTACATACGCTGTAGAGTTGTGTTCAAGATTTTCCTTTGGTTTTGCAAGGTCATACATTTTTAGCCACTGTAAAATAGCAATACCACCAGAACTTGGCGGTGGCGATGTGAGCACTTCGTAACCGCGCCAATTGCCTTTGATTGGTGTACGTGATTTAGCTTGATAGGCTTTTAAGTCTTGCTCGTTAATAATACCGCCATGTTGCTTCATAAAATCAGCAATGATCTTTGCAGTCTCACCTTCATAAAAGCCAGCCTTACCTTGATCACGAATACGTTTCAGTGTGGCGGCAAGTTCCGGCTGCTTGAATACCTTGTTTGCTTTGGCATCAGCAAAGTAATCTGCAAAGTTAATGTTGACCGACTTGTTAGCCATGCGCTTAATGTAACGCTCAATGCTGGCGGCTAATTTGGGATGTACCACAAAACCTTGTTCTGCTAACTTAACTGCAGGCTCTAGCAAAGTTTTCCACTCTAAACTGCCGTGCTTTTGATGTGCAAGCCACATACCAGCAACGCTTCCCGGAACACCGCTTGCGTGAATACCATATACCGACATGTTGTCAATAACATCGCCTTTATCATCAAGGTACATATCGCGATGAGCTGCAGCAGGTGCTGTTTCGCGGTAATCAATAAAATCACCTGTGCCATCTTTTTGGATCAGCATAAAGCCACCACCACCTATATTACCTGCTTCAGGCAGGGTGACAGCTAATACAAATTGTGCAGCTATTGCAGCATCAACAGCGTTACCGCCCTGCTCTAAAATAGCGCGTGCAGTATCACTGCTGTAACTATCTGGCATAGCGACAGCTGCTTGCTTTGCAAAGCTTAACGGATGAAAGAATATCGCGGTAACGATGAATAGATGTGCCGCGTATTTGACTAAATTTGCCATGGTACTTCCTTTTTCTTGATGTTATTTTGACCATTTAGACATGTGTAACCCTTAAGGTCAATTAGTTACGATTAACTTGCCCAAGCTGCTCTTTAAAACACGAATAAAGTACAGCTGGTATGTCGCCATGCTCATCATTATGCATATAATCCTTTACATGAGTTAGACCCAACTTTTCCATCACTTTTATAGACCCTACATTTTCTTTCAATGCAGTCGCTGAAAGCGATTTAACTACAGGGTCCTGACACACCGTATGCGCAACAGCTAGTGCTGCCTCAGATGCATATCCCTTGCCCCAGCTCATTTGCTTAAAGCGCCAACCAATTTCTAAATCACTGAAATCAGGCTGTTCAAAGAAACCCATGGGCCTTACCAATACCCAACCGATAAAGGTATCGCTGTCGTTAATATTTACTTGCCATAGCCCCCATCCTTTTTGCTCATTTCGATAAGCATTCATACGAGGAATAAATACCTCTTTGATTGTCTCCATACTGCTTACTTTGCCACGAGTTAAATATTTCATTACCTCAGGGTCGTTATCGAGTTCATAAAGTAGATCGGCATCATTTTCATCCATTAACCGAAAACTTAATCGTGCTGTTCTAGCTATATTCATTTTTTATTGCTTATACTGCTTAATAGTTGATTAACCATTAGAGAAAAATATGAACAAATTAGCAAGCTTAGTTTTATTTGGCTGTATTGCCTTAACGGGTTGTGATGATGTAGAGCAAGCCAAAAAAGATGCCAACGAAGCAAAAGATGAAGTAAAGCAGGCGCTAACCGATGCTTGGAGCGATGTAAAAGACGCCACCAATGAGTTTAACGACGACTCGCTGCAAGAGTTACTCGAAGAGAGTAAAAAGATGGGCTTGAGCATGTATGACGACGGTAAAGAAATTGCCTTAGATGCATGGATTGAAAGCAAAGAAGCTGCTGGTGAGCTTTCTGAAAAAACCAAGCAAAAAGCAAAGGAACTTGCTGAAGAATTGAGAGAAGCACGCGAAAAACGCGAGCAAGAGAAAAATAATTAAAAAGAAGGGCAAGTATTTACTTGCCCTTTTTTGTATCAATTAAAGCTCAAATTCTTTTTTGAATTTTAAGCCAAATTCACTGCGGTCATTGCTGCGCATTACACCAACAAAACCAGATTGTTGTAAACGACCCACATCGTATACTTCGTTTAACACGTTCTCACCGTAAAGAGTTACTTCAAAGTCACCATTCGGGTTTAAGTAAGAGATATTAAAACCTACTAATTCACGAGAATCAATGTGTTCACTTTGGTTGTAAACTGATTGGCCTTGCATATCGCTACGGTATGAGTAGTTAGCGTTTACAGCAACTGTGCCACCGTTACTTAAATCAATGAAATAAGAAGGTGCGACCATAACAGTCCAGCGTGGTGTGAGTGCTGGTGAATCACCTTTACCAATACCTAATACACCGTCATCAACTTCTGTAATTTCTGAATCTAGGTAACCAATTGCGCTGCGTAGAGTAAAGTCATCAGTGAATGCGATAGTTGTCTCAAGCTCGATACCTTGTGCTTTAGACTCTCCGGCATTTTCTACGATAGTAACAAAGCCGCCACCTGCAGTTGGATCTGAGAATGGTAATGCAAGGTCTGTGTAGTCAGTAACAAACACAGCAAGCATCATAGATACGTCTTCATGTATCTGACCTTTAAGACCTAGCTCATAGTTAATCGCTTTTGTTTCATCGAAAGAAACAAATTGATCAGGGCCACCAAATGGACGCGGTGGGAAACCACCTGTTTGATAACCTTTTTGGATTTGGCCATACACGTTCATGTTATTGCTAAGCTGGTACGATGCATTTAAATCCCATGTTACTGCATCAAAATCTGCACTTACATATTTACGTGCCGCAAAGGTTGGGAACAAAGCATCGGCTTCTTTTTTATCTTTCGAATAACGTAGACCACCACCTACAGTTAAATCGTCGCTTAGATCATAACTTGCATTAATATAAGCCGCGTATGAGTTAGTCTCTTGATTAATATCAAAGTAACCGTAATCACCAAACGACGCTGTAGTACCATCATTCAGAAAGCCATCTGGTGTATTAAACGGGCTAAATACAAACGGACCAGAGCTTGTGAAACCATCTTCATTAAAGAAGTATAAGCCAGATACAAAATCCATATTATCAAAACTACCGTTTAATTGGATTTCGAATGAATATTGATCTGCGCCGCCTTCTTCAGGGAATTCAGATAAGTTAAGAGCAACAGCGTCATCATCCAGACCACCTTCATACTCTGAGCTACGGTAGCTGGTAATGAACTTAGCTGTGTAAGTATTATTTATGTCCCAATCAGCAGTTAAAGATGACCCCCAGCCTGAGTAGGCTGTCGACTCAATACCCGCTACCGTTGATGCTAAGTCATCAGGATCGCTTGGTAACATATCTTCTGTTAGCAATGGAAAATCACCATTGAATGGGTCATTCGGATCCAGTGGCGCGGTTAATTCAATTGTATATGGCGATTGGCCTGACTCGTTATCAACACCATCAACAGAGAACACAAAAGATAAATCGCTGCTTGCTTGCCATTTAAGCGCCATACGACCGCTTAGTTCTTGCTCTTCACCGATTTCTTTTTCTGGGTTAGCAAGGTTAATCGCTTCACCTACACCATCGCGTTGCTTATAAGACACGCTTGCAGACATGCTTACAGTGTCGGTAAGGCTGTTATTAAAGTAAACGTCACCGGCTAAACGACCACGGCTACCTACTTTTGCCGTTGTCGTTACAATGCCTTCGTCACCAGGTTGCTTAGTAATAATATTTACTGCACCACCTAACGTGTTACGACCATACAAGGTACCTTGTGGACCACGTAATACCTCTACACGCTCAACATTTGGTAATGATAAGTTTGAGCCCATTTGACGGCCTAGGTAAACACCATCTAAGTAAACACCTACACCCGGATCAGTTGTGATCACGTGGTCTTGTAAACCAATACCACGAATAAATACAGATGCATGGGCCGCATTACCTACACCATAACGAGTGATGTTTAGGTTAGGTACGTATTTACCAATGTCTTCTAGGTTGCTCATGTTCGCTTTATCAATCAGGTTTTCGCCGATTGATGTCACTGCAGTTGGCGACTCAAAAATGCTTTCTGTACGCTTACGCGCTGTTACTTCGATTTTTTCGAAAGCATCTTGTTTAGCAGTGGTTTTTTCTTGCTCAGCAAAAGCTGAAGTAGATAATGCAGCAACAATAGCTACAGTTAACTGTGAGAGGTGACGTAATTTCAATTAAAACTCCAAAGGATACCGTGTGTGTGTATTTTTACCCGTAAATTTCAGGCATAAAAAAAGACGCTTAGGTATAAGCATCTTTCCTCTGGAGGGGTATTATATGTCAGTTTTGTGAAAATATGTATATTTTTTTTAATTTTTATCAAAAATTGTATAAATAAACCACATTAACATCTCATTTCAGAATTATAAGTCATCGCAGTCTTTGCAAATAGTAAATAAAAATAAATGTTTAGTTTTGTTTTAGTTCAAGAACCTAACTCCGTAACACAATTTAAATGAACAAACATGAAGCAACCTTTACTAATATTCATATAAATAACGACAATTTTCAGAAATTTCTCGCCTTGTAGGAGATACTTTCTTCAGCTAATGTTTAATTAAATACTCCTAAGCAATCAAAAGCTAACTAAACATTAATTTGCTCAACATTTTCCTATGTTGGCATTCCATTATTTAAAAGTAATAATCAGGAACACAAATTACTTGTTATCATTTAGCGGTAGTTATTGACGTGAATATGGATTTTCTAATTAATAAAAACGCGGATGATTCTGTATCATCTGTTTTAATTCATCCTTACTGTGTTGCAAGCGATGATAAAACTCTACTACTCAATTACGACTCTTTAGACACTTTGACTAATCGTGAATTAATAAGTGAGTTTATGAAAGCTCATGGATATCATCATCTAGTTATTTTTAACATGCCCCATAGAGCTGACGTTCTATCTCTTAAAGACTGGCCAAAATTGAAAGGGCTATTTTATAAAAACACCAAAACAGATATTTTTGAACAAGGACTGCAAGAAATTAAAAAGGGTTCGCTGTGGTTTCCAAGAACAGTCAGTGATAAATGGATGAGAGAAATGCTGGAAACTGAGCAAAAAAATCAAATCCGATCAAATAACTTAACGTTTAAAGAATCTAAAGTACTTCATTTGCTCTCCTCTGGCGCAACATGCCATCAAATAGCTGATACGTTGTTCATTAGTGAAGCAACTGTTCGAGTTCACCTGCACAAGATATACCAAAAAATTAATGTTAAAAATAAACAAAAAGCTCTACAGTGGTGCAAGAGGAATATTAATAAGATCAATAAGCTTGCAGGCTAATCTGCAGGCGAATTGTACCCCTGTACTGCCGATGAACCACCTTAAACATCCTGACCATTTTGATTAGATGGTAACTGGCACTTAAGCGATGACTGGGTGATTAATTTTCAAAATCAATATTAACTCGCTAACACAGATAATAATTAACTTATTGCTTTTATGATGAATTCTTATTAAGAGGCTAAATACATTCAAACGATGACTTTCAACTGATTTATACAAAACAGTTAATAAGACTAAAAACACAATTATAAAAATAGTGGCAAAGCATCAAAATGAGGTCATTAAACAACTGTTTTTTGATTGAATAACAAACAAATAATGGTCTATGCTTTTATTTGACCCTATTTTGCAAGGAGCAAATTTTGAAATTACCCACTCCCTTACGAACTGCGATTTTATTGGCTGTTTCAGCGGTATCATTGGTAGGTTGCCAGCTTACCTCAAGCGAACTTCCTGCAATCAGTGATTCAGGAACAAAAAACTCAGGTCACGTTGTCTGGCACGATTTAATCACCCCCAATTTGGCTCAATCTCAAGCATTTTACGCCAGTGTGTTTGGTTGGCAGTTTAAAGAAGTTAACGACAACTATACACTAGCATCACTAGAGGGTAAGTTAATTGCAGGCATTGCTGAGCTCGATAATAAGCAAAATGCCAGCCATTGGCTGAGCCTTATCAGTAGCAAAGATATAGCTGCTGTCAGTGAAAAAACTATCAAAGCCGGAGGTAAAGTCTTAGTAAGCAGTACCGAAATTAAAGGCCGTGGCACTATTGCTGTATTAGAAGACCCACAAGGGGCTGTATTTTCGCTGATCAATACAGTTAATGGTGACCCAGAAACTCAGCAAACTGATAACGGCTGGATTTGGCAAGAAGTATGGAGTGATAACCCAGATCAAAGCAAAGCCTTTTATCAATCACTTGACAGTTATTCAGCACAAAGTAAACCACTTAACAATGGCAATTACAGTTACTTAGCTTTAAATGGCACACCTGCTATTGGCTTTGTAAAAAAACCAGATGCCGAGATTGGTAACACATGGGTAAATTACATCAAAGTAGCTGATGTTGATGCAACCCTATTAAAAGTAACCGCCGCAGGCGGCATAGTTCTGATGGCACCAAATGACAAAGTCCGTAATGGCAGCGTCGCAATTATTCGTGATCCAGCGGGTGCTGGTATTGTAATTCAGGAGCAAATGTAATGAATAAAAAAATGATTCGCTTAGCTGCTCTTGCGGCTGCACTGTTAGCTTTAAACGCCTGCACCCCCTATGCAAGTCTAGATATTAATGCGCCGTTTAAAGTAGGCCCTGTATATGTTAATCCGAGCATTGGTATTGGCGGTACACTTTAATAAATTATAGGGCTCTGCGTTTTAAACAAAGCGCCCTATTCATTAATGTTTTACTTTTAAGCGCTGAACCTGTGTAAGCACATCTTCAGCCTTAGCACCTAAGTAAACGTAAATAGCAAGAGCAATCAAAAGTCCAACTACAGCAAACATCATCAAAACAGCGGGTATAACATACTCTGTTTGCCCTAGTGCTGCTTTAAACATGGTAAGCAAAGCTTCTATTGATACCGCAATCAGTATTGTTGAGATAAAGCGCGTAATCGTGCGTCTTGTCGAGCTGTGACGAAAAATATCCTTATGCATAAGAATTTCTTCTTCCAGTATAGTTTTCCCTAAATCGAAAATAGCCAAAGCTAAAGTAACAAAGATAATAATAGTAAATGGCTTAAGAGGATCTGACTGCATATCTTCATTCAAGACTAAATCCACCATACCAGCAAACACCTTATATAACAGATAAGTTACCAAGCAAAACAAACAGCCAACAATCAGACCATAACCAACCCTGAAGTAAGGTGTCATTCTTGCTCGCTTAATATCTCCCATAATAAATTCGATTAACTCAGTTAAACACACATCAATTACCAAAAATTGCTGCTTACCTTTTTCGGAAGGAATCATTTTAATAACTGAAATACATAAATGCTTTGTTGCTGTCGAAATATACGGCGAAGTAAAATGGGGATCAGGCGAAGCTGAAGCAAGTAAGAAATAAGGCCGAGCGCTTAAGTCCTGACCAGCCCCTACATGCGCGAGTTTTTTCTTATATTGACGTTTAAAACAAACATTATAACCCTGCTGAATACCTTGTTCATTCAAGCAATATTGTAATTCTAGAAATGGATATTGATTGACTAGCTGCTGATATTCTTGCTTGTTAGTTAAAGATGCCTGAACGCTTGCCAGTATTGAGAGCAGTAAATTATGAATAAGCACTTGTTGCTCTTCATAGCGTTCTATAGCACTTAAATAACTCATTCTTGCCATTTTGCTTCCTTAGAATAATAGACACACTAAGCTAAGCAAGGAAGGCTCCAAATTTGTAACGCCTTGATAATCAGTTGATTGGAGGATTTGAAGATTTAAAAACAATGATCAAGGCACTATAAAAGTGCAGAGTATAATTAAAAAGCACTAAAACGAAAAAAGCCGTAACTTATTAAGTTACAGCTTTTTAATTTTGGTGCGGATGGGGGGACTTGAACCCCCACGGCCGAAGCCACCACCCCCTCAAGATGGCGTGTCTACCAATTCCACCACATCCGCATACAATTCTGTATGTTGTTAAGCTTGTTGTTTACTTGAGGAATGAAAACTACTTAACAATAATTAGTAAAAACTAATTAGTTAGGTACGTCAGACGCTTTTTCTTCTGTCACAGGCACATCAGTTTGTGCTGGTGTTACAGTTTCAACAGCTGGCGCAGCCTCTAGGTTTTCCCACTCATCAGTCTTTTTAATTTGACCTGCAGTAAGGTTGCCCAGAACAATACTTAGTACGAAGAAGATCGTCGCTAAGATTGTTGTTGTTTTAGTCATGAAGTTACCAGCACCTGATGAGCCAAACACAGTTGCAGAAGCACCTGCACCAAATGATGAACCCATATCAGCGCCTTTACCTTGTTGGATTAAAACCATACCAACTAATGCTAAAGCAACGATTAAATAAACTACTAATAAAATTTCGTACATCTTATACGGTCCCTTTTGCACTTTCACAGATAGCAGTAAACGAATCTGCTTTAAGACTCGCGCCGCCAATAAGGCCACCGTCTATATCTGGTTGTGCAAATAATAATTCGCTATTTTTTTCATTCACGCTACCACCATATAAGATGGTTAGTTGCTGTGCTATTTCGCTATCCGAAGAAGCAATTTTCTCACGAATAAACTTATGTACAGCTTGCGCTTGCTCAGGAGAGGCAGTCTTACCTGTGCCAATGGCCCAAACGGGCTCGTATGCTACCACAGAATTCTTCAGTGCTGCTACACCTAATTTGCTAATTACAGCATCAATTTGTGCTGCAACCACTAATTCAGTTTCATTTGCTTCACGTTGCTGTTCACTTTCACCAACACACAGAATAGGTGTTAAGCCAACTTGCTGCGCTCGTGCAAACTTATCTGCAACAACGTCATCTGACTCACCGTATATGCTACGACGTTCAGAGTGACCAACAAGTGTAAAAGTTGCGCCTAAGTCTTTTACTAACTGGGCATCTACTTCACCAGTAAACGCACCAGCATGATTTTCAGAGACTGTTTGCGATCCAAAAGTTACGTTTTGTTGCTGCAAAGAACTCAACAATGGGAATGGTGGAAACACCACTATATCCAGTTCATCCGATTGAACATTTTTGATAGCAGTTGATAACTGTTCAACAAGCTCTAAAGAGCCGTTCATTTTCCAATTACCTGCGACCATCGGCTTACGTGTTGCCATTATTCCACTCCACATTAGAAAGCGGGCAAGATACTAACTCGACTTGCCCAAAGTTACAAGAGGTTATTGTTATGCCTCGGTTTGTTTGCTCACAGTTTCGACAACTTCGGCAATTTTGCGTGCGCTATCAAGAACAACCTTTTCCTGTTCAGCTTCAACCATTACTCGTACAACTGGCTCAGTCCCTGATTTACGCAGTAATACACGACCTGTATCACCTAACTGTTCTTCAACCAGTGCTACCATATCAACGACAGCTTGATCTTGCGTTGGATCAGTGCCTTGTGGGTAACGCACATTGATCATTTTCATTGGGTACTTTGTAAAACCAGCCCCTAAGTCTTGCAATGTTTTATTCTGAGCAACCATCGCAGCCAACACTTGTAAGCTTGAAATAATGCCATCACCCGTGCTAATTAAATCAAGGTTTAATACGTGACCTGAGCTTTCACCACCGATTTTCCAACCATTTTCTTGCAATAACTCCATTACATAACGGTCACCTACTTTACTGCGAGCAAAACCAATGCCACGTGCTTTTAAGGCATTTTCAAGACCCATGTTTGACATAACAGTACCAACAACACCACCACCTAACATATCGTCGTTGGCTACTTGACAAGCAATGATATAAACAATGTCATCACCATCAAAAATTCGCCCATTATGGTCAACCATCATTACACGGTCACCGTCACCATCGTAAGCAATACCTACATCAGCATTGTGCTCAAGAACTTTACGTTTTAGGGTTTCAACGTGAGTTGCACCACATTCAAGGTTAATATTTACACCATTTGGCTCACAAGCATGACAGATAACCTCAGCACCTAACTCACGCATTACTGAAGGAGCAATGTGATAGGTAGCACCATTTGCGCAATCAAGAACGATTTTTAAACCTTCAAGTGATAAGCCTTGCGGGAATTGGCTTTTACAAAACTCAATGTAACGGCCATCTGCCGTTTCTAAACGACGTGCTTTACCAAGTTTATCAGAGGCAACACAGGTCATTGGTTCATCCATCATAGCTTCAATTTCAAGCTCAACTTCATCAGGTAGTTTTAAACCTCTGCTTGAAAAGAACTTAATACCATTATCGTGGTAAGGGTTATGAGATGCACTAATTACAATCCCCGCTTCGGCGCGAAAAGTTTGTGTAAGATACGCCACCGCGGGAGTCGGCATAGGGCCCAATAATACAACATCGATGCCAGCAGCTATTAAACCGGCTTCAAGTGATGTTTCGAGCATATAGCCAGAAATACGGGTATCTTTACCAATAATAACCTTTTTCGTCCCTATTTTTGATAATACGCGACCTGCTGCCCAGCCTAACTTCAATGCAAATTCAGGAGTGATTGGAAACTCACCAACCATACCGCGAACACCATCCGTGCCAAAATACTTTCTTGTTTTACTCATTTGTAATTCCTTTCGTGCATGCTTGCCAAACGCTAAGCACATCAACTGTTTCTTGTACGTCATGAACGCGGATAATTTTCGCACCATTTTGTGCTGCAATCAGCGCACCAGCCAAGCTTCCCGCTAAGCGTTCATGTGTTTCTCTATTTAATAAATTACCGATCATCGATTTACGAGATAACCCCGCGAGAACCGGTAACTTGAATTGATTAAATACATCAAACTTATTTAAGATTTCGTAATTATGAGCCAGAGTTTTACCAAAACCAAAACCTGGGTCTAAAATAATACGCTGTTGCTGAATACCCGCTTGCTCACATTTGGCTAAACGCTCTGCAAAGAACTCATTAATATCAGTAAACAAATCATCATAGTGTGGGTTACTTTGCATAGTGCGAGGCTGACCTTGCATGTGCATTAAGCAAATTGCCACCTCAGGGTATTGAGCTAAGACCTCAATAGCCCCAGGTTCTTGCAATGCTCTAACATCATTAATGATGTCAGCACCAGCAATAATCGCTTGGCGCATGACTTCACTTTTACTGGTATCAATGGAAATGATGCAGTCGCTAGTTTTTCTAAGTGCTTTGACTAAAGGTATAACTCGCTCAAGCTCATCTTCAAGAGATACATCTGGAGCCCCTGGACGTGTTGACTCGCCGCCTATATCTATTATTTTTGCGCCTTGGTTTAATAATATTTGAGCTTGCTTGACAGCGCTGTCTAGTTGGCAGTAGCTGCCACCATCAGAAAATGAATCAGGAGTGACATTTAAAATCCCCATCACGACAGGGGAATCGAGGTGTAAAATACGACCTCGGGGTAATTTAAGAGCGGTCATTTTTACCTTCAAATCTTCCATGCATTTGCTCTACTAACAAAGAGCCAATTTAATGCTAAAAAAAAACCCCGGCATCCGGGGTTTTTGCTGTGTATATTTTAACGATTATTCAGCTTTGTCATCAAGGCTTGTTTCATCCTTTTTTACTGAATCATCCTCTTTTGTCTCATTGGCTACAGGCTCTGCTTTTGCTGTAGGCTTTTTATCATCTGAACGACGGTCATGAACATCACGCGGCTCTCGTACAGGCTGACGTGCCATTAAGTCATCAATTTGACCGGCATCAATCGTTTCGTACTTCATTAGTGCATCTTTCATTGCATGTAAGATATCAATGTTATCTTTAAGGATTTGCTCTGCACGTTGATAGTTACGATCTGAGAATAAACGAACTTCTGTGTCGATCACTTTTGCTGTTTCATCAGACATGCTCATAGAACGGCTACCGCCGCCACCCATGTACATTTCGTTTTGATCTTCAGCATAAAGTAACGGACCAAGTTTCTCACTTAGACCCCATTGGGTAACCATTTTACGAGCAATATCAGTTGCACGTTCAATATCGTTACTTGCACCGGTTGTAACTTTGTCTTCACCATAAATTAGCGCTTCGGCGATACGACCACCATAAAGGCTAGAAATCATTGACTCTAATAGCTCTTTTGAGTGGCTCACACGATCTTGCTCTGGCAAGTACATAGTGACACCTAGCGCACGTCCACGAGGAATGATAGACACTTTATAAACCGGATCGTGTTCAGGTACCATGCGACCAACAATCGCGTGACCCGCTTCATGGTAAGCAGTCATTTCTTTTTCTTGCTCACTCATCACCATGGTCTTGCGCTCTGCACCCATCATGATTTTATCTTTTGCGGCATCAAATTCAGCCATGCTTACTACGCGCTTGTTCCCACGAGCTGCATATAATGCTGCTTCGTTAACTAAGTTTGCAAGGTCTGCACCAGAAAAACCTGGCGTACCACGTGCAATAACAGCGGCTTCTACGTTGTCACCTAAAGGCACTTTACGCATATGAACTTTAAGGATTTGTTCACGGCCACGAATGTCAGGAAGACCAACAACAACTTGGCGGTCAAAACGGCCAGGACGTAATAACGCAGGGTCTAATACATCTGGGCGGTTCGTTGCAGCAATAACGATAATACCTTCGTTACCTTCAAAGCCATCCATTTCAACCAGCATTTGGTTAAGTGTTTGCTCACGTTCATCGTGACCACCACCCATGCCAGCACCACGTTTACGGCCTACTGCATCGATTTCATCAATGAAGATGATACAAGGTGCTGCTTTTTTCGCTTGTTCGAACATGTCACGTACACGTGATGCACCTACACCAACAAACATTTCTACGAAATCAGAACCTGAAATTGTGAAAAACGGCACTTTAGCTTCACCAGCTACTGCTTTAGCAAGTAACGTTTTACCCGTACCAGGAGGACCAACCATCAACACGCCTTTCGGGATGCTGCCTCCAAGCTTTTGGAATTTTGATGGGTCACGTAAGAAGTCAACTAACTCAGTCACATCTTCTTTCGCTTCGTCACAACCCGCTACGTCAGCAAAAGTCGTTTTAACTTGGTCTTCGCTCATCAGGCGCGCTTTGCTCTTACCAAAAGACATCGCACCTTTACCGCCACCGCCTTGCATTTGACGCATGAAGAAAATCCATACACCAATAAGCAGTAACATTGGGAACCAAGAGATTAAAATGCTGGCGAGGAATGACTGCTCTTCAGGCTTAACGCCTTTAACATTAACATTGCTTTTTAAAAGATCATTCAAGATGTCTTTATCATACATAGGCATGATGGTTTGAAAGCGTTCACCGTTTGTTTTGGTACCTGTAATAGTACCCGTTGTGCTTTCAATAGAGACTTCTTGGATAGCGCCACTACGAGCGTCGCTAACAAATTGAGTGTAACTTGTTTGGCGATCAGCCTGATCACCACCATTAAAGCTCTGAAACACTGACATTAGCACTACTGCAATGACCAGCCAGAGTATTAGATTTTTCGCCATATCGCTCAAGGAGTTAACCTCTTGTATCCAATTAATTTAAATTCAACTTAACGCAGCACAACTGTACTACAGTTTGTAGCCTGTCGCCACTATATAAACTTCCCGAGAACGGGCGCGTGATGCATCAGGCTTTCTAATTTTCACCGCTTTAAAGCTATTACGTACTTCCTGCAAGTATTGATCAAATCCTTCGCCTTGGAAGACTTTGACACAAAATGCGCCATTTTTCTTTAAAACTTGGTGGCACATATCTAATGCCAACTCAACTAAGTACATACTACCAGCTTGGTCAACAGATGTATTGCCGCTCATATTTGGCGCCATATCAGAAAAAACAACATCCACGTTTTTTCCATCAATGCGTGTCAATAGAGCATCAAGCACCGCTTCTTCACGAAAGTCACCTTGTAGAAAGTCAACACCTGCCAGCGAGTCCATAGGTAAAATATCACAAGCAATAACTTGGCCTTTGTCACCTACCTTTTCCGCTAAATATTGCGACCAACTACCTGGTGCAGCACCTAAATCAACCACAGCCATCGATGGTTTAATTAATTTATCTTTGTTCTGAATTTCGTCTAATTTGAAAACCGCACGAGAACGCCAGCCTTTCTTTTGCGCTTCGTGAACATAAGGATCGTCGAAATGTTCCTTCAGCCAACGCTTAGAACTGGCTGAATGTTTTTTATTTGCCATAAATTAATACGTAACTAATTAGTAATATTCTCTAGATGGCGTTAGAATACCCTTAATTCAAGCCATATTCAGCAAAATTTGTAACATGATGAAATTATCGAACAAACAAAAGCAGTTTTTAAAAGGCCAAGCGCACAGTTTAAAACCTGTTGTATTACTTGGTGCAAACGGGTTAACCGAAGGCGTTTTAGTTGAAATTGAAAGCGCTCTAGATATTCATGAGCTAATCAAAGTTAAAGTTCCTACTGACGAACGTGAAACTAAGACATTGATTTTTGATGCTATTGTTCGCGAGACAGGCGCAACAAAACTACAAACAATTGGCCACACAATTGTGTTGTATCGCCAAAGCGAAGAGAAAAAGATTCAATTACCACGCGGTTAATCTAACCCGAGGAAATCTTGAATCAAGGAAAAGCCAGCAAAAATGCTGGCTTTTTTGTAGGCAAAAAATTTTGCATTAATTTGTAACTAAACTTTTTTACCTAGGTTATTTTTGCTCACGAGTGTATTTCAGTACCCGATTGATAAACTCAGTGGTTAACTCATTAATTAACCCGGTTTCAGCATTGAGAACTAAGCTAAACCCTATGTTCAGATGTGGAAACACAACAATATCGCTGCGATAACCTTGCACCCAGCCACTATGGTAATACAGCAGTTCATCATCATAGTTATATACACGCCAACCCAACCCATAATAAGCATCTTTGACATGACTACGCCAAACTCTACGACGAGTTTCCTTTTTAGTATGTGTATAAGGGCGTGTTTGCTTAATAAGTGCTTCTAGAGGTAACACGTCAGGATACTGCCCTAACTGCGCATTCAACCAAATAGCCATATCATTTGCGCTGGCATTGACACCTGCAGCGGCAGGTACCTTATAATAGTTTTTCTTTAATCGTGAAGTATACCAACGCTTTCTTCCACGAACATGAGGGTGAGCATAATTATCATCTCTTACCATCCCCTCAAAACCAACACTGGCATCCACCATTTTCAAGGGAGCAAATATATACTCTGAAATCCAGTGCGAGTAATCCATCTGTGTTGATTGATAAATTACAGAATCAATCAAGCTAAACATCACATTTTGATAACCGTAGCACTCGCTTGGTTTACAGATAGGTTCAACAGTCAATAACCGCTCAACAATGTCTGGGTAGCTCATACGCGACTCAATAAGGTTATCGTATGCATTAGGTACTAAGCCACTTGAGTGACTAAGGATGTGATAGATTTTTAAGTCATCTTTATAAGCTGTATTAGAAAAAGCAGGAATAAACTTACTTATTGGGTCGTCAATATTAAACTCACCTTGTGCTGCAAGTTTTGCGGTCAACGAGCCGGCAAAAGTTTTTGATACTGACGCTAATCGAAAACGTGTGTGTTTATCAACTTTGCGACCTTTTTCTATTTTTGTTCGCCCAATACCACGAATAAAATCTTCATTACCAATATTTACAATCGCCAATGACCCCCCTGGGATCCCTTTGCTTTTTAGTTTTCGGGTTAGGTGTTTATTATAGTCAGCAACGAAACTTTGCCACTGTTTGTCACTCGAAGTAGCTTCACCACTCACCACAAGCAGTAATAAAGAAAAAAGAAAAAGAATTAAAGATGAGCTGTACTTCATTATTTATTTTTTTAAGTCTGTTTGGGAAGTTTCTCATAACATAATATCATGAACTTTTGCCTCGACTAACGTACAATACGCTTAATCTTAACTTTTTATGGGTAGACTATTTTTCATGCGCTTACTTGTGGTTTTGTTTTTTACTTTAATTTCAGTTGGTTGTGCTCTAAAACCTGAACCAGCTCCGTTACTTTCAATGCCTAAGAAACCAAGCTTACAAAGCCAACGCTTTCAAGTTGTGTACCAAACAGAGCATGCTGCGCCTAAAGTAAAGTCAGTACAATTACCTGCACATGTGGTTAGTACACATCAAACTGTTGTCATTGTTGCTGATAAAACCAGTGTAACAGATACGCTTTACGCGCAGCTGGCCGAAGCACTCACAGCAAAGCAATTAAAGGTTGTAGAAGAAGGTGCACAAGCAGACTATACCCTTTCAATTCACCAGCTTGATCTTGAATTGATTGAAGACACAGAATACCAATTGGTAAAACCTGAAAAGCCATTGCCTTTATTTGATGAAGTAGCAAAACAGTTCCCGGTTCAAAAGTGTGCAACTATTTTAGGCCAAGTGAGTATGCGTCTGACTCATAAAAAAACCGGTGATGTTGTTTGGTTCGCAAAATCATCGATTGATAGTGCAAGTTTTCATCGTGAGCCACTTATCTATAGTTTTGAACAGCAACAGTTAATAAAGAATGAACTTGAAGTAGCGAGTTTTGTGCACGAGCAAAACTCAGAACAAGCTCGGATGGAGCGTATTAATAAAGAAGTCACTATTCCTGCTTATCAGACCTTCACACAAGTGAACGCGTTTAAAAAAGAGCAAGGCCCGTGTAACCGTACAGAAATTAGCGCTCTAACACCTATGATGCAGTACTACTTGAGCAGTATTTTAATCGATAAAATTAAAGTTCAGTAAAACTCATTAGCTGTTTGCCTACCCATAGGCAAACAGCGCCCTCCTTGAATTTGCAACACTTTCTTACACTTCCAATTCCTACTAATACATTTTTTTACAGATTACAGGAACTCCTTAACAATATACTATAAGCTATTACCCTTTCTAACAGACAAGGAAGCAACGTTGCGAGCTCATAGTGCCCTATTATTGATATGTTTAACCCTGCTTAGTACCACAAGCCGAGCTAGTAATCGCTATTATGCAGATAATACTTTAGAACCAAGCCAAGGTTTTGCATGGGACTGGGGCATAGGTCTAGGTTACTACATTGAAGATTCTTACCTTGTTGGCATGGATTCATACAATGATGGTATAGAGCCAGATGTTCACCTCGCCGTTTCTTACGACCGTTTTTATCTTGATTACGATCAGAGCCAACTCAGTGGTGGTTTAACACTCGGTTACAGTGTTATCGATAAATTTGAATGGGGCTTAGATATTGTTGGCACGAACATTCAATCTGGATTTGATGAAACAGGCTTAAACATTTATGGCAACGATGTGATTGAAGAGCTCAAAGGGATTAGAGCTAGAGACTACGATTTTGATGTAGGGCTGCGTTTATCGCGTCGCTTTGAGAATTCACAAATTTCATTTGAGTATTTACACGATGTGTCAGGTGCGCATAATGGTTGGGTAATGAATTCATTTTTTAGTCAAATTATCCCTTGGCGAAATTGGGAATTTCGCTCAGGCGTTGGCTTGAGTGCCTATTCAAATGACTTTACAGATTATTACTTTGGCATTTCAAACGCAGAAGCATTGGATACACGCCCAGCATATAACCCAGATACCTCTTACAGTCTTATTTTTGAATTTCACGCAGAATACCCCATCAATAGGCACTGGGTATTTTTAACTGGCTGGCTATCAACTTGGTTTTCAAATGATATCCACCAAAGCCCTATTATCTCTCAAGAATATCAGCATAAAGCCAAGGTAGGCGTGCGTTATGTTTTCTAAGTATTACTTGTGCTTTATCTTCTTGGTGTCAGGGCCCTTATTCGCCAAGCAGCAGTTAGAAGCTGATCAGACAACCGAAAGTGCACTAGTTGCACTACCAGATACCTGTGTAGCGCTGCGTGAAGGCAGAAATTGTTATGCCGAAGTTGATATTACATGGCACCAGCAGCAAGTTGGTAATTACTGCTTACGTAACGCACAAAGCAAGCACATAATGCAATGCTGGTTAATGCAACAAAAGGGCTTATTTAGATACCAATTTGATTCAGCAGAAACCATAGGTTTTGAACTTATAAGTAGTGATAACGGTAAGGTTGTTGCAAGCACTGAAATACAATTACAGTGGGTCTATCAAAATCGTCAGAAGAAACGTCGTTGGCGACTGTTCTAAGCAGGAGTAAAAAATGGAACATTACGGAACTATCTTATTAGTAGAAGATGATATCTCGCTCGCCAACTGGGTTGCGGAATACTTAATTGAGCAAGGCTATCAAACGACTATATGCCAACGCGGTGACCTAGTAGTTGAGCAAGTACGTAAAACAAATCCAGACTTAGTGTTGTTAGATATTATGCTACCAGGTCAAGATGGTATTAGTGTGTGTCGCGATTTAAGGCATTTTTATCAAGCTCCGATTATTATGCTAACTGCACGTGATGATGAAATGGATGAAGTTATAGGCCTCGAAGTGGGTGCCAGCGACTATATGATGAAACCAGTTCGCCCTCGCGCTTTATTAGCACGTATTAAAGCTGCACTTCGTTCTAAAACCGACACGCATGAAGCTGCAAACTCTGAACTTATAAGTGTTGGTAAATTATCAATTAACACTGAATCACGCACGGTTTACTTGGCTAACGACGAGGTACATATTTCAAGCGCTGAATATTTACTGCTAAACTATTTAGCAAGCAATGCAGGTCAGGTGGTATCTCGTGATGCGGTGTTTAAGGCAACGAAAGGCCGAGAGTATGATGGCTTGGACAGAAGTGTAGATGTACTCATTTCCTCATTAAGAAAAAAATTTAATGATGACCCACAGCACCCTGAAAAAATTAAAACCATTTGGGGCAAAGGCTATTTACTTGTTGCCACTGCTTGGCAATAACGACTAGCGCCTGTGAAAAAGTTTTATATTTCGCTACTTGGTAGCGCTTTGCTTTCAATCATTGTTTTGGGCTGGCTAATTGATGCTTTTAGCCAACAAACCCAGGCACCTCAGGATGTGTTTTCTAGCGAAACGAAAATGATCAAAGGTTTTGCAAAGCAACTGGCTAAACTTGACGCGAAGCAACGAGAGCACGCTATTGCAGAGTTTAATCAAGACTTTTCTGTACAACTTGAGTATCGACCAACCCAATCCCTTGCGCTGCCTTACTCATTATTAGCTCAAATAACTCAGCCAAGTGGTCTCATTCTAGAAGATCAGCAAGGCTATTATTTGCTTTACAGTGAAGCAGCCCTTGATACTCATCATATAAAAATGCGACTAGACAAAGACTTAACTCATGAACAAGGTAACGATGTATTACTTACCTTGTTATTCTACACTGGGTTATGTGTATTTATGGGCTTCATTATTGCACCACTTGCAAAGCGTTTAAGCGTATTAAACGAGGCGGCACAACGCTTTGCAAAAGGTGATTTAAAAAGTCGCATTCAATTATCACACTTTACTTATATCAAAGATGTTGAACTGACATTTAACCGCATGGCAAACCAAATAGAAAAACTCCTTGATGAGAATAAGTTAATGGCATCGAGCTTATCTCATGATATTCGCACACCTATAGCTTGTTTACGATTTGGTTTAGAAGCGGCACAAGACTGTCCAAGTGAAGAAAAGCGCCTTGAATATCTTGCACGCATGGAAAACGACTTAGATCAAATGGAGTCTATGTTAAAAAGTTATCTGGCATTTGCAACACTTGAGCAAAAATCTAATCAGCTAACGTTTAACCACTCTGATCTGCAAACTTATATTCTAACTTTAATTCATCAAATAGAACCTAAGCTTGAGCAACGCGGTTTACGAATCAGTCACCGAGTTAAAGTTGGTGATATTTGTGCTGATTTACACTGGTTAGCACGCGCCATTGTTAATCTATTAAGTAATGCCTGTGACTTTGCAGAGTCTGAAATTTCAATCAGTGCAACCAGTACTAATGAGTGTATCACTATAAGTATTGAAGATGACGGCCCTGGTGTGAGCGAACAAAATTGGCAAAAAGTATTTAGCCCATTCTTTCAAGAACAAACGCACCGTAATCGCGATGGAGAAAGCTACGGGCTAGGTCTTGCTATCGTGGCTAAAGTCGCTGATTGGCACCACGGCACGGTCGAAGTATCAAAAAGTAAGCAGCTAGGTGGCGCCTGTTTTAGCATAACAATCCAAAATAAAAGCCAATAAACATGTTTCATTTGTGTTAATTGTTTCGTATTGTAATGCGCAATTGCACGAATTCTACGCTGACAACTCGCACACAACGAAGAACAACCAAAATGCGGATGATTAACCCTTTTTATTTAGTGTTAATTCGAGTAGATTGTCAGCGCCGTCACAAATAGAGAAGTAACAATAATATGAGCGCATCACGTGGGGAGTTCAGCTCCCGCTTTGGATTTATTATGGCTGCAGCAGGCTCTGCTGTTGGCTTAGGAAATATTTGGGGTTTCCCAACACAAACTGCAAGTAATGGCGGTGCCGCGTTTTTAGTGGCTTATTTAGTGTTAGCATTTTGTCTTGCTTATCCTGCTTTAATGGCTGAGTTAGTAATTGGTCGTCATGGTCAAGCTAATGCCGTCACTTCACTTCGAAAAGTAACGAATCAAGCATGGCAAAAGAAGTTCGCCTTCGTGGTGGGTTTTGGCGGTATTATTTGTGCGGGTCTCATCTTAAGCTTCTATGCGATTGTGGCTGGCTGGATGCTGAGTGCAACCCTCGAACCCGTTGCACAATTAGCCGGTCAAGAACAAGCTGGCGCTTGGCTAAGTGAGCAATCACTATCAAGAAATCTTATATTTACTGCTGCATTCATAATTCTAACCGTCTCTATTATCTCTAAGGGTGTAGAAAACGGCATCGAAAAATGGTCTAAACGCTTAATGCCTGCCCTTTTAGGTATTTTGTTTATGCTAATCATCTATGTAATGACGCAAGAAGGCGCGATGGAAGGCCTAAAAGCGTATTTAGTGCCAGACTTTTCATCGATTTTAAACCCAGAGTTATTAGTGAATGCGTTAGGGCAGGCGTTTTTCTCATTGTCGCTTGGTACCAGCGTAATGATTATCTACGGCTCATACATAAGCAAAAAAGAGAATTTAGTATCGCTAGGTGCGTATGTTACTTTAATCGATGTGTTCATTGCCTTTGTAGCTGGTTTATTGATTATTCCAGCTATGTATGTTGCACAAGCGCAAGGCGTACAAATTTTTTCTGCTGAAGGTGCCCTACTTTCTGAAGATACCTTGGTATTCCAAGTGCTACCAGCATTATTCACTAGCATGGGTGATGTAGGTATTTTTGTTGGCTTTGCTTTTTTTGCTTTAATGAGTATTGCCGCATTAACGTCATCAATCTCGATGCTAGAAGCACCTGTTTCTTATGCAGTTGAGCGCTTTGCTTTGAAACGTGTTCAAGCTACTTGGATCATCGGTGGTATCATTGCACTCGTTAGTTTCACAATCGTATTTAACCTAAGCACGTTATTTGGTTTTGTAATTACTTTAACCACTAAGATTGGGCAGCCTATTCTAGGCTTAATGTGTTGTATTTTTGTCGGTTGGATTTGGCATCGTGCGTCTTTACTAAAAGAAATTCAACAAGGATGCCCAGAAGCTGCAAACAGCTTCTTCTGGAAAGTATGGCCATGGTACATTAAGTTCATTTGTCCACTTGCCATTGCATTGGTATTTGCTAACTCATTACTAAATTAACAAATTACGGAGGTAGCCATTTGGCTACCTCAAACACATATCCTGGTGTGGAATGCCATCTTCTAAATAATCATCCCCCACATTTACAAAGTCAAATTGCTGATAAAACCCGGTTAAATAGCACTGAGCACCAATCATGATCGCTTTATCTGGCCAATGTTTTTTACAAGTATCTATCGCGGTTTGCACTAGTTTAGTTGCCAACCCATCACCACGAAATTGCTCTGCAACCAGCACTCGACCAAATGCGCTAAATTGCTCATTCTTTTTATAGCAACGTGCATAGGCAGCTACCTGCTGAGCTTTAAACAAAAATATATGCTGAGTAAGCTCATTGTTATCAACTTCGTCAATTTCTGGGTAAGGACAGGTTTGCTCTACAACAAATACATCAACCCGCGCCCGTAAAATGGCGAATAACTCATCTTTACTGAGTTCGCTATAACTTTTAATAGAAAACATAACGCTCCTTTATGAAGACAAAAAACCCAGCCGTAGCTGGGTTTTAACTAACTAGCTAATAGTTAGTCTTTAAGCAAATAATCGTTCTAGCTGATCACAAAGCTGTGACAGATTTACATGATCATGTTCAATGGTTAAATCTACATAACCATCCCCTCTGAAGGCGCGATCAAGTTCGATTAATACATGTGTTTTATGCGCTTCAGGCACAAACGACAACTCAACCTCTTGTAAACCAAAGAGGCTACGGCTATTTGGGCGATATTCTAATTCTTGATAACAACCAGAGTGTGATTGAAAAGTGGGAGCCCTTAAGAAGCCTTTTTCTACATCCGCTTTTACTAGACTGAAGCCCAGTCGATCCATCGCTTCCATAAACGTGCTTACAGCGTCATTAGGATAAATATGCAATGCATCACGGTCTGTTGGATCAAGCGCTAAATCAATGTCTAAGCCAGTTTCAAGCCAAACATGCGATTGGTTATAACCAGCATTAATTTCGGTGATCGGTGTTTCAGAATGAAGGCGAGCTTCAAATGGAATATGTTTTTCAACACCCGCTGCAATTGTGCCTATATCTGTAATACGCCATTTTTCAATAACATGGTTTGTGAAATACTCACCATCTTCGCCATCGACTTTTACACGTGTCATAAGTGCTAGGTCTAAACCCGATATTTCTTGGTTCACATCGCCACCTTTGATGACAATAACGGCATTAAACTTTTGACCCGGTTGTAAATGCTCTGTCTCGAGTACAGTGTCAACTTTTGCTGCACCAATACCTACTGATGCAAGGATTTTCTTAAACATCTATTCTCCTTAAGCCAGCTTCTAACCTATGGCTTAAATTCCTTTGTTAATGCATCTTAACCACAATTAAAAGCTAATGTCAGCGAAAAAATGATGCTTTTGCCGGATTAATCAATAAATCATGTATAAGTGCTTATTTTTTGAACTCCTATTACTCGTTGTTGTTTTCCAACTACGAATATTTCGCTACACTTCAAACAAATGAAGTTAAAAGAACAATTATGGAACTAATCTACTTTGCTACCGCGTTCGTTTGTGGCTTTGCTGTTTACCAGTTAAAGCTGCCTCCTCTTATCGGCTTTTTATTAGCGGGTTTTGCACTCAACCTATATGGATATAAGACAACCGAGCTGCTAAATACCTTGGCAAGTCTTGGTGTTACTTTGTTATTGTTTAGCATTGGTCTTAAACTCAAAGTATCTAACCTAATGAAGCCACAAGTATGGGCGCCAGCCTCAATGCATATTGTTTTGAGTAGCACGCTGTTTAGTGGTTTTATGTTGTTATTAGGTGCCTTAGCACTACCTTTATTTAATGAGCTGACTTGGCAAAGTGCATTATTAGTCGGCTTTGCCTTTAGCTTCTCAAGCACCGTATTTGCAGTAAAAGTACTTGAAGAGCGCGGTGAAATGGCAAGCCTTCATGGTAAAATTGCTATTGGTATCTTAGTTATGCAAGATATCTTTGCGGTTATCTTCTTAGCCATCAGTACAGGTAAAGCCCCAAATATTTGGGCACTGGCATTATTAGTCGGCTTACCAGTTTTAAGACCTGTGATGTTTTGGGTATTAAACCGCTCAAAGCACGGTGAATTATTGCCGCTGTTTGGTTTTTTCTTTGCACTTATTATTGGCTATCAGGCTTTTGAATTCGCGGGCCTTAAGGGTGATTTAGGCGCTTTGATCATTGGTATGATGTTCGCTTCACATAAAAAAGCTGGTGAGTTATCAAAGTCGTTACTTAATTTAAAAGACGTATTATTAGTCGGCTTTTTCTTAAATATTGGCTTGAATGCAGAACTGACAACTCATGCAGTGATCGTTGCAATCATCATTATATTAGTCTTACCATTAAAAGTTGCTCTTTATTATGTGCTAACAAACACATTCAAATTACGTGCTCGTACTTCTTTGTTAAGCGCCTTCAGCTTAGCTAATTATAGTGAGTTTGGCTTAATTGTGTGTGCTGTTGCCGCCACCAGTAATATGATCACCTCTGAGTGGTTGGCAGTGATGGCTATTGCTGTGTCGATCACCTTTATTTTAGCTTCGCCATTAAATAAGCGATCAAATGAAGTTTATGTGAAAATTGAACATTGGCTGCTTAAATTTGAAAGTGATAGTCGTCTTGCTGAAGAGCTGCCCGTAAACCTTAATGATACAAAAATTGTTATATTTGGCATGGGTCGCATTGGTACAGGTGCTTATGAAACAATCAGCCAAACCCATCCAAATCTTGTCGCAGGTATTGATATAAAGCCTGATGTTGTTGATAAACATATCAAACGCGGTCGCCGTGTATTGCTTGCAGACGCCACTGACCCTGATTTCTGGCAGCGTGTAAATCACTCACATGTAGGGATGGTGATGCTTGCGATGCCGAAGCATATGCAAAATATTTTTGCTTTAGAGCAACTTCGTGCTTCTGGCTATGAAGGTCAGGTTACTGCTATCGCAAACTACCCAGATCAGCAAAAAGAACTAGAAGATATGGGGGTTGACTCGACATATAACTTCTATTTAGAAGCTGGTAGTGGCTTCGCTGAGCATGTAAAACAAAAACTTTTCTCTTAATGTAAAAAAAAATTATCAGTACCTCCAGATGGTACTGATAATTATTTTCACTGTATTCAGTTAGTTGGCTAACTAGTTTTCTTTCCTCAACAACCCCGTCCCCACATTGGGTTAAGCCTATTTACAAAGCTTTACATCCAAATTAGCAATCAGGCTAAAAAAAAGAGTAGAATTAATTCTAAGGTGCTTAGCTAAGTATCTATTTTTAACACAAAAAAGTTTAGCCATGTTGTGATTTCGTTATCTCAAATACAGCGCGGTTAGATTGATTGAGGTTGTTTAAATGAAAAATAAGTTTACCAACGAGTTTTTAGCAAATACGGATGATGCACGTGGTGGGAAACTTTCAGATATTCAGCAGCAACTTGATGAGTTACAAAATAACGGCATGACTGCTTTGGATATTAGAACCGTGCTATTCAACAAGATGCTCGATGTATATCAAGTACCTAGTGATCATTTTCTTCGTGACTGTGAAACACCTGAACGAATCGACGACCCAGCTATTGCCCTCAAGCTAAATAAGCTTGGCTTTACGAAAAAGCGTCGTAACCAACTACACTAATACGCCGTAATTAATTTAGTGGCTGTTATTCTGAGGGCCTACATCCCTCACTAAATAGGCTGTTTCTTGCCCGTCACAGCCTATTTTCTCTCCCCTTTTTACCGTATCATCTAGCTTTAAAATTTCTTTGAGATAAAGATGGATACAGCTCAACTCAAACGCGCCATAAATACTAAGATGCCATTTGGAAAGTATGCTGGTCGCCCTTTATTATTGCTGCCAGAGCCTTATTTGGTGTGGTTTAAACAACAAGGATTTCCTGATTCCCAGTTAGGTGCACAACTAGCGATGATGTATGAAGTGAAGCTCAATGGCCTAGAAAAAATGCTAATGCCATTATTAGATGAAAAATAATTAACCTTTTTTCGAACTTTTATAATTAAGTGCGGTCTATTACTTTGCTACTTGTTTATTTTTGGTTTTAATCTTTAAAAAGCGCCTTAGGCGCTTTTTTTATGCCTGCAAAAATACCTGTAATCTAAGGCTTAATTAGTCTTGAACAAGCGAATCACAAATTTTGCTCCACCTAATGGTGAATCACACACTTCAGACTGCCCTTGATGCCAACTGACAATTTTAGCGACAATTGCAAGACCTAACCCAAAGCCACCTGTTTTCTTATCACGGCTTTTATCTAAACGAGTAAATGGCTTAAAAATACTTTGCCACTCAGATTTAGCGATCCCTGGACCATCGTCTTCAACACTAATTTGTATCGAATCACCTAACTCTTCAAGGCTCACATGAATTTTGTGGTTTGCGTATTTTTGTGCATTGCCTAATAGGTTTTGAATACAACGCGCCATAAAATGCTCGTCACACTCGTAGTAAAGCTGCTTAGGTGCACTCACAGCTACCTCAATGTCAGTAGCAAATTCGAGCTTATTCACCACACTGTTGATAAGCGCAGTAAGGTCACAAGAACGTGGTTTTAAACTCGGTTGATGTGAATCAAGCCGCGCATATTCCAGCATTTCGGAAACTAATGCCTCAAGCTCTGCAATATCAGCCTGCATGTTATCAATGTAAGTATAAGATTTTTCATTCTCAACTTGCTCTTCAAGCATAGCAATTGCAAACTTTAAACGAGCAAGTGGCGTTCTAAACTCATGAGAAACAGAAGAAGTAAGCTCTTGCTGTGCTGCTAGAAGGTATTGGATACGCTCTTGCATCGCATTGAGTGTATCTGTGATTGGCAGGAAAAAGGATTTGGAAGCGTCTTGTAGTTCGAAGTCTTGCGCTCCTCCTACAGCTTCACAGGCAAGTGTGAGTTTATTAAAATCTCGCCATAGTAATAAGCTCCATAGCCCAATAGGCAAACCAATTACTGTTAATAATAAAAAGTAAGGCCAAACTGAGCTAAAATTTGGGTTTTCAACAGAAAGTGGACCTACTTGCAAAAGCTGTGTGTCGTTGATAGCAATATACCAAACCACCTTTTGCTCTTTATTAAACAAATACAGATGATGATCATTTTTGAGCTGTGATTTTAAATCATCTGGTAAAGCAAGGTCTGAGAGATTAATCAATTCGCTTTCATACTCTCGTTCTAGCGAAGCTAAACCATTATCCGTTTGGCTTAATAGCCATAGAGATTTACCAAATTCTTGGTCGAGGGCTATTTGTTGTTGAGTTTCTTCGTAGGGCCATAACTGTTCTATGACCCCACTAACAAGAAACAGAGAAACTATTATATAAAGATATAAGCTTGCAAATAGTTTCCCCATTAATGTTTACATATCCCATGCATCAGATACAAAGAGGTAACCTTGTCCCCAAACTGTTTTAATTCGGTATGGTTTATCACTGTTATCACCTAGCTTCTTGCGGATACGTGATACGCGTACATCAACTGTACGGTCTAAGCCATCATACTGACGGCCAATCATATGCTGGTGCACATGTTCACGGCTTAACACTTCACCTGCATTTGATGCGAGTAACCAAAGTAGCTCAAATTCATGGGAAGTCAGTGTAATTTCACTGCCTTTTAGTGTAACGATGCGGCTAGTTTTATCAATAGTTAAATCACCAAAACTAAGCTCTTCAGGTGCTTTGTTAGTAGCTTGTCCACGACGTAATAACGCATTAATACGCGCTAATAACACACGAGGCTCAGCAGGCTTGATTACATAATCATCTGCGCCAAGCTCCAAACCAATCACTTGGTCAAAGTCTTCACCTTTTGCTGTTAACATTAAAATAGGTAAGCTGAATTTATCACGAACCTGACGACACACACTAAAACCGTCTTTACCTGGTAACATGACATCTAAAATCATTAGATCAACAGGGTTGTTTTCAAGGTATTCAAATACTTCATCGCCGCGTTCAAGGACCGCAACATCCAACCCATTATGCTGAAGGTAATCACGTGTTAACTGCTGTAAGCCGAGATCATCTTCAACAAGTAAAATCTTTGCCATTGGTTGCTCCTAAATTAAAAAAAGCTCCACGGTGAGCGTAACCTACGCCTCGTTGTTTTTGCTTCGGTGCTTTGCACTTCGACTTTTGCTGTCGCAATTTTACTCCCCGTGTGCGGATTGACTAAGGAGTATATTGTTTCAATCTGAACCCGCGCTTTATGGCTGAAAACCCCTGAACTAGTGTCGTTCCAGCATTGAATTTTCTGATTATTTTGGTACAAACACAAATCTTGAGGCTGTTGACTTTGCCAACTCATTTTTAACTCAAGATCACAAAATTCGTGCTGTTGTAATACAACGCACACTTTTGGTGTGATATCAAACTGAGTCGCTTGTGCATAGCTTGGGGAAGCCCAAATAACAGCAACAAACACACACAGACTAAAAGCAAAATACTTCATATTAAAAAATATGATTGAATCCTATAAATGCAGTCATCGAGTACGTGTGTTCAAAAAGCGGACTGTCATCCACGGCTGAGTAGTCATAATATGCTAAATGAAAACGAAGAGAGTTAGCCTCACTCAGGGGCCAACGGGCGTCGATTTTAGCATAAGGTTGCCAGCTACTGCCAACATCAATTTCCCCATATGAGGACTCTTCTGCCGATAAACCATAAAAATAATCATTTAGTCTGGCTGATTTGTACCAGATCCCTAGGCTAGGTGCGATCGATAAGTTTCCTATACGGTGATGTGATTGCCATTGTAAAGCACTACGCAAACCGTTATAAACTCCGGAAACATCGGTCAACGCTTGTACAGAGATAACATGATTATTTCGAATATAGTGATAACTTAAGCCAGCATCTAAAGCCCAGCGTCTTTTTTTAATATCGCTTGTAGATACAGACTTTTCTGCCAGTTCATTACTGGTGGTCGATTCAACAATAAAACTATTTGATGTTTGCAGTGCAAATATATTACTTGGATGGAAATCTATAAAGAAACGCGTCTCAGGGTTGAACTCAGTAACAAAGTTAACGACGTGACTATCACTCTCTTGTAATGAATAACCTAAACGGCCATTATCAAAGAACCATTTTTCACCATAAAAAGCGATTTCAGGCAGCACGAGCAAAGGTAAGTTATCACCTCCATGAAGTGGATTCGTGATCACCCCCGCACCTGTATTAATACTTAGATGCCATTGCTGGGTATCAATCTGTTGATTTGCCACACGGCTTTCACGTTCAGTGCGCGTTGAGTCATCAGCGCTTGCTTGACTCACTAGCATGCCAAATATGGCATAAACCAGTGCGCACATCCTGATCGTTTGAGATTTCATTGTTATTTTACGACCAAAGAAATTTATGCAATAAAAGCATAATATCAAGATGTGAACAAACTGTCGTTGCAAGGTTACAACTATTCACAAATTTGATACATATATCGATTAAGTTTGTTACTCTTCGACGATTTCTATGCGATTGCGACCATGCTCTTTTGCTAAATAAAGCGCTTTATCAGCTTTAGCAATCAGTTGTTCCGGTTTACTATTTTTAGCTTTAATAGCAATACCAAAGCTTGCTGTCACTTGGCTTAACACCTTGTCAGATTTAGGATTTTTAATTTGTAGTTTAGTAACAGCCTGACGTAGTTGCTGGGTAAAGTTAGTCATATCACTAATGCTGGCAAACTGAGCCGTGAAACAAAACTCTTCGCCACCATAACGATAAGCTTGGCCAACACTTGAAACATGCTTAAGTAGTTTTGCTGAAACAGCTCGTAAAACTTGATCTCCTTTTTGGTGACCAAAGGTGTCGTTAAACTGTTTAAAGTGATCGATATCGACCATTGTAAGCACGGCGACTTCAGCTAAATTATTAGTTTGGCAAAATCGCGTTATATCTTCATCAAACTTACCACGATTATAAAGCCCAGTCAGAGGGTCTTTTTCAGCTTTACTTCTTGACCTAACAAGCTCTTGCTTTAGCTCTGTAATTTCGGAGTACGCCATAGCGAGTTGGTTTTGAAAATCTTGCGCACGGCTTTGCAAAGCTGCCGACTCATCACTTAAACGCTCTACACAATCAAGTACATCATCAAAGCCACTTTCTTGGCTTATATCAGCACTCGTTAGTGTTTCACGACACTCTTGCAGCGCCTGATTAAATTCAGTTGAGTAATTTAGTGCTTCGTTAATATCTTGATGTACCTTGCCAACAACATCGTTAAAGCCGCTAGAGAGCTGATAAAATAGTGCCAAGTCATCCCGAGATAAGTACTTATCGAAAAGCCGTTTTGCCTGCTCATGACTACAAGTATTGTGTTGTTTAATAATACTATCGAGCTCTTTACTTAACTTTTGATTTTTATCACTCACATAGCAATACCAAAGCGCATAATTAAGCGGCGTAATTGGCATCTTGTATTTTACCATTAGAGGAATTGCTAGCTTCAGACAATGGCTCGAGTAGCTTAAAGAGTGGTCGGCTTGCGCTGAGAGTATCATGAGTCTAGGCCATGAAAATTTTTATTATTTCAATTAAGTTAACAACACCCAAAGAAAAATCAATGAAAAAGGATTTTGACAGACTAAAACCAGTAAAAACCACGAAAAAATTTTACAAAAACCAATACTAAATAACTAATTAAAGTGTGCGGTTGTATCTATGTAAAAGTTTAAATTAAAGTCAAAGCCACTAGTTATTAAGTTAAATTGCTTGCTGGGTAAGCGATTGAGCAATACTCCAAATCGCGTTGAGTGCAGGATCATGACGCTCTTTATTTAGTACGGCTAGACCAATTTCGAAACCTGCAATAGTTTGTTCTGCATCACTAACAATTTGCACTTTATCTTTGAGCGGGCTGTTATCCAGTACTATTTTTGGCACCATAGCAATACCTAAACCTAGACTCACCATAGAGACCATAGCTTCATGACCTGCAACCTGCGCATATATACGGCCATGAATATTTTTTTTACGCCACCACTGCTCAAGACGCTGTCTTGATAAACCTTGCTCAGCAACAATAAATTCTAAATCTGACCAATCAATTTGCTCATTTGCTGACAGTTTTTCGCTGATCGGGCACACGATTTTTGGCGCAATCAATACTAGTGGCGAATAACCAACACTAGTAAAGGCAATTTGTCCCGGTAGTTTTGTTGGTTTAGCAGCAATTGCCATATCTTCATGACCATCTAAAACACGATTTATTGCTAATGCAGGGTCACCAGTATTCAAAGTAATTTCAATATATGGGTGCTGCATACGCAGTTGTTCAAGTATTTGATGTAAAAAACTATATGAGGCAGTTACAGAGCAATAAATACTGACATTGCCATAAACATGCTGTTGCGGCTCTTGTACATTAGCTTTAAAACGATGCCAGTTAGCAAGCGTCGCATTAGCGTACTCAATAAATGACTCACCCTCGCGGGTTAATTTTACGGTGCGATTATCCCTATTAAATAACACCACCCCAACCTCTTCTTCGAGTTGCTTGATGTTCCGACTCAAGGTTGGCGCACTGATATGGCAAAGCTCACTGGCTCTTGCAAAGTGTAGCGTCTTTGCTAACGCCAAAAAGTAATTAAGATGTTTATGATCCATACCACCACCATTTCATTTTATGAAATACTTTAATTCAAATATATCATTTTACGCAAGGTAAAAAATTGCATAGTGTTAAGACATACAAAGAACACTACGTCGGTTCTTTGATTTTCTAACAAAATTGTATTTATAGGACACTAACAATGGCGAATTATTTTAATACTCTTCCTTTAAGAGAGCAGTTAGCGCAATTAGCGCAGTGTGAATTTATGGACCCAGCAGAGTTTGCTGATGGTGTAGACGCTTTAAAAGGGAAAAAACTCGTTATTGTCGGTTGTGGCGCACAAGGCCTTAACCAAGGTTTAAATTTACGTGACTCAGGTTTAGATGTTTCTTATACATTGCGTGAATCAGCTATTGCTGAGCGTCGTCAATCTTTCTTAAACGCATCTGAAAATGGTTTTACTGTAGGCACATATGAAGAGCTTATCCCAACAGCAGATGTAGTATTAAACCTAACACCTGATAAACAACATACCGCTGTTGTAAATGCTATTATGCCTTTAATGAAGCAAGGCGCAACGCTTGCTTACTCACATGGTTTCAATATTGTTGAAGAAGGCATGCAAATCCGTGAAGACTTAACGGTTATCATGGTTGCACCTAAGTGCCCTGGATCGGAAGTACGTGAAGAATATAAGCGTGGCTTTGGTGTACCAACATTGATTGCGGTTCACCCAGAAAATGATCCTCAAGGCCATGGCCTAGCTCAAGCTAAAGCTTATGCAGCTGGTACAGGTGGTCATCGTGCTGGCGTATTAAAATCATCATTCATTGCGGAAGTTAAATCTGACTTGATGGGTGAGCAAACGATTCTATGCGGTATGCTACAAACCGGTTCATTACTATGCTTCGACAAAATGGTTGAAAAAGGTATTGATGCAAGCTACGCGTCTAAACTAATCCAATACGGTTGGGAAGTGATCACTGAAGCACTTAAGTATGGCGGTGTTACTAACATGCTTGACCGTTTATCAAATCCAGCAAAAGTAAAAGCATTTGAATTAAGTGAAGAGCTTAAAACAATTATGCGTCCACTTTACAATAAGCATATGGATGACATCATTAGCGGTGAATTTTCTCGTGGCATGATGGCTGATTGGGCTGAAGATGACGCAAAATTACTAGCTTGGCGCGCCGAAACAGCAGAAACCGCATTCGAGAAACAACAAAATACAGATCAAGAAATCAGCGAGCAAGCATTCTTCGATCAAGGTATTTTAATGGTTGCCATGGTTAAAGCAGGTGTTGAGTTGGCCTTCGAAACCATGACTGCGGCAGGTATCATCGCTGAATCTGCTTACTATGAATCACTACACGAAACGCCACTTATCGCGAATACCATTGCTCGTAAGAAGCTTTTCGAAATGAACCGAACTATTTCAGATACTGCAGAGTATGGCTGTTACTTATATAACCACGCGTGTTTACCGTTGCTGCAAGATTTTATGAAAAATATCGATACAGATGTAATTGGTAAAGGTCTTGATAGTGCTAGCAACCAAGTTGATAACCAAACCTTGATTGCCGTGAATAAAGCACTGCGCGAGCACCCGGTTGAAATTATTGGTAGCAAGCTACGTGGTTACATGTCAGCAATGAAGAAAATTGTTTAACCCTGGAAAGTAAGTTTCGCTTGTTAGAAACCAAGCCCAATTGCTTATATGCTTTGGGCTTTTTTTTTGTCCCTACATTGATTCGTCATCTATAAAGTGTATGCTAAAATTACTGACTTAAATGTTGTAAACTAAGACACTTTCATGGCGTTAAATCAACTCACCATTACTAAAAAAATTACACTGCTTGGCAGTTCTATTGCCCTAATTGTTGCTGCGTTAATCGGCGCAACGGCTATATATAGTGCAAAACAAATCATTGAACAACGAATGATTGAATCTGAACTACCTAGCAAATTGCAAGCAATTGATAATTATATTACTCATGATATAAATCAAATGATCAGTGCGGCAGAGCAGCTATCTAGTAACGAATTTGTATTAGAATGGGCTCGCTCAGGTAATACTGATGACAAGACTTTGCTTAAAGAGCTCAACCGCCTTGTTAAGCAATACGACTTAGCAACTGCTTCGTGGGCTAATCGAGAAACTGCACAATATTGGAACCAAGATGGCTTTTTGCGAGTTTTAACCAAAGAGCAGGATGGCTGGTTTTATGCGTTTACCAACACTACACAGCCTTTTTCAATCAGTATCTATCAAGAATCACCCACTGATGTAAAAATGTTTGTAAATCACCAGCAAACCAATGGGATTGGTTTAGCAGGCCTTGCAAAAAGTATTGACGATATGCAAGCAATGTTACAGCGTTTTAAAATTGAAGAGACTGGTTTTGTTTACATTGCCGATAAAAACGGCCTAATTCAGCTTCATAAAGACGAGAGCAAAGTCGCCAAAGCTAAATTAGATGACGTTTATAAAACTGCTATCACTCGTTCTCTGTTAACTCAAAGTGAATTCAATTTACAGGAAATCGATCTTGATGGTGAAGCGACATTAGTAGCCGCAAGCCCAATCCAAAACACAGATTTATTTGTCATTGCCCAAGTACCTAAGCACGAAGTATTTTCTAGCATCCAAGTTTTACAATGGCAAATTATCAGCTTTGCAATTGTTATTGCCCTCATTGCAAGTTTTGCAGGGCTGGTGCTGGCACGTACACTATCATCGCCGCTGTCTAAAATGGCAGAGTTGTTTACTCGTTTAGGCTCTGGTGATGCAAATTTAGCTTATCGTTTGCCTGCTTCAGAACAACCTGAACTCGCTAACTTGTCAGCAGGCTTTAACCAATTCATCTCTAAGATTGAGACTGCTATCAGCCAAGTTGCCCAAGAAAGTAGTGAAATAAGACAAAGCGCTGATCATGTGTTTAAGCAAGCACAGAAGAACTCTGAAGCGCTAGATAATCAAAAAGAACAAACAATTTCGGTCGCAGCAGCGATTAATGAAATGGGTGCGACAGTGCAAGAAATTGCCTCAAGCGCAGCTAATACGGCTAAACTCACTGAAAACAGTAAACAAAATACCGAACAAAGTCATACTCAGGTAACACAAAGCAAAGAAGCAATTATAGAACTTGCATGCGATATCGATAACATCACTGAGCAAGTAAACGAGCTTGCAAATAAAACGCAAGCTATCGCCAGTATTGTTGACTCTATCAGAGGTATTTCTGAGCAAACTAACCTATTAGCACTTAATGCGGCGATTGAGTCAGCTCGTGCTGGTGAGCATGGTCGCGGTTTTGCAGTTGTAGCCGATGAAGTAAGAGCATTAGCAAACCGTACTTCACAATCAACAACTGAAATTCAAACGATGATCAGTGAACTAACGAATACGTCTGATCTAGTGGTTAATCACATCAACCACTCGAAATCACAAGCACAGTTAAGCGTTGATGCAATGCAAAGTTCAGTTGAATTGCTCAATGCCATTAACGATGCTGCCAATGAAATAAACGATATGGCGACCTTAATAGCGACTGCTACCGAAGAGCAAAGTAACGTAGTGGCAGATGTGGGCCGTAACATTGAGCAAATAAGCGATATTAGTGACAACGTAATGCGTGAACAAATCGACAGTGAACAAGCAATCAAAGATTTAGCAAACAGTGCTCAAACTCTTGATGACCTTGTTGCGACCTTCGATAAACGCTGACACGTTTTGTAACAGTTAACCCTGACCCTTTTTCATTCACGGCCTATACTTAAATGGTATTAGGCCAAGAATTAAGAGGGTCAGATGAAATTACCTAGCATTGTTTTAGCCTCAAGCTTTTGCTTATTAACAGCGTGTAGTAGTACAGAAAATAACACCGCTCCCCCACCACTTGCTTTGACGCAAAGTAATACGTTTACTCAAACCTCAGTTGAAACTCAACAAGAGATTTTTGCATTAAATGAACATGTAAAAGAGCAACTTGATAGTACCTTTCCAAAAGACAGCCGTTCATTGCAAAGCACTAAACGTTTGCTCAAGTTCCTTTTGCAAAATGGTGATGCGTCTTTATCTTATCAATCTGGTGCTACCTTAACGGCTAATCAAGCCTACTCAAATTTAAACGCAAATTGTTTATCGTTATCGATTTTAGCCTACAGTCTTGCTGAGTATCTCGGCCTTGAAGGACAATTTCAAAAAGTACATATTCCAGAATATTGGGCACTTGATAATGGCTTTAATTTACTCACAGGCCATATCAACTTAAAAGTAAGTGAGGCCCAAAAGCTCGTGGTAAATAGAAAAGTCATTTACCCAGAAGAGCGCTCTTTAGTGATAGATTTTGATCCAAACAGCCGCCAAGAAGCGTTTAAAACCAGCAACATCAATAAAGCACGTATTACAGCAATGTTTTATAACAATAAAGGCGCAGCTGCGATGCTAAAACATGATTATGATACTGCTTTTAGCTATTACAAAGCAGCTGTTAATATTGATAGCAACTACTCAGGTGCTTGGGGTAACCTTGGGGTATTGTTCAGATTAACAGATGACTATCCAAGAGCTGAAACAGCCTACCAATACGCGATTAGTTTAGATCCAGATAACAACACCGCATTAGGCAATTTAGCCAGACTCTATAATCTGACCAATCGCGAAGAGCAAGGCCAGGCGATATTAGCCAAGCTTGATAATAAGCGCCAAGCAAACCCCTATTATCACATTTCTTTAGGTAATGATGCTTACACGACCGCCCGTTATCAAGATGCAATAAAGCACTACAAAAAAGCCCGTGACTTAAACCCAACCCTGCATGATACTGATTTTGGTTTAGCGAGAACCTATTATCAATTAGGTGATCTAAAGCTCGCTAAAAAGTACTTAACTATGGCAAACAATAAAGCAGACTTTGATCATGATAAACAGCGTTACGAAAGTAAGTTACAAGCGCTTCGCTCGCATACTGCAAAGCTTATTGATTACCGCTAGTGCTACACTAAGCACTGCGCAAGCTTTTGCCAGTACAGATTTAGAACGAGACGTCATAACGCTAACATCGGCTCAATTTGCTGGGCGAAAAACGGCGACTCAAGGCGCTCAGTTAGCCGCCCACTTTATAAAAGAGCGCTTTATTGCTCATGGCTATTCTGTTGATGATCAAGTATTTACTTATCAGTCAGGGTTATTTAGCGAGGCTTCAGGACGCAATATTATCGCCACAAAAAATAGCCACTGTGAGAAGTGTAAAAAAGTAATTTTTACCGCTCATTACGATCATTTAGGGCAAAAAGGTAATCGGCTCTACCCAGGTGCGAACGACAATGCCAGCGGCGTTGCCGCTTTACTTTATTTAGCTGAGCACTTTGCGCAAAGCCCTCTGCCCTATCAATTAGTTTTTGTTGCAACCGATGCAGAAGAAAATGGCCTACATGGTAGCGAGTACTTGGTATCGACACTTAATAAAGACGAAATCAAACTTAATATTAATTTAGATATGCTCGTTGTGAACCCCAGAAAACCGCGTATCTATGCATTTTTAGATAATCAATCATTAGCACATTATGAAGCTGACATTAAAATTCTATCTGATGAACAGTTAACCTTTATGGTAACTAGCTCGTCAGCGAGGCTAAATCGGTTATTTGATCTCAAAGTTGATTGGCGTAGAGCAAGCGACCATTATTCATTCGCTAAAGCGGGGATCCCTTATATTTACTTTGGTATAGGACATGACAAACACCACCACCAAAGCACAGACACGGCGGCGCACATCGACTTTACACTATTCGAATATGCCATAGCGAAAATAGCCCTATTTATTGAAAAGCTTCCAAGTTAGTTATTTAGGTAGCTCAGACGTTAAAACAAACTGTCTTTTTTGTGCTTTGCTGAGCTTTTTTACGCTTATTTCTAGTTTAGTTGCTTCACTACGGTTACCCACCTGCTGTTGATAGATAAGCGTTAGAGGCCCTTTTCCCTTAAGATTTTTCGCACCTTTTCCCGCTTGATGCTGAGCGAATCTTTTTTCAACATTGGTACTGATCCCTGTATACCAATGACCTAAACGTGTTTGCACTATATACAAACACCACATGACATCTGAGTTATCGCTGTTTTTTAAAGGCTGATGTAAACTTTTTGGGTTTGCAGTGGTCAAATTTGTGCCTCGTGGTTTTTAATCGCATTTCAGTAAAAACAATTACTGAAAAGGGTTTTACCTTCTGTGACTAATCGGTATCATGCAGTGTATAAAAAATAAGGATTCAAACAAATAATGCAGTCGTTTAAAACTTTTTCTTTTTGGTTAGTACTTACCCTTACTTTAAGTGCTACAGCAGGGTGTTCAAGCTGGGTTTACCGTATCAATATTCCTCAAGGTAACTTTTTAGAACAATCAGATGTAGATAAGCTACGTGTTAATATGACTCGCGAGCAAGTACTGTATGTTCTAGGCAAGCCAGTAGCAGAAGACTCTTTTGATAAAAATACGTGGCATTACCTGTATGTATTTAACATTGGCCGTAGCAACGAGCAACGTAAGTCACTCACTATTAACTTCGAAAATGATAAGCTTGTTTCGTTATCAGGTGACTACGAGCAACCTAGCGAATTTAATACGCCGCTTGAACAAGAGTAATCTTAATTCTAATTAATTAAGGGTAGCCTGAGCTACCCTTTTTTATGCCTTGTTTAGTGGCCTTCCGCCAGTCACTTTATTGGCACGTCCTTCTTCTTTGGCCTTTTCAGCTCGACGTCTGCGCGCATCCTTTGGATCAGCAATAAGAGGTCGATAAATCTCAATACGATCCCCTTCCTTTACTTCTTGATTAAGCTTACAGGTACGGTTCCAAATACCCAGTGTTAAGTTATTTGCGTCTATTTCAGGACACTTATTGATAATACCCGACTTAATCACCGCTTGCTCAGCTGTCGTGCCTATCGGCACTTCTACTAATAAACTGGTTGCCGTTGTTGGTAAAGCAAAAACTACTTCAACAGTTATCATGGACGAACTCCGTACACAGTTTTAGCACGCTGAGTAAATGCATTAACCATATTTTTAGCTACTTCGTTAAATACTTTTCCAAAAGCCAGTTCGATAAGTTTACTCGCAAATTCAAACTCAAGATGAAGCTGTACTTTGCACGCTTTATCGTCCAGCGGTAAAAATTGCCATTTACCTTGTAACTTTTTAAATGGGCCATCAACTAAGCGAAGTGCAACTGTTTGCTCATCAATAAACGTATTTTCGGTAGTAAACCACTTTTTTAAACCCGCTTTTGAGATCTCCAAACTGGCCGTCATGCCACTAGCTTGTTGCGTGATGATTTTAGCATCTGAGCAATTTGGCAAAAACTCTGGATAAGCATCAACATCATTCACTAAATCAAACATTTCTTTGCTGCTGTACATTACAAGCGCACTTTTTTCTATTTGCGGCATATTCACTCCCAACTTTGTCGGCGAATTTTAGCAAGCTTTGGCTATTTCCCCAAATTTTAGTAACACGAAAATATCCGCAAAGCCTTAAAAAAGCGATGTAAAAACGCTGTTTTTACGTATAATATGGGCCACTATGGCTAAGAAAAAATCATCTAAATCGACAAGTAATACCATCGCGCTTAACAAAAAGGCGCGCCATGAGTATTTTTTACACGATAAGTTCGAAGCAGGGGTTGAACTACAGGGCTGGGAAGTAAAAAGTATCCGAGCTGGTAAAGTAAACATCTCTGAGACTTATATTCATATTAAAAACGGCGAAGCATTTTTACTTGGCAGTCAAATTCAGCCTCTCAACAGTGCTTCTACTCACGTAATTTGCGATCCACTTCGTTATCGTAAGTTACTTTTAAATAAACGTGAAATCGATCGTCTTATCGGTGCAACAGAACGCGACGGGTTTTCACTAATCGCAACTGCAATGTACTGGAAAAAATGCTGGGTGAAGTTGGAGTTCCACCTTGCTAAAGGTAAAAAGATGCACGATAAACGTGAAGACGGAAAGAATAAAGATTGGGCACGAGAAAAAGAGCGCCTAATGAAACATAAAGCTTAATTTATGAAATGAGCCTAACTTTCGTGTTAGGCTCGTACCCCTTACAAACACTCACTTTTTACAAAAATATCAATACCCTCTCTAAAAAACCCATCCTTTTTTGCTATTCCAAACCAGTACGTTTACATGATATCAATCTTTACCGTGATAACTTCACAACTTTTTCACAATTACACAAGGATTGAAATTTATGAAGAACACCCACCGCTTTCTACAGCGACCTCTCTACGCATTTACTATTGCAGCACTAAGTGGCACAAGCTTTATGTCTATTGCTGCTGAGTCAGATGGAGCTGAAAAGGTCGAGCGTATTGAAGTTACAGGTTCTCGTATTAAACGTTCAGACATTGAAGGGCCATCACCGGTACAGTCAATAAGTCGTGCAGACATAGACAATATGGGCTACGACAACCTACAACAATTATTAGAACGTATGCCAGTTGCAGGTAATGGTACTTTCTCTACTCGCGGCAATAACCAAGACTCTACAGCTAATGGGGCTGCTGCGGTAAGTCTCAGAGGCTTAGGCTCTGATGCAACATTAGTACTTATTAATGGCCGTCGTGTTTCAATAAGTGCTTTTGCGGAAAGCATCACCAATTCATTTGTAGATATCAACTCGATTCCTGTTTCAGCGATTGAGCGTATCGATATTTTAAAAGATGGTGCATCGGCAATATATGGTTCTGATGCGGTTGCAGGTGTAGTTAATATCATCTTAAAAAAGGATATTAATGGTCTAGAAGTAAACCTTGGATATGGTGGTACTGATGGTCCTAACTACGAAGAAAAAACAGCAAGCCTCGTTTGGGGTACCAGTACAGAAAAAAGCAGCGCATCAATTATTATTGATTACTTTAACAACTCAGCACTCTCCTCTGATGAAATGGGCCGTCTAGGTACAGCAAACCAAGAACCATATGGTGGTATGGATTTCCGTTCATCGCGTGGTTTCCCTGGCTACTTTTATGTAGATGGTGAAAAAACCATTGATCCAGCATGCCCTGCAGAAAATGCGACAGCAAGTGGTAGTTGTTTATTTGACTATGGCCCGTATGGTTACGTAACCCCTGCATCTGAACGTGTTGGTGCTATTTCGCAGTTTGAATATAACTTTGATAATGGTATATCGGCATTTTTAGAAGTTGCAGTACAACACAATAGTTCGCAAGCAGCTGGTGCACCGACTCCGCTTGATGAAGATGCCGGCCTTACAGTGCCAGCAAACCACCCTAACAACCCGTTTGGCCAAGATATCGAAATTGGTCGCTACAGAACAGTAGATGCGGGCCCCCGTCAATGGGATATTGAATCAGATACACTTCGCTTTGTTGCGGGCCTAAAAGGCGAGATCAGTGACTGGAGCTGGGAAGCAGCCGTTCAAAAAGGTCGAAGTAAATCAATGCAAACAGGCGATAGAAGCCAAGGCTGGGTGCGTACTGATTTCTTACAACAAGAAATCGATGCGGGTAACTATAACCCTTTCGGTGGCACCTATAATGACCAAGCAGTTATTGACCGTATTACGACAAGCTTAGTTCGTCGTGGTGAGTCTCATATGACATCATTTGATGCAAATATCAGTGGTGAAGCATTTAGCTTTGGCGATGATGTGGTGATGATGGCTGCCGGTATTGAATACCGTGAAGAAGATGTGAGCGATATTCCAGACGATCAATTCCAGCGTGGTTTAATCTTTGGTACTGAGTCAGTATCAGCCGCTGCAGAACGCGACCAATATGCAGCTTATATTGAGTTTTCAATTCCTCTTGCTGAAAATTTAGAGCTACAATTAGCTGGTCGATATGATGACTACAGTGATTTTGGTTCAACAACAAACCCTAAAGTAGCTGTACGCTGGGCGCCAACAGACTCAATTACTGTTCGTGGTTCATGGGCACAAGGTTTCCGAGCACCTTCACTAGCACAGATTGGTTTAGGCCCTTCTGAAGAAAGCCAATTCTTCGTTGATACATACCGCTGTCAAGCGACAGGACTTGACTGTAATGCCCTTGATTACAATATCCAATTTGCGGGTAACCCTAACCTTGAAGCTGAAGAATCAGAGTCATGGAATGTTGGTTTCATATGGGCACCAACCGCTGAATTTGGTTTCGGTGTCGATGTATGGAGCATTACGCAAGATAACAAGATAGATGAACAAGAATTCGGCCCTATCTATGATAATAACTGTAACGATCAAAACAGCACTGTGTGTGTGCGTTTAGCACCACAAAATGGTCAAAGTTTAGGTGTAATCCAAAAAGTTTACAGCACCTTTGAAAACGTTTCATCGCAAGAAGTATCGGGTGTTGATGTGTCGGCAAACTACACTCATGCTATGAACGATTACGGCTTCTTAAAATTCAATTTAGAATGGGCATACCAAAACGAATTTAAAAAAGATGGTCGCGATTACACAGGCGAGTACCGTTATCCTGAAAACCGTTGGATTTTCTCTACAAACTGGGAGATGGGTGATTTCAATACCAATGTAAATGTGAGCTACACTGGTGAGTTTGAAGATACACCAGACATCGACTTTGATGGAAACTTAGACTTTGATAGCAACACATCACGTATGGTTGATTCGCAAACACTGGTTGATTTACAAACTGCGTATAACTTCTCAGATAAAATCAAACTATCTGTGGGTGTGAATAACGTGTTTGATGAAGATCCTCCGTTTGCAATCGGTGATGGTGATGGCGACTTATATGGCTATGTGTCGAGCGTACATAACCCACGTGGTCGTTATTTCTATACTAAACTAACAATGCGCTTTAATTAATCGCGTTGAGCTTAAAAACAAAAACCCGCCAATTGGCGGGTTTTTTAATTCGCTAACAAAGGCCTAAATTATAGGTCGCCTTCGTTTTCAGAAAGGAATTTAGCAACACCTTCAGGGCTTGCATCCATACCTTTTTTACCTTCAGTCCAACCTGCTGGACATACTTCACCGTGCTCGCTGTGGAACGCTAGCGCGTCAACCATGCGGATCATTTCGTCGATGTTACGGCCTAGTGGAAGGTCGTTAACTACTTGGTGACGTACGTTACCTTCTTCATCGATTAGGAAAGAACCACGGAAAGCAACACCTGCTTCTGGGTGCTCAACGTCGTATGCTTGACAGATTTCGTGTTTAACGTCTGCAACTAGTGCATATTTAACTTGACCAATACCACCGTCAGCAACGGCAGTGTTACGCCATGCATTGTGTGAGAATTGTGAATCGATAGAAACACCGATTACTTCAACGCCACGCTTTTGGAACTCTTCAAAACGCTTGTCGAAAGCGATTAACTCTGAAGGACAAACGAAAGTGAAGTCTAACGGGTAAAAGAAGATAACTGCTTTTTTACCTTTGATAGTTTCTTTTAGGTTGAAGTTTTCAACGATTTCACCGTTACCAAGAACAGCTGCTGCAGTAAAGTCTGGTGCCTGACGGCCAACTAATACACCCATTTTTATCTCCAAATATTTGAGTTTATTTCCAATTGCCTATGCAATACTCACTTATATATGGTTACTAAAAAGCAAAAACCAAGAGTAAGTATTGATAATTTGCAAGATAGTTTAATGAGGTTACAGACAAATGAACAATCGAAAAAAGCGATATGCCTAATCGGAAAAATTGATTCACATTAAATACTGACGATTCTTATCAATTCGTGAAATAAGTGAGGACCTTTTTATAGTGGTAGCGACAGGTCTAATCCCTCAAAATGATTAAGTATTATTAGTATTAATCTTGGTCAGAACAAAGCAGTGACGATAGAAAAGAATGTCGTGCACACCTGCTCGTAAATCTAACTTTCTGCTGTAAAAAGTTTGCGAACACAAAAAACCCAGCATCAAGCTGGGCTCTTAAAAAATAGAAAATCAATTAGTGCTACCTAGTCCATGATATCTTCTGGCATATCACCACGGATTTGCTGCCAGATTTCACCTGTTTGATGACCGTATTTACGCATCATAGAAATCGCTCCATCGTGTTCACGACGCTCTGCCAGCACAGTTAAATCTTTATAAAACTGACGCGCTAATTCACGGGTACGTGAATCAGAGAAGTAATGGCAACCAATTTTTGAGTAGAAGCCTTTAAAGCCATTTAAGATAAGCACGTAAATGCGGTTATTACCAGCAACGGCTAGTTCATGGTGAACTTTATAATCGTAATCAGCAAATGCTTGAGCACTGTCTTCAAGTTCTTCACTTTGCGCTAAGATTTCAATTACACGCTCAGGGGCAAGCTTAATTGCCGCACGAGTGTAAATTGCGCTGATATTAGTACGAGCAGAAAGTAATTGATCTGTAAGCTCTGGCATTTTATCTTCATCAAGACGCGCAAGTGTTTCTAAAATATTTAGACCTGAGGTTTCCCAGAAGTTATTTACACGAGTAGGTTTACCGTGTTGAATTGTTAACCAACCATCACGAGCTAAACGCTGCAGTACTTCACGTAACGTTGTGCGTGTTACACCAATAAGTTCTGACAATTCACGTTCGGCAGGAAGAATTGAGCCAGGCGGAAAGTCACCATTCCAAATAGATTCTACAATGTATTCTTCAGCAAAACCTGCTGGGCTTTTCGCTTTAAAAATTCTCATTCAATTTCCACTTGAGTTAGCAACTACTTTTACCGCATTTGGCATTCAACTCACTGATTGTACCAGATGATCAGCAACTAACAAGTAAACTAACTCTGCTGTGCATAAAAATCTTTAAGATCTCGTTAAATAAGTGACCTTTTGGATTAAAAGCACACCAAACAACAATACTTTCGATATACTCAACTTCTAATTATTTACAATAACAACCAGCACTAATAAAAGGTACAGCCATGCAACAGCGCGTTTTACCAGCAATATTTAAAAACTTTTTGGGGACTTCGCCACAGTGGTATAAATACACCATTATTGCGTTTTTACTAATCAACCCAGTTTTATTTCAACTTAACCCTTATCTGGCAGGATGGGTATTAGTGCTCGAGTTTATCTTCACACTCGCAATGGCGCTAAAGTGTTACCCGCTTCAACCAGGTGGCTTATTAGCCATAGAGGCGTTGTTTATTGGAATGACAACAGCCGGCCAAGTTGAGCATGAAATAGTACAGAATATTGATGTAATTCTGTTACTTATCTTTATGGTTGCAGGCATATACTTTATGAAAGACTTGCTTTTGTATATTTTCACAAAGCTTGTTGTTTCGGTGCGTAGCAAGACCGTGTTATCGCTGTCGTTTACAATTGCAGCTGCCTTCTTATCCGCTTTCTTAGATGCGTTAACGGTTATGGCTGTGGTTATTGCCGTCGCTATGGGTTTCTATAGCATTTATCATAAAGTGGCATCTGGCAAAGATTCTAACAGTGAGCACGATATTAACGATGATAACCAGGTACGTCCTGTCAATCGCCAAGAGCTTGAAGAGTTTCGCGCTTTCTTACGTAACTTGTTGATGCATGCATCAATTGGTACTGCCTTAGGTGGTGTGTGTACTATGGTAGGAGAGCCACAAAACTTAATTATTGCGGAACGAGCTGGCTGGTTCTTTGGCGAGTTTTTCTTTCGTATGCTGCCTATTACTTTGCCTGTAATGATTGCAGGTATTGCCACGACTTTCTTCCTCGAGAAAACCAAAGCATTTGGCTATGGTGCCAAACTCCCAGCACCCATTCACACTATATTATCGGACCACGCTAAAAAGCTTGAGAAAAAACGTACTACACGCGATAAAGTGAACTTAGCTATTCAAGCATTTATCGCTGTTTGGTTGATTATAGGTCTAGCCCTTCATTTAGCCACTGTTGGTTTAATTGGCTTATCGGTAATTATTTTTGCGACAGCCAGTGCCGGCATCATTGAAGAACACCAACTAGGTAAAGCATTTGAAGAAGCCCTGCCATTCACTGCATTACTTTGCGTATTTTTCTCAATTGTTGCCGTTATTATCGACCAGCATTTATTTACACCCGTGATCGCATGGGTACTTACTTTTGAAGGCCAGCTGCAATTAGTCATGTTCTTCATAGCTAACGGTATTCTGTCGATGGTCAGTGACAATGTTTTCGTAGGTACTGTGTATATAAACGAAGTTGCTGCTGCACTACAAGCAGGTCAAATTACTCGTGATCAGTTCGATTTACTGGCTGTGGCTATTAACACTGGTACTAACTTACCAAGTGTTGCTACCCCTAATGGCCAAGCTGCGTTCTTGTTCTTGTTAACATCAACATTAGCACCTGTACTAAGGCTGTCTTACGGGCGCATGGTTTATATGGCCCTACCATATACCATAGTGTTAACGATTGTTGGTTTGAGTATGACCTTATTTAGCCTATCTGATATGACAGATTTACTCTATCAATGGGGCTTAATCAACCACCATACGGGTGTGTTACCAGGCTCACTTGGTGGTCATTAATCTAAACAAAAAAGCCCGCGAAATGCGGGCTTTTGGTTTTATTGAGTATGAGTATTTAATCTAACACTTTTGCATCGTTCGCTTTGTTTAGTAAGCTTCGGCTTTGCGTTAAGAAATGCGCTGTCGCATCAGAGAAATACTCTTTCGCATCTGCAAACGCGGCAATCAATGCAGCTTTATCACCTGCTTTGAGTTTTTCGAGGGTTTCCGCAAAAGTATCTTGGTAATTTGAAAGTAATGATTCTACATCGTCGAATTGCGCTAACATGATATCAGAATATAGTTCAGGTGACTGAGCAAACAATCTCCCAACCATCATTAACTCTAACTGATAAATTGGTGATGAACAGCTGCGAAGTTCTGCCAACGTATGACTTTGCTTGGCAAGAAACTGACCGTATACAAAGGTTGTTAAGTGACGCATTACCTGAATGATTTGCATCGCTTCATCATGTTTTTTAGCATCCATTTCAACCACTTGACATCCCCAAACTTGGAGTTGCGCCATTAGCCCTTTAGCTACTTCATGATCTCGCCCTTCACACACAACAACGGTTTGTTTTACCCAGTGTGAAATATCTGGACCAAACATGGGATGCAACCCGACTACTGGGCCGCTATGAGCCGCCATTAGGGCTTTTAAAGGCTTTTGCTTAACTGATGTAATATCAACTAATAAACAGTCATCATCGAGTATTGGTAATGCCGAAACTACGTGTTCAAGTGCATTAATTGGTACACTTACAAGGACTAATTTTGCCCCTTTTAATATCGCTTCACTCTGTGCTTGCTGTGCTTTATCTAAAATACGGACTTCATAACCTGAACGAGCAAATTGTTGAGCAAATAGCTGACCCATGGCACCTTCACCACCAACAATTACAATGGGTGATAACTGAGGTGCAACACAAGCGAGGCTACCTTGCTGGTTTTGATACGCTTCACGCATCATACGGCGCAGGATATCTTCAACTAACTCAGGGTTAACCCCTTGTGCGACTGCTTCTTTGCGGCGAGCTGCAAGTAAATCAGCCTCGCGATCTGGGGCATGTAATGGCGCACCGATTTGTTGTTTAATTGCGCCTATTTTTTCTGTAATCCCATTACGCTTTGCCAGTAATGCCACCAATTGCGCATCACATTCATCTATTCCTGCTCTTAAATCAGCTAGATCATTCACTGTTACCACGTTACTACACCTCAAACCCTAAAAACGTAAATAATTATATACAAAAAAGTAAAGCTTTTAATACAAATTATAGTAACAGGATAACAGCCAAAGCACAAAGCCCTAACGTGAATGTAGCATAGCTTATAAAGGGATAAATAGAGGTCAGTCGATCAGTTTGAAGGGAGTACTTAGGTGTCTCACAAAGGGGGAAAATTATTTTTGTGGTATAAAAACCAAAACGGGCTGCAACCTAAGGCTGCAACCCGTTTTATTTTGCGTTGTAAAACAGCGCGTATTAGTTAAGTTTTTCTCTAATACGTGCAGATTTACCAGAACGCTCACGTAGATAGTAAAGTTTCGCACGGCGAACAGCACCGCGACGTTTAACTGAGATACTATCGATAAGAGGGCTGTGCGTTTGGAATACACGCTCAACACCTTCACCGCTCGAAATTTTACGAACTGTGAATGCTGAGTGAAGACCACGATTACGCTTAGCGATTACAACACCTTCAAAGGCCTGTAGACGCTCTTTGTTACCTTCTTTTACACGTACCTGTACAACAACTGTATCACCAGCGCCGAATGCTGGTACGTCTGATTTAAGCTGCTCTTCTTCAAGCGCTTTAATAATATTTTGGTTTACTTTTGCCATTATATTTCTCACTTTCCTAGGTGTAACTGTCTTCTAGCCACAAGCTTGTTGGTACTCTTGCTGAAACTCAGCAAGGAGTGCCGCTTGCTCCTCAGTCAGAGCTAGGTTATGCAACAAGTCAGGACGACGAAGCCAAGTTCTACCAAGTGATTGCTTTGTGCGCCACTTAGCGATTTCTTGGTGGTTTCCGCTGAGCAATACAGCAGGCACCTGTTTATCATCCAATGTCTCTGGCCGTGTATAGTGAGGACAATCAAGCAAGCCATTCGAAAATGAATCTTGCTCAGCTGACTGGTTATGACCTAACACCCCTGGTACTAATCGTGCTACTGCATCAATTAGCGTCATTGCGGGTAGTTCACCACCACTTAAAATAAAATCACCAATTGACCATTCTTCGTCAACGTATGATTCTATAATTCGCTCATCTATACCTTCATAGCGACCGGCAATTAAAATCAGCTTTTCTGAATGCGCAAGTTCACTTGCACCTTGCTGATCTAATTTGCGCCCTTGCGGTGACATATAAATTACTTTTGCACCATCACCTGCCGCTTTTTTAGCGTCAAGGATAGCTTGTTTCAATGGTTCAACCATCATTAACATGCCAGGACCACCCCCGTAAGGACGGTCATCTACAGTTCTATGCTTATCAGTAGCATAGTCACGCGGATTCCAGCAGTTAAAGTCAATTAGACCATTTTTAACTGCGCGACCTGTAACCCCTTGAGTGGTAATCGCATCAAACATGTCCGGGAAAAGGCTAATCACCCCTACCCATAGCGAACTCGTTTGTGACATTAAAACCCTGGGTCCCAGTCAACGGTAATTTCTCTTGCATCATATTTAACTTCTTTAATAACAGAGTCTGTTAAGAAAGGAATTAAACGTTCTGCTTGGCCAAATGCATCTTTTTTGTTTGCTTTCACAACCAAAACATCATTTGAGCCTGTCTCCATAAGGTCATCGACTGTGCCTAAGTTATAACCTTTATCAGTTATAACAGACATGCCGATCAGATCTCGCCAATAGAATTCACCTTGCGGTAATTCTGGTAGCTGCGCTGCGTCTACTGAGATTTCTACATTGGTTAAAGCCATTGCTTCGTCTCGGTCGTTTACTTGCGCAACTTTAGCGATAAAGCCTTTGTTGTGGCGACGCCAGTCGACCACTTCTAAGGTCTGCCATTTACCTTGCTGCCCTATCAACCATGGGCTGAAATCGAAGATCCCTTCGGGATCATCAGTAAATGAATGCACCTTAAGCCAGCCCTTTATACCATACGGGGCACCGAGCTTTCCTACTGTAATATACGAGGTGTTCTCTTGACTCATGGTTACTCTTACGCCTATTAAGCCGCTTTACGAGCGTCTTTAACTAACTTAGCTACGCGATCTGAAAGAGATGCGCCTTGACCTACCCAGTGTTCAACACGAGATAAATCTAAACGTACTTTTTCTTCCTGACCAGAAGCAATTGGGTTAAAGAAACCTACTTTCTCGATGAAGCGACCGTCACGCGAGAAACGGCTATCCGCAACCACAATTTGATAGAAAGGGCGTTTTTTAGCGCCACCACGTTGCAAACGAATAGTTACCATACCGTCCTCTACATTAGATTGACTGTTTTCATTAATAAGATTTACTCCCCAGTACGGGAAGCTGGGGAATTGTACGAGTTTTTTGCAACATTGCAAGTAAGAACTGCTGCAAAATGTAAGTTTAGTTGATTAAACACTGATCTGGCCTTTAAATCTTACATGCAGCTAACAACTATGCATAAATTATCTACAAAAAAAGGAGCTATACGCTCCTTTTTATACACTTAATAAAAAGCGCTATTAAAATTTAGGACCACCACCCATCATGCCAGGTGGTAACATGCCTTTCATACCGCGCATCATTTTCTTCATACCCCCCTTGCCTTTCATCTTTTTCATCATCTTCTGCATTTGCGTAAATTGCTTAAGCAGTTTGTTGATTTCTTGCACTTGGGTACCAGAGCCTGCGGCAATACGTTTTTTACGAGAGCCCTTGATGATTTCAGGACGCGCGCGCTCTTTTGGTGTCATTGAGTTAATGATGGCTTCCATTTGTACGAAAGTCTTATCGCCCATCTGCCCTTTTACGGCGTCTGGTAAGTTTTGCATGCCCGGTAGCTTATCAAGCATCGACATCATACCGCCCATGTTCTTCATTTGACGAAGTTGCTCAGCAAAGTCATCTAATGTGAAGCCGTCACCTTTAAATACTTTCTCAGCAACTTTAGCCGCTTTCTCTTTATCTACTTTCATTTCGACTTCTTCGATTAATGAAAGTACATCACCCATACCTAGGATACGAGAAGCAATACGGTCAGGGTGGAAAGGTTCAAGTGCATCAGTGCGCTCACCTACACCCATAAACTTGATCGGCTTACCGGTAATATGACGGATTGATAATGCAGCACCACCACGAGCATCACCATCAGTCTTTGTTAAGATCACACCACTCAAAGGTAGCGCTTCATCAAATGCTTTTGCGGTGTTTGCTGCATCTTGACCTGTCATCGCGTCAACGACGAATAAGGTTTCGATTGGATTAATCGCACTGTGCAGTGCTTTGATCTCGTCCATCATGTCGTTATCGACATGTAAACGACCTGCAGTATCGACTAATACTACATCGATGAACTTTTTCTTCGCGTGTGAAATCGCATTATTCGCAATATCTACTGGCTTTTGTGAGATATCGCTTGGGAAGAACTCAACACCCACTTCATCAGCAAGTGTTTCTAGCTGTTTGATTGCTGCCGGACGATAAACGTCAGCACTAACAACTAACACAGACTTTTTCTTACGCTCTTTTAAGAATTTAGCTAGTTTACCAACACTGGTTGTTTTACCAGCACCTTGTAGGCCCGCCATCATAACTACCGCAGGCGGCTGCGCATTAAGGCTTAACTCTTCATTTGCTTCACCCATTGCCTTTTCAAGTTCTTCACGAACAATCTTAATAAAGACTTGGCCTGGACTTAAGCTTTTCGTTACTTCAACACCAACGGCGCGTTCTTTAACTTGCTTAACGAACTCACGAACAACAGGTAATGCAACGTCCGCTTCCAAAAATGCCATGCGGACTTCACGTAATGTATCTTTTATATTTTCTTCAGTTAGGCGTCCGCGGCCACTGATATTTTTTAAGGTTTTACCTAAGCGTTCTTGGAGATTCTCAAACATGTAAAGGTTCCGATAAAACGTGTTTCACCTGTAGTGTACATAAAACAGACAAGTTTGAAGACAATACAGGCAATATTAAAATTTAATTACTAGCAGTATACCGTAAATGATGGTCGACAATACAGTGTTCAAGTGTGTAGTTTGAGTTTCTTTTTACAAACTCTATGCTTTTTCCTTGCTATAAAATACAATGGCATCAAAGAGACAAGGATTTATCTATATAAATTAAGTGGCCAAAACACGATGATTATTAGTTTAACTATTATTGCTAGTTTGTTTTATGTGTTAGCAACGTCACATGTGCTATCACGCCTTTTCCACAAACAAGGTCCGAGCCAAAAACTCACAGTGATACTAAGCACTGTGGCTATCCTTGCCCATATGCTATTACTGGTTAATTCAGTTTTTCGTGCTGACGGTCAAGATTTGAGTATCGTCAACGTTGCTTTATTGACCTGTTGGGTCATCGTAGTATCCGTTACAGCTGTGTCGCTCAAGTTCCCTGCTACCTTATTACTACCAGTTGTGTATGGTTTTGCAGCCTTACTTACACTTGCCAGCTTATTTATTCCGCATCATGTGATTTTACAATCAATAGATGTTGAACTTGGCTTAGTCACTCATATATCGTTATCACTTTTGGCATATTGTGTGCTGATAATCTCGACACTCTATGCGGTACAGTTTTACTTTATTGATAAGCGTTTAAAGCGCAAAGACTTAGCAATCGTACACAGTCATCTTCCACCTTTAATGGTCGTTGAGCGTCAGCTTTATCAATTACTCACGCTTGGTACAATTCTACTTACCTTTGCACTACTTTCTGGGTTTATCTTCTTAGAAGGTATGTTTGCCAGTGAATTTATCCATAAAACGGTTTTATCGTTAATTGCTTGGCTTATTTTCACTGTTGTAACAGTGGGTCACTTACGTCAAGGCTGGCGTGGTAAACCCGTGGTGTTTTCGATCATGATAGCCGCTTTTATCTTGTCACTTGCTTATTTTGGCAGCCGTTTCATCCAAGAAGTGATTCTAAATAAGTTTTAACTTGACTCAGCAAGCTGTCTCTAGCTTAATATGCACTGATTTATAAAAAAAGGATCCATCGTTGGACGACATATCGACTAGTACCCTGTTTATTATATTGGGATTATTGATACTTATTTCTGCTTATTTTTCTGGTTCTGAAACTGGAATTATGTCAATTAACCGTATCCGCTTGCGCCATCTTGCTAAAGAAGATCATCGTGCAGCGAAACGCGTCAGCAAACTGTTAAGTCGCCCTGACAGACTCATTGGTCTGATCTTGATTGGTAACAACCTAGTTAATATCGCTGCAGCACAGGTTGCAACGATTATTGGTATTCGCCTATATGGTGACCTCGGTATCGCAATTGCAACTGGTGCACTGACCTTAGTGGTTTTAATCTTTGCCGAAGTAACGCCAAAGACACTTGCAGCGCTTTACCCAGAAAAGGTCGCTTTCCCAAGTTCGATTGTCCTTAAGGGGCTTTTGAAAATACTTTTCCCATTTGTGGTTATCGTAAACTGGATGACCAATGGCATGCTGCGCTTGTTTGGTATCACAACAGCACAAATTGAAGAGCACAGTTTAAGTAAAGAAGAATTAAAAACCGTGGTGAACGAATCTGGTGCTCTATTACCAGCTCGCCACCAAAGCATGCTGACTTCAATTTTAGATTTAGAGCAAGTAACTGTTGAAGATATTATGATCCCACGCAACGAAATTGTTGCTATCGATATCAATGATGACTGGAAGCTTATTAGCCGTCAGCTAACTCATGCTCAGCATACTCGCGTTTTATTATATCGTGACCAAATTGATGATGCTGTTGGCTTTATTCACTCACGTGATGCACTGCGCCTGTTAACTAAAGAACAGTTTGATAAGCCATCACTATTACGTGCGGTTCGTGAAATCTACTTTATTCCTGAAGGCACATCACTAAACACACAATTGCTTAAGTTCCAGCAATCAAAAGAACGTATCGGTTTAGTTGTTGATGAATATGGCGATATCCAAGGCCTAGTAACACTTGAAGATATTCTCGAAGAAGTTGTTGGTGACTTCACAACAACGCAAACTCGCACGCCAAGTGAGGAAGTTACAGAGCAAGACGATGGCTCAGTACTTGTAGATGGCGGTGCTAATATTCGCGATTTAAATAAAGAAATGGGTTGGGAGCTCCCGATTGATGGCCCGAAAACGCTAAGTGGTTTAATCGTTGAATACTTAGAGGATATCCCAGACTCAAACCTAAGTTTACGTATTGCCGGATACCCTATTGAAGTGATCGAGATAAAAGAAAACATGGTGAAGTTAGTTAAAGTTATTCCAAGCAAACGCACGGAGTAACGTTCGACTCACCCCAAAAAAGGAGTAGCTTGCTACTCCTTTTTTGTTAGTTATAACTGAAACGCCTCAGAAAATTCACATTTTCCCAGCAGACCCCACACCGTAAAGCAATTCCTCTACTATTATTTTCTTTAAATACTCTGTTGTATAACAAGGAAAAATAATGGACGAAATATCAATCGAGAAAATCTACAACCAAGCTATAGAGTTGCTAATGCTCTACGGGCCAAAGTTTATTCTAGCAATACTGGTTTTAATCATTGGTTGGTGGTTAATTGGTAGAGTTGCCAACATGGCTGAAAAATCAATGAATAGGGTCAAATTCGAAGTTGGTTTGACGCACTTTTTAGTCTCCTTCATTTCTGTCATTTTAAAGGTACTACTGCTGATATCTGTTGCCTCGATGATTGGTATCGAAACAACCTCATTTATTGCAATGCTCGGAGCAGCCGGTTTAGCCGTAGGTATGGCACTGCAAGGCAGTCTAGCGAATTTTGCAGGTGGAGTGCTTATCCTATTCTTCAAGCCTTTTAAAGTAGGTGATGTTATTGAAGCCCAAGGCTACATGGGGAAAGTAGTAGAAATTCAAATTTTTGTCACTGTTTTACTTACCTACGATAATGAAAAAATCATTATTCCAAATGGCACGCTATCAAATGGCTGTGTTAAGAATAAGTTTGCAGAGCCAACACACCGCGTTGCAATCGAGTTTGGTATTAGCTATGGCGATGACGTTCATAAAGCCCGTGACGTGCTTATGAGCGTACTGGATGACTATGATCTGGTATTAAAAGATATAGAAGATAAAAAACCAACAGTGCATGTTAGCCAGCACGGTGAAAGTCATATCGGCATGTTAGTGTGGGCTTGGGTTGAATCGGATAACTACTGGCCTGTGTACTTTGGTTTGTATGAACGAGTCAAAATTGCCTTTGATGCTGCTGATATCACTATTCCATTCCCACAGCGAGATGTTCATATTCACCAATTCCCTGGTAAATAATTTACAAGGCGAGGTCAACTCGCCTTATTTGATTGTGCTTGTTGAATTCGTATCAATAACTCTGCCGTAGCAGTTGCATCGGCTAATGCTCTATGATGATTCGTTAAGTTCAATTCAAAGTGTGTCGCTAAGTTACCAAGTGAATAAGACTTTAGCTTTGGAAATGTCTTTCGTGATTCAACTACTGTACATAGCTTAGGCATTTTAAAACCTTGCCCGAGTGCAGCGTATTCCTTACGAATAAATCCGTAATCAAAATTCACATTGTGAGCAACAAATACACTGCCTTTTAACAGGGCACGCAACGTGTCGGCTATGTCCTCAAAGCGAGGAGCATCACGTACCATTGCCGCGTTAATTCCTGTTAATTTGGTAATAAAGGCAGGAATACTTCGTTCGGGATTGATTAAACTCGCCCACTGCTTAATAACTTCGCCAGCTTGTAACTGCACAACCGCAATTTCAGTGATTTTATTATTCCCTTGTACGCCGCCAGTAGTTTCTATATCGACCACACTATAAATGCGATTTGGATCATTAAACCAGCCCACCTTAACGATATTTACTTCAAAGCCGTGTTGTTTTAAGACATCAATACTGACAAGTTGGTTGCGTCTTAGTTTGTCGCCCGGAGCTTTAACTTCTTCAAATGTGAGCTTATGCTCTTTTAAAACCATTAAATCTGGGTAACCATCTTTAAGCTGCTTAAAGGTTTTTGTCATTTGCAATAAATGCGCTTTTAAACTAGCTAGACTGCTGTGTTTTATCAACATTTTTAGTGGCTCTAAAATATCGCTATGCCACATAAAAACACCATTGGCTATTTCGTAGTACTGTCCTGCGTTTTTACAAACATATTTATACAACGCTTCATTACTAGTGAAATTTGCAAGCTTTTGCTCAATTTGTGTATGCTGCGATGTGTAAAAGCAATCAGCAAGTAGTACTTGTGGATAAAGATCAAATTCATTACACGGCGGGTACGGTGTCTCGATATAGAGCTCTTGCCAAAATGTTAGGGTAAAAAGACTTAACCAAAGATTATTCTCGGTAAAAAACACAGTGTTACCGAGCTGTTGATAATACTCGCATACTCCTTGCTCTACATCACCACGGTAAATGTCATCAACCTCTATTTGATGCTCTGTATCAATTAACATTTGTGTTAAGCGTGAACGTTGCTGCTTATTATATTTACGCTGTAGAAAGTCTTCGGCGAAATACAAAATGCTATCATCAAGCGGATTTTGGATAATATTTTCAAGTTTATGCTCAACCCAGCTTTTGTCTCCTAGCTTGTAACGCTGGCGAATTGCCAGCTCTTGCGCTTCACTACTGCCCTCACAATGCTCTAGTAACTCAAATGCAAAACCTAAGTCATGATCTTTAAGCTGCTTATATAAGCGGATCAGTAACTTGTTTTTGATGCTCTGGGTTAATTCATCTTCACAGTTAATAGCTAAAAGTGCTTGAGCTAAGGTTTGGTACTGTGTTTCTGATTGGCTTTGCTTAAGCTGCATACGCAACTGGTTTAATTGATAATGCGATTGTGCCTCGGCTAAGGTTTTAAAACGCGATAAGCTGTCGCTGACATCACCACGTACTTTTGCAATTCCTAAGTCACGCATTACAAAGCGATTTTGATGGTTTATATCGCCTTGACTTAGTCGGCCGCTATGTAAAAACTCAAAGTATTCATAATACTGGCTTCGGCTATTGACCACGAACTGACTAAATAAAGCGTCTAAATCACTGTGGTTGCGGTCAATATACTGTTTACAAAGTTGAATTAAGCTATGTTTGCTGGCTGATTTTTTATAATCAGGTTGTGTCGTCATTAACTCATCGTTTGCTAATAAGGTTAATAAAGTTGGCTTTGTTAAATGCTCAAGCAGCAAATCTAATTCATCATTACTTGGATGTGCCACCAGCCCCTGTTGCTTTAGCTTAAAAATAGCCCCATGTAGATTAGGGATTTCTTCATAATTTAATGATGACAGTGCCACGATTTTTGGTTTACGGGAATAAATACGCAGCAAAGTACACAAACTTTGCTCATCAAGTAGAGTGAGTTTTTCAAGAAATTGCATTTGCTCAGCTAAGAGTAAATGTGTGCACTGAGATCGAATAAACTCAGCGAGCTCAAAGAAATGACTTAAATAATATTTTGCTGGTAATTGTGTTTTCATAGCCAAACCTGACACTGTATATAAACACAGTATCAGGTATTAGTAAACTGATTTCAATGTTTGAGGCTATTTAACTTTTAAAATACCTACAATCGCGCAAATTGCACCGCCTACCATACCGAGCCAAGCCTCAATCGGTGTATCACCACTAAAAGTTCGGCTAATTTGTGCACTTGCAGAGTCATAAACGTTATATCCCCATACTGCGAGAGCTACACCAATAACGATTAAAGCAATACCTATAATTTTTCCCATCGTGTTGTTCCTTTTTGTTGTTTTGATTTCGTGCTGCTATGTTTAGTTTTGCACATATAATAATTAGCTGCAAAACCTTAAGAAATAATCAAACTAAAGGTTATGTTTTGCTCACTTAACGAAACCTGAAGTTCAGCATCAATTGCTTTACTTAACGCTTTGGCAATGGATAAGCCTAAGCCAAAGTTATCTTCAGACGTTCTGGCACTATCTTTTTGCCAAAGCGGATCAAATAACTGGCTAATGTCTTCATCTGTTAATGGTACTTTTAATTCGTTAGTAACAGAAAATTGCAACTTCCCCTTTTTATTAAGCAGCGAACTTACAGTCACTATGCTCTTTTCTGGGCTGTATTGTTTAGCGTTATTTACAAGGTTGGTGATGATTGATTCAAGGGCAAATAAGTTACTTACAATGGCTGGGATATCATCTTGAAACTCAAACTTAACCCATTCTAAATCGCACTTTTCTAAGGTGCGTAAAATAACCTGATTTAAATCACATGCATCTTGCTTAGGTAGGGCTTCATCACTGTACTTATGCAGTAGCAATAAGTTCGACACAATGCTCTTTAAACGCTGGCTAATTTTTAGCACTTCAGGTTTAAAGTCTGCCTCAAACTCTTTTTCATTTGGAAACCGAATCGCCACTTCAGCCATATTAATAAGCTCAGCAATCGGCGTTTTTAACTCATGGGCAATATCTGAGGTCAGGCGCTTTTCACGAAAATAGAGCTGGCGATTTTCTTGAATAAAGGCATTTAAGCTATCAACAATGGGTTGCAGCTCTTTCACAGGTTCTTTTATTGTTATCACGGCACTTTTATCTGCGATACTAAGCCGACTTATATCACGGTTTAGTTTATTAAGTGGCGCTAGAGAACTGTCGACCGATTTACGCACAAATAATCGAATGAATACGATTACTGACACGGTAGAAACAACAAAAATAACGTCAATTAACCATAAAATAAAATCAACTTTTTCTGATGAAGCTGCATAAGCCAAAGTAAGCGTGGTGTGATGCGTTTTGCTCACGCCATCAAAAAAATTTCTATGTGAGTGAGAGTCGATTTGCGGCTGGAAACGAGTATAAATAATTCGCCCGTCACGACCATCCGGCAGCTCAGTGGTCATTATTTTCGCTTCACCCAGTTTTAATTTTTCAAACTTGAGGTTCTTCAAAGCGAATAAATTAAGGCTCTGTGAGCGGGTAAACACCCCATCATCAGTCCACATTTGAAAATATTCAGGCTCAACTTGACCATCAAATTCTGGCATAAAGTCACTAGAAAAATTAAAAGTTAACCCCTCTTCATCTTCATGAACCAAAGTCATCAGCATACCGGCTTTTGATTTCATGCCACGGTTAAATTCATTATCAATCCAACTATCAACGGCTATATCAGTGGCGACTAAAATACTTAAAACTAGCCCAGTTATAGTAATCGATAATGTAGTTACCAACTTACTGCGAATTGACTTCATTATTTTCCTTGAATGATATAACCAAAGCCACGCTTAGTTTGAATAGGTAATTCACCGCCTGCCACCCTAACCTTTTTGCGGGCCGATGATAAATGCGCTTCAATGGAATTTTTTGAGACCAAGTCATACTGCCCAGCTATGTAGCTACTCAACTTTTCTGCAGTGATCACTTTATTTTGATTGCTAAATAAACACTCAACTATTTTATATTCGTTAGGTGTTAAGTCGACTGAAGTACCACCGACTTGTAAGAGTTTTAATTGTAAATTTAAAGCCAAGTTATCAATGCGGATCACATCACTGATTGTTTTCAGACCACCGCGACGCATTAAATTTAATAACCTTGCATGCAGCTCATCAAACGAAAATGGTTTGGTCAAATAATCATCGGCCCCAGTCAGCAGCCCCATTACTCTGTCTGCAGGTTCTTGCTTGGCAGATAAAATAAGCACACGCACATCGAGCTGCTTTGCTCTTATGGTTTGTAATAACGTAATGCCATCAAGACTGGGTAACATAATGTCGAGTATTACTAATTCGTACTCACCAGACATGGCCATACTCAAACCTTCAGCACCATCGCCGGTTTCATCAATGGTAAAACCTAAGTTTTCAAGGCCAATTCGTAGACTACGTCTTAATGACACCGAATCTTCTATTATCAACAATTTCATATGTTACTCATTTAGATAAAAACCACTTTTTTGTCATTAGGTTACGCTCAAAATCTTAAGATTCCCTTAAGATTTACTTAAGTTTTTCTAGTTTAGAAAATATTAAGATTACCATAAGGGTTTCTTAAGTTTCACTGCCTAGTATTGCCATAGTTTCGATTAAGTAAGTACGACTATGACAGCAAAACTCTCTGTTTTAAAACCTTTGTTCCGTTTTTCATTAATATTAATGGCAGTTTTTATACTGTCGAGAATAAGCTTGCTAATATGGCAACAGCAAAGGTTAGCTGATGGCGATAGCCTAGCGGTTTTATTTGGCGGCTTAAGGGTAGACTTAAGTAGTTTAGGGTACTTATTAGCCCTTGCCGTTTTAATGTTGATAGCTCATGTTCTTTTGCGTAGCAAAACCTCTTTATTGCAACTTATTTTTACTCTTTATAGCAGCATAGTCGTTACTTTAATCGTGGTTATTGAAGCTTCTACTCCCGCGTTTATTACCCAGTACGATGTACGACCAAATCGCTTATTCGTCGAATATCTTGATTACCCCCAAGAAGTATTTTCCATGCTATTACATGGCCACCTGTTCGCTATGATAAGCACCTTAATTATTGCAACGCTAAGCTGTGTGTTTGCGTATCGTTATATAAATGCAGCATTTAGCAAACAACAAAACGCTAAAACTGTTAGCCAAGTTGTAATACTCGTTACCACTTTATTAGTCTGCTTAATTAGCGCACGAGGCACTGTAAGCCACCGCCCTTTAAATCCTGCTTTAGTGTACTTTTCAAGTGACTCGCTGGTTAACTCGCTGGCTTTGAATTCAACGTACAGTGTGGCATTTGCTATTAAAAATATGGGCAATGAGAAAAATGCCAGTAGTTTATACGGCAACATGCCACGTAATGAGATTTTACAAACAGTAAAGCAAGCAGCCTATAAACAAAAGTTTATAACTGAGAATATTCCTACACTTTCAAGCAACACGCCTTTTAACACGGGTAAGAAAAAGAATTTAGTTATCATTTTAGAAGAAAGCTTAGGTGCACGTTTTGTTGGTGAACTAGGTGGCATTGGTGTGACTCCTGAGCTTGATAAGTTATACAAGCAAGGCTGGGGCTTTAATAACTTATACGCAACTGGCACTCGTTCTGTTCGAGGCATTGAAGCGGTAACAACTGGGTTTACTCCGTCTCCTTCACGCTCAGTGGTAAAACTATCAAAATCACAGCGTAATTTTTTCTCACTAGCTGATGTATTAGCCCGCACAGGCTACACCACTCAGTTTATTTACGGCGGTGAAAGTCATTTCGATAATATGAAAAGCTTTTTCTTAGGCAATGGCTTTAGCGATATTGTAGATATCAATGACATGCAAAACCCTGAGTTTATTTCGTCATGGGGTGCAAGCGACGAAGACTTGTTCAATCAAGCTGATAAAGAGCTAAGCGCATTAAATAAAGCAGGCAATCCTTTTTTTAGCCTTGTGTTTACTTCAAGTAACCACGATCCATTCGATATTCCAGAAGGTAAAGTAACACTACCTGAAGGCCATGACTCAGAAAACCTCAAACGTGATCTAGCAATCAAATATGCAGACTATGCACTAGGTAAATTCATAGCAAAGGCAAAAACGCAAGATTACTGGCAAGACACAGTATTTTTAGTGGTTGCAGATCATGATGTGCGAGTGTTTGGCTCAGAGCCTGTGCCGCTTAAATCTTTCCATATTCCTGCCGTGATCCTAAATAGTGGTATGGACGCAAAGCAGGATACTCGCTTAGTCAGTCAAATAGACTTACCTGTCACTTTGTTATCGCTATTGGGCGTAGACCAAGCGACACCTATGCTTGGTTATGATTTAACTAAACAATACCCAGTTGAGCGCGCCATGATGCAGTACTACGACAACTTTGCTTACGTTGAAAATGGTGAGGCAGTGATACTCATGCCAAACCAAAAGGTTAGCTATTGGCACTACGACCCAGCCACTAAAACCCAAGTAGCTATTGATAAGGCTGGCAGCAGCGTTGAACTTGCCAAAAAAGCTCTGGCTCACGTCTTATTTAGCAATTTAGCTTATACCGAACAGTTGTATCGCTTACCAAATAAATCGTAGCGATGAGGAATAATCATGAGCATGAAAATTAAACAACTCCTTATTAAAAAATGGCAAGTTAGCTACAGTCAGTTTGTGTGGCTGGTGTCGTTGTACTTGGTTATCGCATTTAATGGTCTATTTTTATTTAACATGGCTGAAGCAGCAAGCAAGCCAGAACATGTCAATTGGTTATTTATAGCAAGCGTACCGTTTTTATTATTAGCACTGACGGCAATGGTGTTAAGTTGGTTATCGTTAATCACCTTTGTAAAACCAGTGCTTTTAACAAGCATCGTAGTTTCGTCACTGTTGTTTTATGCAACCTTAAACTACGGTGTTATCTTCGATAAAAGCATGCTACAAAATATCTTAGAGACAAACTCAGGTGAAGCATTTTCATACTTAAATATACAAGTTGTCGTCTTTATTTTTGTACTTGGCGTGCTCCCCGCTTACTTGTTTTCACGTTTTAAAATTGTTGGTAACTTTCGTGTTCGTCTAAAAAACTTTGCGCTTCTCAACGTCACAGCATTTATTGCTATAGCAGCTATTGCAGTACCATTTTATAAAGATTATGCCTCTGTTGGGCGTAATAACCGTCAATTAACTAGCTATATTACCCCTTTTGCATTTTACACTGCGGGCTATAAGTATCTGCGCGATAATTATTTTTATCCGCCTTTACCATTTAAAGTACTGGATAAAACGCCGCATTTACTAGAACAGCAACAAAGTTCGCTGACAATTATGGTAGTAGGTGAAACAGCTCGTGCAGCAAACTTTTCACTGCAAGGATATAACAAGCCAACTAATCAATATACACCTAAGCTTGGCGTTAAATATTTCAGTGACGTTAGTTCATGTGGCACGGCTACGGCTATATCTGTACCTTGCATGTTCTCGCGTTTAGACCGTAATCACTATGATTCGCGCATAGCGCAAAGCCAAGAAAATGCGCTTGATATCATTCAACGAAGTGGTGTCGAAGTAACGTGGATTGATAACAATAGCAGCTGTAAAGGGGTTTGTGTGCGGGTAAACTCACAAACGGTAGAACCAACAAAGAGCAACCCACTTTGTGATGGACGCTATTGTTTTGATGAAGTACTCGTGGAAGAGTTAGCTACAAAACTTGCCAAGAGTAATGCTAAACATCAACTTGTTGTGTTACATATGATTGGTTCACATGGTCCAACTTACTATCGTCGATACCCAAAAAAAGACAGTGTATTTATGCCTGATTGTCCGCGTAGTGATATTCAAAATTGTAGCAGCGAGCAACTAACAAACACCTATGACAATACTATTGCTTATACAGACTTAGTACTCAGTAAACTTATTAATTTAATGCAAAACAGTCAGGCGGATGACAAAGCCCTGCTGTATGTTTCTGACCATGGTGAATCACTTGGAGAAAAAGGCTTGTACTTGCATGGCTTCCCATACGCATTAGCACCTAAAGAGCAAACCCAAGTGCCTATGTTGTTTTGGAGTAATAAACTAGCCGATACCCGTTTTAATCAATGTATCGAACAACAGCGTAACAACGCTTTTTCTCACGATAATATTTTTGACACCCTACTTGGTTTAACCCATGTAGACAGCACTGAATATCATCCAGAGCAAGATATCTTCAATGCTTGCTCAAAACAAAGCTAACGAAATAGAGATTTCATACTATGCAATTTGATAGCACTAACAAACCCATTGGCATTAAACGTATTCGCCTAGCATTTAAAAACTCCCAACGTGCATTCACTTGGTTAGCAAAGCATGAGTCTGCTTTTAAACAAGAGCTGATACTGTTGGTCCTTGCCATAGCAGTGGTTTTTGTATGGCAAATTAACCTGTATGAGAAAATCATGCTGCTTGTATCTGTACTATTTGTGATGTTTGCTGAAGTCGTAAATACGGCAATTGAAGCCACAATAGACCGTGTAGGCCTTGAAATTCATCCATTATCAGGCCTAGCTAAAGACTTAGGATCAGCAGCCGTACTTATTGCCCTAACAATTTGTGCGCTGGTATGGGGCGGTGTGTTTGTAAACAATCTAAGTTAACTCGCTTTTTTATCATCAGGGGTGTCATTACAAAGTGCACAGTGGCGCCCTTTTGATGAATGATATAAACGGGTTGCGATAAAAATTGCCGTGGCAATAAAAGACCAAAGTAACGCAAAGCCTAATGCGCTGAGTGTCTCGTGACCTTTCAGTATTTCCACCATAAATAATAAAATAGCCACCAGCGTGAAAACTCTAGTGGCTCTTAAAACCCAAAATTTAATACCCATAACTTACTCCTTTAAATGAGACCCCTTTAAACGAGCCTCCTTTGAAAGAATGAGTGTAGTTCAAAATAAGAAAAACACCTTATAAATCCAGAACAGGCTCAGACAATATTTGTACGTTATTTTTAAATACCTCTAACAGCCCCGGCGGTGAGTGTTCAGTACCAAGTACGGTAACATGACATACATAACGATAACCGTTATTAGTAAAGGTATAAAAATGATTTCCGCCACTGCCATCAAAGCTTAGAGTGCCCCCTGTGATCACAAGGCTTGGCTCATCTTGCATAGATTGATCTATTTCCCATGCTGCATAGCGGTACTGATTATCAGCAAGCTCATCGATACGAATTAAGTGCTTTTTTGTTTGCCACGTTAATATCGGTTTTGTAAATTCACGAAGGCTTTTATGTAATGCTTGTTTTTGCTCGTCAATCAGTGCTTCGCGTCGTGCTTTTTCTGCCTCTGATTCATAAGGCACAGCCCAAATAGAGCCATCAAAGTCTAACCAAAATTTGCCTGAATCAAACATAATGCCGCGCCACCCCATCATTTCCCAGTCGTGGCGAATATTTGAATTCACGATTTTTTCGACAAACTCTTTATCAAAAATTTGCTCAAACTTTTCTATAAGCATTTGCTCATTTTCAATTGCTTGCAGAGGCGCTTTGCGCTGCAGAGGATAATGCACTCGCTTGGCGATTGCAGCTCTATCACCCGCTTTAAACGCCGCAACCACAGGTTTTACAATTTTTATATGTTTTGTTGCGGCTGTTGTTGAAAAAGAGATAAGGCAACCGAACAAAATTACCGCGAAAGACTTCATATGCCTACTTTAAAATTTAAAAACCAGATTATTCAAAGCGTAACAAATTTTTGTATATACAGTACAGGTGCTATTTCATTAACAACTCAATCTCAGCGCTTTGATTACCAAGCCTATCAATTGCAATTATCTTCATTGCCTCTAATGGTCGTTGTCCATAAGAAGCTGCAACAGAGAACGTACTCTCATCACTTGAGTAAATATGATAGTGCCACTGCTGCGCATATTTTAGATAGACAAGTAACTCAGACACTTGATCTGAATCTGGGTGTGTCCAAGTCAAATGAACATCGTCACCATCATATTTAACATCAACTTTAACAGCTGCTATTACTGACGCATCTAGCCAAGGAGTTTCTGGAATTAAGGCTTGATGTTGAAATACGCCTTTAGTAATCACATCACTCATCAATTGACTGCCTTCAAGCGCTGTAACATTCCAAAAAACTGTACCGGGTGAAGTTGATAAAAACCCACGATTTATCATAATTTGATTGACGACCTCATCAACACCAGTCTCATCAAATGAACGCAATGCATTAATGCCAGGCCATAAATGTCGCCCATGAGTGTTTTGTGATTGCCACCAGCTTAATAAGAGCGGGTAGCTTTGTGCATATTGATTAATTGGCCAATAAAGTTGCGGTGAAAAATAATCAAGCCAGCCTTCGTTAAGCCACAGCTTTGCATCAGCAAACAAGGTGTCATATTGATCCATACCACGAATAGTTTCAGGTTCATCAGGCCTATATATACCAAATGGGCTTATCCCAACAAGAACATGAGGCTTTGTTTGTTTAACTAATTTGTATAAGCTTTTCACAAAATGATTTACTGCTTCACGGCGCCAATCACCGATAGATAACTCACCACCTGCTTCTAAATACTGAGTGTATTGTTTAGCATCAGGAAAACCTTCATCGTTATTGTAAGAAGGATATGGGTAAAAGTAGTCATCATAGTGAATACCATCTAAATCATAGTTTTCTACAAGTTCCGTTAATACACTTAAAGTATGCGACACTACAGCTTGATCTGTAGGCAAAAACCAATAGGTCTCATTTTTTAGTTTCACTACTTTATCCGTCATTTTTTCAACAACTGAATGCTCTGAAACGGGGCCTCCAATGTGGTGATGAGCGCGGTATGGGTTTATCCATGCATGTAACTTTAAGCCTCGTTTATGTGCTTGTTCTATCCAAAATTTTAAAGGATCATAAAACGGTTCAGGTGCTTTTCCCTGCTTTCCAGTAAGATAATAAGACCATGGTTCATTCGTACTTTTATATAAACTGTCTGCTTGCGGTCTAACCTGAAAAATAACGGTATTGAAGTTATGTTGTTTTAGTAAATTAAGGATTTTAATTGCTTGTTGTTTTTGCTCAGCAACAGATAATCCAGGCTCTGATGGCCAATTAATGTTTGCAACGGTTGCTACCCATGCAGCACGAAACTCTCTTGCAACCTGAGGTTGCTGGATAGTGCCAAAAAACTGCTTTTCAATGTTCGTAGCCTCTTGTTTTTGCATAAAAACACACGCATTCAAAGCAAAGCAGATGAACAATAATAATAAATGTTTAAAATACACTGTATACCTCACAAAAAAGGCACAACAAAAACTTGTTGTGCCTACATGAATCTAATTCAAATAAGAAAATTAGAACTTCATTTGCGCGCCGACCAAGAAACGACGACCATAATCATGAATAGCTAAAGGGCGATTAGCATCTGGCATACCGGTGCTATTACCTGAAGTCGCTTTTTGCTCTTCATTTGTTAAGTTAATAGCTTGGAAAATAAGATTAAAATCTTCAGAAACATTGTAGCTTATATTCAAATCATACTGACCAAAACCATCTTTATACTGATTTAAACCAAGGTAATTTGTATAAAAATATTCTGAACGATAGGTATAAGAAACACGCGCACTGAAAGCTGTATTTTCGTAGTAAACAGTCGCGTTGAAGGTATCTTCTGAATTGTTAGGTAACACAGCCTCTTCACCCGCAGCTTTTTGCTCTGCAGTTTGCTCTAGCTCAGCATCTGAATAAGTGTAGTTCGTTTGAATGCCGAACCCATACATTAGCTTTTGCGTGTAGTTCACTTCAAAGCCGGAATTCTCACCACCTAGCCCGTTTTGCGGTTGAGTCACTAAGAAATCACGAACCTCTTCAACGCCAGTATCAGGGTCTGTCCATGTCCACTGCTTTTCAATAGTGGTATTGGTAATATACGAATCAATGTCTTTATAAAAATAAGCTAATGACAATATTGATGACTCATTAAAGTACCACTCAGCTGATAAATCATATTGAGTTGAACGATAAGGTTTTAAATCTGGATTGCCTTGTGAGCCTTTACAACCTGTTGCCGCTGCACAGTAGCCACTTTTACGCGCTGATAAAAAATCGTAGTCAGGACGAGACATTACTTTAGCTGCAGCAAAGCGAAGCACAACATCATCCGTAAAGTCATAGTTAATATTTACACTTGGTAAAAAGTCATCGTAGCTATTTGAACTATACACATCTTGAATATTTTCAGGCGCAAAACTACGTCCTGTGTATTCAACTGAACGAGAGTCAAGCTCTGTTTTAACTGCACGTACGCCCATATTACCGCGCCACTTATTGTGCTCGAACACAGCTTTGACGTATCCAGCCGTAACGGTTTCTTCTAGATCGAAGGTGTAGTCAAGGTGCTCATAAGGACCTGAAGTAGGACTTGTTGATGAAATCCAGTCTGCATATTGGTTATTATCAAACTGCCATAAAATGCCGTCACTAGCAGAATCACTTGCAAACATACCCAAATTAAAATTTTCACCTGCTGCTGAGACTTTTGGATAATTGGCTTTCATTAAACTGGCTGCTTTTGTATGCTCACGGTATTTTACACCCGCTTTAATTGCAGTGAAAAAACCAGTATCTAATAAATATTCAACATCAAATTGTGCATAAAGCTCATCAGAATCGTTGAATATATCATTTTTATGGTTGTAATCTAATCGATAATCTTCAGGGCTTAAATCTGCAGATAAAGTTACATCAGGCGTGCCGTTTTCTAATGTAAATGATGCATTTGTATTGGCGTAATACTCAGAATACACATCACTCACCTCACCATCCGCTTTACTATAACCAAATTGACCTGTAAGAGTGTAATCATCGGCTTTAAAAGTCACTTTTAAGTCATGCGCTTGAGTTTTAAATTCACCGCGATATCCCGCATTACCATAATAACCCAAGTTATTGTGTGCTGGTAAATCACCTGCGACAACCGTACCATCAACAATCACTGGGTTCTCAATATTAGCAATATTCTGTAAGATAAAACCGCTTGAATACGTGCCATATGATTCATGTTCTGACTTTGAATATAAGTTATTGAAAACAAATTCAAGATTATCATTAGCTGCGTATTGGAATGTCGCTGTTGCGGTATCTAAATCACTATCACTTGCGTAGCGGTTGTAACCCACTGCCCCTGGATAAAATTCTGCATTCCCATCTTGGTTGGCATCTGTGCTGCGATATCCAAAACGTACTTCTTTACTATCACGCTGCGTTGCCGTTTCTTTGTGGACAAAACCAACATTAAACCCAAAGTCTTGGGCTTCATTTTTCCATGAATATAAACCAGACACGTATGGCTTAGTTTCGTCTGCGTTTTCAAAATGAAATGCTTTTACTGAAAGCGCAGCATAGTTAGCTTCACTATCAAGCGGTTTACGTGTTTTTACTACAACAGTGCCGCCAATTGAACCCTCATCAATGTCAGCTTCAGCAGACTTATAAACCTCTAGAGTATCGACCATTTCTGCTGGTAATAATGAGTAATTAAAACCACGCGACGGGCGTGTAATTGATGCCGAAGCCGTTGCAGAAGCCACATTTTGGCCATTTAACAGCGTTATATTTAAATGAGGTGCTGTACCACGAATACTCACTCGATCGCTTTCACCGCCTAAGTCTTTCTCTACTTGCACGCCTGGAATACGCTGTAGTGCATCAGCAACTGTTTGATCAGGAAATTTACCGATATCTTCGGCAGAAACCGCATCAACAACGCTGTTTGAAAAACGTTTCATGTTGATACTTTTCTCAACTGACGCCGCATAGCCGCGTACTTCGATCTGCTCTATATCCTCTTTTGTAATTTTATTTTTTCCATCTTCTTGAGCAGCTGCAAAGGCAGTCGTACATGTTCCTAACACAAGTGTTGGGAGCAATGCTTTTTTAATACAAACAGTTAGCGTGGAGAATTTTTTATTCATGGAAATGTAACCCTATCGTTTTTAAAAAGTGAGAGATTTTGTGACTACAAACTACATAAATGCTCTTTTGAACAACAACTGGTAACAACTTTATTGCTACATTGCGGCTACAATAGTAGCAACGCCGCACAAAATCAAGATATTTTATTCTTGATTGAGCTGTAAATTAAAATATAAAATTCCTAAAAGACATCCAAAAAGACACCCTAAAAAAGGCAATAAAAATACCCCATTAAAATCAATTATTTGAATTTAAAATAAAAACAAGAACTTACAATTAAGCTGGTACCTAAAAAGCATTCTTAAAAGAAAGAATTATTCTAACAACAAATCAAACACAACATTGACACTTGCTCTGAAGGTAATCGATTCTTGTAAATACTTACCTTCTGGGACTGCATTAATACGTGAGCCCGTTACCATAATTTGTTCAATATTGTTGTTGCTACCATAGCCGAAGTGACTACCTACCTCTTGCGATTGAATACTATACACTCGACCAAGTTTCGCTTCGAATGCGCTAGCAAGGCTGCTCCCCTGTTGTTTGGCATTCACTACTGCCTTATTCAGAGCGACTTGCTCGTAGTCTGAGGCTTTCGTTGATAAAAGTTGAATTTGCTCGATTTGATTGACACCCACTTTAAGCGCAAAGTTTAAGAAACCATCCAAAAGAGAGAGTTGTTTAAGGCTGACTTTGAGCTTACGCGTGGCTCGAAAACCATCTTTAGCTGGGTTATCGTTTTCGTCATAACGCATATTGGGCTCAACAAATATCCGCCCCGCAGAGATACTTTTTTCGTCTATAGAAAAATTGCTTAATCCCGCAAGAAGTTTGTTCACTTGCGTATCGACTTGCTGCTTCGCTTGCAAACTTTCAGCTTTTACAGATTCAAACTCTAACGTGATATTAGCCATATCGGGAGCAGTACGCACAACAGCCTCACCTTTAACAACGATGTGGCGATTATCTGGTAAACTCGTTGCAGCCATCACAGAACTGGTACATAAAACCAATAGTAACAAAGATTTAAGCATCATAATCTCTCCCTAGAAAAAGTTATGATGCCTTGCTACGGTATGAAAGTATAGTAATACTATGCTTTAATGAAGTGTAAAAAAACCAAAGTTAGCAAGTCTGCACTCGCTACCGCATCGAAGTTAAGATGAGAGGAAATAAAATCTAAGCAGCTTTAGCTCGCCATCGCATTGTCGACGTAATCTTCGACCATATCTGCAAAATCTTGGTCAACAATGCCAAGTTCAGATAAGCATTGCTCTTTAATTTTAAACCACTCGCTTGAATACTGTTGGTGGCGCGCATAGTCCACAGCACTCTCTGCGCACTTTAAAATGGCATACGCCATACGCTGCTGCTCATCATTGCTTTGCTCTAAAAAGTGCGTGTTGTGATGATTTAAAATAACGTGACATAGTGGCTTAGGTAGGTGCCAAGATACCGATATAAAGTAGCCAATCACCGCATGGTCACACTGATAACGTGCTTGTTCAAGGTCTGTAATTGCGAGCTCTTTGGCTAGGTTTGCTTGCTTGAGTACCTCAACATAATCTCTAAATTTTAATGCCATAGCAGCAATACCTACATTATGAAAAAGCCCTAATGAATAAAGCTCATCCACTGGCATTAAAGACTTATAACGATTACCCAGCAACACACAGGCATTTGCAACTTCAACCGATTCATCCCAAAAGCGCTCTAAGCTAATACAAGCATTGCCTTTAAAGTTTTGCTTTAGGAGAGCCAAAGTTACCAGCCGATTAAGCTGATCTAACCCTAAAAACATCGCCGCTTGGCGTATATCACTTATGGTGCGTTGTAAGCCAAACACGGGGCTGTTGATTGTTTTTAATAATAAGGCCGAAAGGCTAATGTCACGTGATATTAAATTGGCTACTTTATCTAAGCTTGCATCAGATTTTTGCATTTCTTCGGCAATTTGGCTCAATAGCTCAGGTTTAGGTGGAATATGAAAACCGCGTTCGAGTGAAACTAGGTGTTGTTCATCTAAGTTGATCATTTGCCCAAGAGCCTCCGTTAATAAGCAACGAGCAATTTAATAGTTTAGATGTGTAAAATAACCTAAGAAGTTTGCCTTAGTATTGTTTGAGATCAATGTGTTGCGAAGAAAGGGAATTAATTCATAAAAAGCTAACACGGCATATTATGACACGTTGCTATAATATGCCGTCTTTTTGAAGGTTTGCGGTTTGCTTAGTGAGCAAGTACGCTTAGCCACTCATCAGGGTTTGCTAAAATGAACTCAAATACATCCTTGTTATTTAGAGTAATGCGAATTCCATCTGCTGTGATTGGCAAAATACCCGCACCTTTACCTGAACACTTATCAACGTTATTGATTTGCGCTCGTGAAAATCTGTATGGGCCTAAGCCTAACTCTTTATTAAACGGTTCAAAAACAATGTCTTGTTCAGTAACTAAAAGCTTACCATCCGCTTTTGCGACACCCGATTGAATAGTTGCTGCTGATTCTTTGACTGTGTGTGCGTGCATATCCTTTACTCCACTTAACAAATGAGTGTTAGCCTACACTCAATTAAACCTTAAAATAGCGTACCAACTTAAGATACAACAAGTACGAAAAAAGTACAGTTAAATCAATTAATTTCAAATCATTATTTTACAAAGGGCTTTTGAACACGTTAGATTACTTTTCCTTTGTATAGGACTTTTAATATTTTCATAAAAAAGCCGTCACAGCTTTTACCCTTTCTTATGTGAACAAATAAAAATGCGCTATGCTTAGAATAACAACAGGATAGGTGCCGTAAACTGATGATAAAAGCGTTGCAGCAAACTAAAAACAAGTTAAAAGTAAATGCCATTATCATGATTGCATTAGTAGCTTCGCTTACTGTTACCTCTTTATTCTTTTACAGAAATGTTGACTCACAATGGCATGACTATTCAAAAACCGCCGCTAACATTTATGTACTTCACGACAAGCTAATTCAAAAACTCGGTTATGGTGGCTTTATTCACCATTTTAAAAACCTAGTACTAAGAAAAAATACAGATCTATACCTACCGCCCATTGAAAATGAACTCCGCGAAATAAAAGAGATCTTTGCCAAACTTGGCGCAATAAAAGAATACGATCAAACAGCACTTATTGACGTTAAAAAAACGGTTAATGAGTATAAAAATAATCTCGACATTGTTTTAAAAATGATTGCTGATGGCGCAACTAGCGAGCAAATAGATTCCAAAGTTAAAGTAGATGATACAGAGGCATTGAAGGCACTTGCCGCGTTCGAGCAACATATAAACTTAACACTTAAAGAAAAAAGTATCGCAATTGATGAAAACTTCCAAATTGCTTATACCGTTCATGTTTTAACAATTATATTGCTCACCAGCATATTGCTTATTTACTTTAGAAAGCTTTCAAACTCTTATAAACAACAGATTGAGCTTACTGAACGTGCCTTAGAAGGCACAAGAATAAAATCAGAATTTTTAGCTAATATGAGTCATGAAATACGCACTCCACTTAATGGCATAATGGGGCTATTACAAATTTTGCAGCCGAACATTCAAAAACCGAAAAATATTGAAGTTGTTGCTAAGGCGCTGTTTTCTTGTCGGTCACTCCTTACCATTATCAACGATATTTTAGACTTTTCGAAAATGGAGGCGAACGAGCTTTCGATTGAGCAGGTGGATTTTTCGATGTCGAAGGTCGTTGAGTCGATCAATTCTGATTTTCTGCCGCTTTGTAACGAAAAAGCAATTGAATTAAACATAGATATAGACGATGACGTTGAAGATTTATGGATAGGAGACCCAGTTCGGGTTCGACAAATTATTTTAAACCTGGTTTCTAACGCCGTTAAATTTACCGAGCAAGGTGGCGTGCAAATAAAGGTTAATAAATCTTCGCAAAGCCAAAAGCAAGGTGTTGAGATAGAAGTGATTGATACCGGCATTGGTATGAATAAAGAGGGGTTAATGCATCTATTTAACCGTTTTCAGCAAGCCGATAACAGCATAACGCGGCGTTTTGGCGGTACAGGGTTGGGTATGTCGATCACCGCGAATCTCGTTAAACGGATGCATGGCCGTATTGATGTAGACAGCGCACTCGGTAAAGGCACCCATTTCACGGTTTATTTACCGCTCAAAGTATCTGAAAAGCAACACTTAAATGATAGCTTTACTGATGTAACCGCACCTGATTTATCGGCTAAAACCTTATTAATTGCTGAAGATAACCCACTCAATACTATGATCATCAAATCGATGCTTGCAGAAACCAACGCAGAACTTCACTTTGCAAAAGATGGTGCTGAAGCTGTCGAGCTATTTAAACAACTCAACCCCATTTTAGTTTTGATGGATATACAAATGCCAAATATGGGAGGGATCGAAGCTTGCTCCCATATTCGTAGTATTGATAAAGAGATTCCCGTTGTTGCCTTGACTGCCAACGTGATGAAAGAAAATATAATCGAATACATGAACTGTGGTTTTAATAGCCACGTAGGCAAACCCATTGAAAAGCATTTACTATTTAAAGCGCTGCATGATGCAATTGCAGTTAGCCGCGATGAGCTCATTGACTAAGCTTTTATAGTACAGCGATAACCCTCTGATTTTTAATTTCTTATAAATATACCAATTTTTTAAAGCGTAACTTATTACATATTTTCAATGAGTTATATTTGTAGATTACTACTAACTCCCTCTCTTATAGCGCTGTACAAATATCATTCGATATTAATTGACTTAGCTAAAAAGATCCCCCATAGTCGAAAAAACCATCAGTACACATTAGACCAAATTATAAAACCAAGTAGCAAACTAATTGCTATAAACAAAAATGTGGAGGAGATGCGTTATGAACCGTAAGTCAAAATTAATCTACCGTATTATGTTGGCCTCTAAGCTTCATAGCCGTAATAAAGAGATATCACTCGATACATTAAAACAAGGCTGTTGTCTAAGTGACTCTGAATTACTAACCATTTTAAAAGAGCTAGAAATTAAAAAACTGATCAGCTGGGATGCCAGTAAATCTGCTTTTATGATTTCAGCCTAGCTCAGCATATTTAAACGACAGCTTGGCTATGCATTGCTGTCGTTTTAACATATACCCGACCCGGTTTAATCATTTAAGTTTTTACCTTCCTAGCCCTTTAAATACACCTTTGAAAGATGAACTTAATCGATTACGTAAATATACTGTGAATACGTATGTACAAATTTGTTACACACAAACCTTGGGTATATATTTATCAGACTGTTTGTTAGTACACACAATTTAAATTGACAACAAGGTCTGACATGAATTCACTTCTTACCAAAAGCTTGCTTATATTTACACTGAGCTTACTCGCTGCATGTTCACAAACCACAAGTACAAAAAGTGCCTATGAACCAGAAGCCTATGTAAAAATAACTCATCCTGAATGGTCAAAAAATGCGGTACTTTATCAATTAAATACTCGCCAATTTACTCCAGAAGGAACCTTTATTGCAGCACAGCAACAGCTGCCTCGCTTAAAAGCATTAGGTGTAGATATTATTTGGCTCATGCCCATTAACCCTATTGGCGAAGAAAATCGCAAGGGCAGTTTAGGTAGCCCTTATTCTGTAAAAGATTACCGTAAAGTAAACCCTGAATTTGGCACATTGAATGATCTAAAAGCCTTTGTTGATAAAGCTCATGAAATGGGTATGTATGTTATTTTAGATTGGGTAGCGAATCACAGTGCCTGGGATAATTGGCTTCGCTATGAGCACCCTGATTGGTACGAGCGTGATTATCAAGGAAACTTTAGGCCAACGCCTTGGTGGGATTGGTCTGACATTATCGATTTTGATTATTCAAAGCCAGCGCTGCGTAAGTATATGACTGAATCAATGAAATACTGGGTAAAAGAAGTAGGTATTGATGGCTATCGCTGTGATGTGGCAGGCTTTGTACCCGTCGACTTTTGGAATAACGTTCGCCGTGAGCTTGATGAAATAAAGCCTGTTTTAATGCTGGCTGAGTGGGAATCTCGTGATTTACATGCTAAAGCATTCGATATGACTTACGCTTGGTCATGGTCTAAGCATATGCATAATATCGTAAATGCTCATGCCGATGTCAGCGCTCTCTTCCTTTATTATTCATGGAATGAAAGTGCATTCCCGGCCGAGGCGTACCGCCTTGTAGGTGTTGCAAATCACGACACCAATGCATGGGAAGGCACCATGTTCGAAAACTACGGCGATGCACTTGAAGCTGTAATTACACTTTCTGTGATTGGCGAAGGTTTCCCGATGATTTATAACGGACAAGAAGCTGGCAACGATAAACGACTCGCCTTTTTCGAACGCGATCCAATAAAGTGGCAAAAGCACCCTATCGGTGATTTATACCAATCGCTATTTGCACTCAAACATAACAATGAAGCCCTGTGGAATGGTCAATTTGGCGGCCGCATGGTACATGTACCAAACACCGCACCTAAGCAGGTGCTTAGCTTTGTTCGTGCAAAAGGAAACGATAAAGTATTTGCCGTATTCAATCTTTCAAAAGAGCCTAAAACTGTCAGCTTTAAAGAGCCGTTGTTTACAGGAAAATATAAAGAAGTACTTTCTAAAGAAATAGTTGAGTTTACTGAAAGCTCAGCACTAACCCTGCCTGCTTGGGGGTTTAAAGTATTCGCGAAATAACAATTTTGAGTGCACTTAAGAGAGCATGAATTCCTTTATCAATTCTTATAAAAAAAGGTGCCACTGCACCTTTTTTTTATTATTAAGTATAGAAATAGTTTAGTAAAAGCAATGGCGCTAATACGACTGTCTAACGTTAGATTTGGCCAGTTATCTACTATTTTTTTCATTTCTAGATCGAGTAACCACCGCGCCAAAATTGATACTTTTTCATTAATAAATTTTCATTTCATACTACTCATCTTTAAAGTTTGAAAATCTCAATATTTTAAATAAACATAGTATTTTCATAACCTTAAGAATTTAGCGGTTTAGTAATTTAATCGTTTTGTAATTTAATATTTTTAATGGTTTTAATACTTTTAATAATTATTGATATGACAATTAAACCAAGTACCATATTTGGATACGGAGGATAAGATGAAATCAGAACACTCAGGAACCAGCCAAGCTCCAATCAAAAACAAACCTCTTATTTTTGATTACGGAAGCCTGACTATTTATGGAAAAAAATACAGAGTCAGCCCTGCCACATTTAGGGTTTTTGAGGTTCTTTATCGGAATATTGGAAAAACAGTTAATAGGTACGAATTACTAAGGATTGGTTGGCCAGAACAGAAAGCTGTTATTGGCAATGTAAATGTTTCAATTTATCAGTTAAGAATTATCTTGAATGACACCAGCTACATTATTGAAAGTGTGAGAGGAGTCGGTTTCAAGTTAATAAATATAAGGAGAGAATAAAATGAACGTATTGGACAAGAATATAGATGAGTCTATTGTTAACTTAATACTTGTTATTGACTCTTTACCACGTCTCAACTTCGCGAGAAATAACCGAGCATCTATTTCAGAGCTCTCCAGCAAACTACTTCTCGCAGGCCTAGATAACACATCACTTGAAGACAAAATAAACTTTATTAAGCTCAGCTCTACTTTTCTTAATGATGCAATGCATCATAACGACACTGAAGAAAAAGCATTAAATAGAGAAGAAATTGATTACATAAACTATGTAACAAGTAACTAAAATGATAATACTCAAAAAAAACAAATTAAGAATTATCAATCATTCTTTAGCACTTTCGTTGTTAACATTGGTGCTGTTTTACGTCGACTTTAAGCTCTTCATTTTGAGCCTAACATTCTTAATTTTATTCATCGTTTTCTGTTTCATTTCAAGATTAGAAAAGTATAGACAAGGGCTATACTTTTCATTCTTATCATTTGAATCTTACATTAATTCTGAAAGAGTTCTTGAAAGAAGGTTACCTTTCTACACTTACTATTGGGACAATAAAGCATTCCCAATTCACTTAAGTTTTAGGGAGCATTAAGGCGCTCACTATACACCTGCCTAACACCCATTGTGCCACCATTGAACATGCATAAATACAAGCAGCAGTTTGACCTATTTTAAGAACTCTAGACTCCTCACTTATCAAAAACCATACAAAAATTAATTCTGTCAAATTGCACTGCAAGCCTAACGAACCGCATTAAGGCATAAGCAACAATACCATCCAAATACTATTGCACATAAACACGGCACCGCGTCTTGGACTGAAAAAGCCAATCATCTAGAGCAATTAAAATAAAATCAGATAAATATTGGATTACAACAGAGTATTAAAACTTGAAAAAGATAATGAAAATAAAGAAAGTCACCCAAATAGGATTTTGGGTGGCAGTCTTACCAGCCGCATCTCGGCACACACGTCACACGCTGTGGCTGCTCCCTTCCGGGCCTGACCAGGTTCACCTGCTAGTGTTGCGAGAGGACCAATAAGACTACCATTGAGGGCCTTGTTTGGCGCGGGAGGGATTATCTCTACTTTTAGCCTGTTATTCAAGGGGTATTCGAAAAAGAAAGTGCGATTGCATACTTGGTATACAATCACACTGTATTTAGAGGGGTAATTACTTACTTTTCAAGTTCAGCTTTTATGTTGCGTAAAGCTGCTTTCACTTTTTTCATATTTTCTGGCCCCATGCGCAGCAATTGTTTTTGCGCATCTGGAAGATTTTCCCATTCAGAGTATGCGTATTGATAAGTGACTGAGTTACGAACTAGTGGCATATCACCTTTTGGTTCTGGCGTATCTAGAAGCACATCAATAGCTTCTTCTAAAGTCCCAGTAAATGCATCACCTTCGTAGCCAATTTCTGCATAAGCTTCGTTGATAAGAGGTTTATATTCATCATACATACGAATCACTTGCGCAGCACTTAAGCTTGTAAAGAGTTTCACATAAGGCGTATAGCGCTCATAGCTATTTGGATCAATTGTTAAAATATCACCTTCTATGACTTTAAACGACTCCTTAGGGCGCTCAACAGGAGCATGACTTAATGCTACTTTACCTTTTGCAATGTTATCAACATACACAACACCACGACGAATAAGATCATCAGTCACCATTAAACTCATCACTTGGTCACTTAGTAATTCATCCATGCGAGCAACAACAACTTCATCACTTTCATTTAAGGTTGGTAATGGCTTAACTTCAGGAACTGGCTCAGGAGTGCGCTCTGGAGCTGTATCTACTACAACAGGCTCTGGTTCAGGGTTTGTAACTTCTGGTTCTGACTCTGCTTCTGGTTCTTGATATTCCACAACAGGTACTTCTTCAGTAACAATGCCTTCAACAACTTGAACTGGTTTATCTTCAGGCTTTAATAAAATAAACGCTGCTACACCAGCGATAAGGATAAGAATAACAACCGCAAAAATGAGGTTATTATTTGATGAACCTTTTTGTACTTCAGGTTCTGACGAATGCTCCGACATAGACACTCCCTTAAAAATAAAACAGATAAAAATACGAAAAAACCATTTAGCCTTGAGCTAATCTTTGCTTCTTCTAGCTTAAAGACTTACAGTTGATAAATAAAGTAAAGACGCACAACTATTTAAATGCAACCATGAGCAGTAAGTTAAAAAAAACACAACACTCTAAAATCGCTTTATTACTAACAGGTGGTGGCGCACGAGCGGCTTATCAAGTCGGTGTACTTAAAGCGATAACGCAAAGCATGCCTCGAACAGCACCGCTGCCCTTTACTATTATTAATGGGACATCAGCTGGCGCAATTAATTCCGCAGCATTAGCTTGTTATGCATCTTGTGCGCACTTAGCATGTAAAAAACTTGAATGGGTTTGGAAGAACTTTTCTACTTCTCAAGTATATAAAAGTGACTTTTTAAGTGTGTTTTTGCATATCACTCGCAACATGCTGACAAGCTTTCAATCTGAACATATAAACCACCCACCAGCGAGCTTATTAAACAATAAGCCACTTAGAAAACTACTGCACGAAATACTCGATTTATCGCGTATTGAACGAAACCTACATAAAAACTATTTAGATGCAGTTTCAATTACGGCTTCAAGTTATACCACTGGCGACTCTGTAGCGTTTTTTCAGTCACTGACACAAAATCCTTGGCGCAGAGCAAAGCGTGAAGGCCAAGCAACCCGCATTAATGTTGAGCACTTAATGGCATCAAGTGCCATTCCTATGGTGTTCCCAAGTGTAAATGTTTATAACCACTATTTTGGTGACGGCTCTATTCACCAACTCTCGCCGCTTAGCCCGTCAATACATTTAGGTGCTGAGAAAATCTTTATTATTGGTGTTGATGAGCCAAAAGAGTTGCACCCACCGGGTTATCAACCCCATTACCCAGGTCTTTCTAATATTGCTGGTCACTTACTCGACAGTGTGTTCACAGACACGCTACAGTCTGACTTAGAACGCTTACAACGTATCAATCGTACTTTGAGCCTATTGCCTGCCCGCGACAAGCACCAGGAACTAAAACAAATCGAAACATGCGTCATCAATCCATCGCAAAACTTCAATGCGATTGCTGCTCAGTTTTATGATGATATGCCCATGGCAATCAAATTACTACTGCGCATGATAGGTGTGAAAAAGCGTTCTCAATCAAGTTTAACCAGCTACTTGCTCTTTGAGAAACGCTATACCCAAAAGCTAATTGAAATTGGCTACCAAGATGGTCTCAATAAACTACCAGAAATTCGCAAATTCTTAGAGTTGGAGTAGCTACTCCATACCATCGAGTAAAAAGCGCTCTACCCGCTCTACTCGCCGAGGTTTACCTTGGAGCACTAAAATATCGCCGGCCAGTAAAATAGTTTGTGGTGAAGGAGCGTCAATTTCGCGGTCTTGTCGGCGCAGTGCTCTAACCGACACGCGGCGCTGCTCAAGCTTTAGCTCGCTAATTTTCTGATTTACCGCATAAGCATGCTCAGGCAACGCAATAACATGCAGATACTCAAGTCTGTCTGAGCTCGCCTCTTCACCATCAAGTTTATCACCAGTGAAAAAACCATGTAGAAACTTATAGCGATTACGCCTTTCTTTACTAACACGGCGAATAATTCGCGTCATCGGCACGCCAGACATATAAAGCACATGTGACACCAACATTAAGCTTGCTTCCAGCGTCTCTGGCACAACTTCAGTAACACCAAGCTCTTTAAGGGTTTCAAGTTCTGTATCATCACGCATCCTTACAAGTATTTTAACATCAGGCGCAATTTGCTTAATGGCATCTACAACTATTTGAGTTTGCTCAAAATCTGTAAAAGTAATGATCACTAGTCTTGCACGCTCTACACCCGCTGATTTTAAAATATCTTTTTGATTTACATGGCCAAATATAACAGGCTCGCCAGCTGCTTTAGCTTCTTGCAGCAAGATAGGGTTACTTTCTACCGCTACATACTCAATAGCTTCAGGTTTTAAAAATCGTGCAACAGTTTGGCCTACGCGAGAAAAGCCACAGATCACCACATGATTTTGATACAAAGGACTGCTGGTCGCGGGCTGTTGCCAGTACTGACCTGTGTGGCTCAAAAGACCCAGTTTTTTAAGAATAAGGGGGGTTTTATCAATGAGGTAAGGCGTTAACGCCATTGAAAGCACGCCAACTGCAATTAAAAATGAAGCTTGCTCTGAGCTTATTAATAAATGCTGCGAAGCAAGCGCTATTAATACAAAACCGAACTCCCCCATTTGCCAAAGCATTATACCTGCCGATACAGCATCTTGCTTACGTTCACCCATCACTTGAGCAGAAATCGCGAGCACTGCAATTTTAAACAGTAACAAGCCAATTAATACGGTGATGATCCAGTACCAGCTATTTAGCACGTAAAGCACATCTAACTGCATACCTACAGTAACAAAAAATAGCCCCATTAAAATATCGCGAAAAGGCCTAATATCGGCTTCTAATTGGTGTCGATAATGACTTTCACCCAACATCATACCAGCTAAGAAAGCCCCTAACGCCATTGATAAGCCAAATAAGTAAGTTAGACCTGCGGCAAATAAGGCAACCAGTAAGGTCGTTAGCATAAATAGCTCATCGGTTCTTACTAGCGCTATTTCGCTAAACACTTTAGGTAAAATCCACTTACCTATACCAAACAACAAAATACACACCAAGGCACCTTTGGTGAGAGCAAAAGCAAGTGCGCCAACAATTTCTTCAGAGCCACTTTGAGCTAGTAAAGGATAAACAATGAGCAGAGGAACAACAGCAATATCTTGAAATAGCAACACCCCGATTGCCAGCTGACCGCGGCGCTGATTTAAATCTCCTGATTCTTTAAGCAACTTAACCACCACCGCCGTTGAAGACAGTGCCATCAAACTGGCAATAGTAAAACTATTTAAAAGGCTGTGCTCCAACAATAGTAAAACCAGCATAAACACAATACTGGTTACCACCACCTGCAAGGATCCAAGGCCAAATACAATGTTGCGCATCGCCATTAAACGCGGCAATGAAAACTCAAGCCCTAAACTAAACAATAAGAACACAATGCCTAGCTCAGCAACAAAATGCATTTCATGGCTTTGCGCCATCCAGCCTATACCATGACTACCCGCCAACAAGCCTGTAGCAAGATAAGCAAGAATAGGTGGTAAACCAATTCGTTTGAAGAACCAAACAAATAATACGGCAGCGACGAGCAAGCCAAACACTTGAATCAGCACATTTTGCAAGCAATAAACTCCTTTCTACTTGATGATAAAGCTGTACCCTCCTTTAAATATAGCAACCATCTGTTTTTCAGCCAGTTTAAAAATGTGGCACAAATCTCGCTAAGTATGAGTATCTAAACACTCCGGGGGGAGAATTATCATGGAAAATGTCCATATTTTGACGCAGCGGGTGTCTGCGCGAGGCGAGTTTCTGCCGTTTTCGGCAGAGCATTACCGAATAAATGAAACGAATAATCCACAAGACTTGGTCGCGAGGTTACAAACCACGTTATCAATCGAAGAAATTTTGACTATTTTTGCCGAGCACGCAAAACAATTAATCAATTTATCTGGGTTACAGTTTCAATCTGCGCTCGGAGTGTCACAAAGTGCTGGAAGCGATACCAGTCAAACACCCTACTCTTTTGATTTAGATATCGAAAGTGAACGATTAGGGCAATTAATTTACTTTAGCCAATTTCCTATGGGCAAGGCAATTGAAGCTAAACTAAAAATGCTTCATGCAGTCCTTGTTTATCCGTTACGTAACGCTCTTATGTACACCCGCGTATTACGCTTGGCTACTAAAGATGCACTAACTGGCTTAAACAACCGTAGTCAATTTAATGACAGCTTGGCACAAAAATTAGAGCGTTGCCGCCGACAACATCGTCCGTTTAGTTTAATGCTGCTTGATTTAGATAACTTTAAACAAGTTAACGATACCTATGGTCATAAAATTGGCGACGATGTTTTACAAGAATTTGCTGAAGTTTTGCGTTGCAGCGTGCGTGGAACAGACTCAATTTTTCGCTTTGGCGGAGACGAATTCGCGTTATTAATTGATGACCCCGAATTTACAACCAATAAAGTGGTTGCAGAACGCATTATGAAACTAGTAGAAGATTCCAGCTTAATGAAAAAATATAGTGTTTCTTCTAGTATTGGTTATACACTCGCCAATAACCAAGACTGCGAAAATGAAGTATTCGCACGTGCTGATAAAGGCCTTTATAAGGCAAAAGCAGCAGGCAGAAATTGCGCACGAGCTTACTAATCAAGTAAAAGCCTAGCATCCCCCGCTAGGCTTTTTTGTTTATAAATTTATAACCAAGTAGTACTAACCAAAAACCAGCAAAGAAGCCAGTTAATAAGTAAAGCAAAGCAGCCATGTTGGTAAGGGGCGATACCATCACTAAAGCCAATGGCGTAAGCACGCCTAAAATAAAGAAAATACCGCCTTTACCTGACCAATAGCCTAGCAGCAATATTGAACAAACTATGCCGCCAGCTAGCGCATAAAAAAGTGTGTTTAAAGTCAGTTCTGCATAGGCAAAACCAGCAATAACAGCCACTAACACCGATAACACAAAGCCTAGTGGTGCTTTATTAACTAGCGATAAACCTACATGTGGTTGTTCACTCATAGAGTGTCTCCCAGATAATTCCATCTTCAACACTGTGCTGCTCACTAACAAAGTAGCCAACAACTTGCACAAGTTGATCATTATAAAAGATAAGTGGTGTCTGCGCACGAAGCCAAGGGGCAACTTTGGCATCTTTAAACCAATGTTTTAAGGTATTTGAGCCAGGTTTATGCAAAGGCTTTATGCGCGCTTGTGGTTTATTAAATTCAACCCTTACTCGCTCATCTTTTTGAGGTTTCCTAACACCTTTGCCCGCTTTGACAATTAATTTGCGGCCATCTGTAAGTTCAACGCTCTGCAAAGCAATATCCATTGCCTGTGGTATTGCTTGCTCCGTCACAAAGTACAAATATTGCTGATGACGACGAACATCGCCGCTTTGCAAACAGATTTTTAACTGCGCATCGGCTTTTGCCGTTAAGCCTTGCTCGATAATTTGCTGCAGTTGATTTTCAGAAGGTAACTGATACATAAACTGATTAAGCCACACACGCACTAGGTTAGCTTGTCTGGGCTTACTAAAATCAGCAATTGCCGCACAACTTAAGCCTTTATACTTATTTTGACAGTTTGCAAGATCGTTTTGGGTATACTCATCAAGTAACGATTGCTGTTGCTGTAACAGTCGAATACTACGCGCTGCACTTTTTTCAAAGCCTTGAAAGCGTTCAGTTAAAGTAGGCATTACCTGATGACGTAAAAAATTACGGTCAAAGCGTTCATCAACATTTGAGTCATCGTTGATGTGGGTAATGGCAAACTCATCGGCAAACTGCTCTATTTGCTCACGAGTAATATCTATCAGTGGCCTAAAGCAAACTCGCCCAGAAGCTAATAATCGCTTTTGTTGCATCGATGCCAAGCCCTGTAAGCCTGAGCCGCGTTTAAGCCGTAATAAGAAAGTTTCAAGTTGGTCATTTAAGTGCTGACCAAGCAGAATTACACTACCAACCAAACAGTGCTCATCGAGAGCTTGGTATCTTGCCTCTCGAGCTTGTGCTTCGAGTGAAGTACGCGAGCGTTCAATAATTTCAACCTGCAACGCTTTAAATGTCACACCTAGCTCTTCGCATAGCGATTTACAAAATACTTGCCACTCATAAGCATGTTCACTCAAACCATGATTAACATACACGGCTTCAAGTTCAAGTTCAGGATGCTGTTTTCGAGCTAAGCTCATTAGATGTAATAACACGACAGAGTCAACACCACCTGATAAGGCGACACTAAAGTAGCGTTGCTGAGCGTTCAGCAAAGGCTGTAATTGTGCTAAAAAATGGTGATATAAACCTGATGTTTGCATTAATAACCAATGAGTATATAAGCGCCTGAGTTATCGGCATTATAAAACAAAAAAAGCCGCAAAAGCGGCTTTTTTCATTTATTTGCTGTGTTAGCAATAACCAAACGACATTAAACGCTTGTAACGCTGATCAAGCATTTCATCAAGTGAAAGGCCTTGTAACTCAGCAAGATCACGCTTAAGTTGGTTTTTAAGGTTACGAGCCATGGCATCATAATTGCGATGTGCGCCACCTAGCGGCTCATCAATTACGTTGTTGATTAAATCAAGCTCTTTAACACGTGCAGCAGTTACACCCATTGCTTCTGCAGCTAATGGTGCCTTGTCTGCGCTTTTCCATAAGATTGATGCACAACCTTCTGGTGAAATAACTGAGTAAGTGCTGTATTGCAACATGTTAACGCGGTCACCCACACCAATTGCTAATGCACCACCAGAACCACCTTCACCGATCACAGTACAGATGGTTGGTACTTTTAATGCAGCCATTACTTTAAGGTTACGAGCAATAGCTTCACTTTGACCACGCTCTTCTGCACCAACACCTGGGTATGCACCTGGCGTGTCGATGAATGTCATGATTGGCATTTTGAAACGCTCAGCCATTTCCATTAAGCGTAGTGCTTTACGGTAACCTTCTGGCTTTGGCATACCAAAGTTGCGTTTAATTTTTTCTGCAGTATCACGACCTTTTTGTTGGCCAATAACCATCACTGGTTGACCATCAAAACGTGCAACACCGCCTAAAATAGCTGGGTCGTTAGCAAAAGTACGGTCGCCTGCTAGTTCGTCAAATTCCGTGAAAATACGCTCGATGTAATCACGAGTATAAGGACGCAACGGATGACGGGCTAACTGAGAAACCTGCCAAGCACCTAATTCAGAGAAAATTTTCTCTTTCATTTCAGCACTTTTCTCTTTTAATCGACTGACTTCCTCTTCTAATCCAAGGTCTAATTCGCCAGCGCGGCTTACATTTTGTAATTCTTCAATTTTTGCTTCTAATTCTGCAATTGGAAGCTCAAAATCAAGATAATTGAGGCTCATGCTCTAAACTACCTAATTAATTAAATTCTAGTTCTACATCTTGCGCCGCCATAAGCGATAACTTGTGAATTAAGTCATCGCTCGGCGTAACACACCATTCGGTTCCTAAAGTAATCTCAGCCAACGCATCCGGACGTTGATAGAATACTTTAATAGGACAAGTACCAAACTTATAAGGTTCCAGTACTTTTTGTAAATTATCGAAGAAGTTCGCCTCGATCTGCACCATATTTAAGGTCATTTTAATCGCTTTTATACGTTTTTCTCGCGCCTCAGCGATGGTGCATATGTCTCTAGCGGTCATTGTAATGCCACCGGAGAAGTTATCAAAGCTGACCTGTCCTGATATTACCAAGATATTGTTTACTTGCAGCAAATCTTGGTACATTTCAAACTGTTCTGGGAATAAGCGTACATCAATACGGGCACTCTTGTCATCTAAAGTTACAAGACCCCAACGATTTCCCTTTTTGTTTATCAGGGTTCGGGCAGAAATCACTAAGCCTGCAGCTGTGGACTGCACATCGCGATTAGTTGGCTGTAAATCGACTAGTCTTCCCGTTGTATAGTGTTTTAACTCTTTACGATACTGATTAATTGGGTGGCCAGTTAAATACAGGCCTAAGGTTTCTTTCTCACCATCAAGCCACTCATTGTCGGTTAAATCGGTTGCTTTAATGAATGCTTGTTCAACTTCATCTGGCTCTGTCGCAAGTAAACCAAATAAATCTGCCTGCCCTAGTGACTCAGCCTTATGATGCTGATCGGCTGCTCGCATTGCATCTTTTAAACTAGCCAATAAGGTAGCACGACCAGGCTGTGTTTTATCTGGGCCGAGTTGATCGAGTGCTCCGGCATAAATAAGCTTTTCAACAACACGCTTATTTAAACGCTTTAAGTCAACACGGGCACAAAAATCAAATAAGTCTTTAAACGGACCACCTTCGCTACGAGCTTCTAAAATAGCTTCAACAGGCGCCTCACCGACCCCTTTAATTGCACCGATACCGTAGACAATTTCACCTTGTAGATTAACCGTAAACTTGTACTCACCGGCATTTACATCTGGTGGTAGCAAGGTCAGTTTCATGTTTTCACATTCATCTACCAAGGTAACAATTTTATCGGTGTTATCCATATCCGCCGACATTACCGCAGCCATAAACTCTGCTGGGTAGTGGGTTTTCATCCACAGTGTTTGGTACGATACTAAGGCATAAGCAGCTGAGTGAGATTTGTTAAAACCATAACCTGCGAACTTCTCTACCAAGTCGAAGATTTTCATTGCAAGTTCGCCGTCAACTCCGTTATTAACAGCTCCTTCTTCGAAGGTTGAACGCTGCTTTGCCATCTCCTCTGGCTTTTTCTTACCCATCGCACGACGCAACATATCAGCGCCACCTAGCGTATAACCTGCTAGAACCTGCGCAATCTGCATTACTTGTTCTTGGTATAGAATGATACCGTAGGTTGGCTCTAATATTGGCTGCAGACTTTCATGTTGCCATTGAACATCTGGGTAGGATATTTCTTCTCGACCATGCTTACGGTCGATAAAGTTATCTACCATGCCTGATTGCAATGGACCTGGGCGGAATAGTGCTACCAGTGCGATCATATCTTCGAAACAGTCGGGTTTCAGACGGCGAATCAAATCTTTCATACCACGAGATTCTAGCTGGAATACCGCGGTGGTTTCGGCGCGTAGCAGTAACTCAATACTTGGCTTATCATCAAGAGGAATAGCGTTGATATCAACCGGCTCTTTCCCCTCTCGGGCTAAGCGCTCATTAGTCATATCAAGCGCCCACTGCAAGATAGTTAACGTTCTTAAACCTAAGAAGTCGAACTTAACTAAGCCTGCCGTCTCAACATCGTTTTTATCAAATTGCGTTACTGGGAATTTACCTTCATCATCACAATAAAGGGCCGCAAAGTCAGTAATAGTAGTTGGAGATATTACAACACCACCAGCGTGTTTACCGGCATTACGTGTACACCCTTCAAGGATGCGACACATATCGATAAGTTCTTTTACCTCTTCATCACCGTCGTAGGCTTCTTGTAAACGTGGCTCAACATCAAAGGCTTTAGCTAAGGTCATACCCGGATCGCCCGGTACTAATTTCGAAATACGATCAACAAAGCCGTAAGGGTGACCTAATACACGGCCTACGTCCCGAATAACCGCTTTTGCGGCCATGGTACCAAAAGTGATGATCTGAGATACCGCGTCACGACCATAAAGCGCCGCTACGTGATCGATTACCTCATCGCGTCGGTCCATACAGAAGTCGACGTCAAAGTCGGGCATTGAGATACGCTCAGGGTTCAAGAAACGTTCGAATAGTAAGTCAAATTCTAACGGATCAAGGTCGGTAATCTTTAGTGCATAAGCAACTAGCGAACCAGCACCAGAACCACGCCCTGGTCCTACCGGAATATTGTTATCTTTACTCCACTGGATGAACTCCATTACGATCAAGAAGTAACCAGGGAACCCCATTTGGTTGATTACCTCAAGCTCTATTTTTAGACGCTCATCATACTCAACACGTTTTTCTTTACGCTCTTGCTCATCGGGGAATAAAAACTGTAAACGCTCTTCAAGACCATCTTCAGAAACCTTTACCAAGAAGTCGTCAATTTTCAGCGATCCAGTTGGATAATCTGGTAAGAAGTAAGTCCCTAGCTGCACGGTCACATTACAGCGCTTGGCAATTTCAACGGTGTTTTCTAACGCTTCTGGAATATCGCTAAATAGCTCAGCCATTTGCTCCGCTGTTTTAAGATATTGCTGCTCAGAAAAGCGTTTTGGTCTACGTTTATCTTCTAATGTGTAACCGTCATGGATTGCAACTCGGATTTCGTGGGCTTCAAAGTTTTCTGGTTTTAAAAACACTACTTCGTTAGTTGCCACCACGGGTAACTGCTCTTTTGCAGCAAGCTCAACAGCTAGGTGTAAATAGTCTTCTTCTAAAGCACGCTCAGTACGAATAAGCTCAATGTAATAATGATCGCTAAAATGCTGCTTATAAAAGCTAACTACCGATTCAATGAGCCCAGGGTTACCTTTTAATAGGGCTTTACCTAAGTCACCATCTTTCGCACCAGATAATAAGATTAGGCCATTTTTGTGCTCCACCAGCCATTCACGGTCAACCACAGGGCGATGAAATAAATGTCCGCGCTGATATGCTTTAGAGATCAATAAAGTAAGGTTTTTATAGCCTTCGTTATCTTTCGCTAAGATGGTAATACGACTAGGTTCGTCTTCAAATTCAGGGCTTCTTAACCAAAAATCAGCGCCGACAATTGGCTTAATACCGGCACCATGGGCAGCACCATAAAAACGCACCAAACCACATAAGTTCATCTGATCGGTAATAGCCAATGCAGGCATTTGCAGCTCTTCTGCTTTAGCTACAATCGGCTTAGTTTTAGCTAGACCATCCACCATTGAGAAATCTGAGTGAACACGTAAGTGAACAAATTGCGGCGCTGGCATTACAATTGCTCTCCTTTTAACGCCAAAATGCGCTGAACAGGTTTAAAGCTTTTACGATGTTCTGCAATTGCACCGTATTGTTCGAGTGCCGCAAAGTGCGCTTTAGTCGGATAGCCTTTGTGGCCTGCAAAGCCATAATCAGGATAACGCTTATCAAGCTCAATCATTTCATCATCACGGGCAACTTTAGCTAAAATAGAAGCAGCTGAAATCTCTTCGACCAAGCTATCGCCTTTTACTACCGCCTGTGCTGGAACTGTCAGTTGGCTTGGCACACGGTTGCCATCAATAAAAACAAACTCAGGTTTAACACTTAAGCCTTCAACTGCGCGACTCATTGCTAGCATAGTGGCGTGCAATATATTTAATTCGTCAATTTCACTTGGGCTACAGCGACCAATGGCATAACACAGCGCTTTTTCTTTTATTTCTGCAGCCAATAATTGACGTTTTTTGTCTGATAACTTTTTAGAATCGGTTAAACCTGCAATAGGCTTATTTGGGTCGAGTATCACCGCAGCGGTAACAACATCACCGACCAATGGACCACGGCCAACTTCATCTACACCAGCAATATAATTAACATTCGGTCGTTCAATTTGCATTTAGTAACTCCGCGACTGCTGCTGCAGCTTGTTCATTGGCATTTAATCTTATGTCTTTATGGATGGCTAAAAAGCGCGCTTTTAGTTCACTGTTATCCGTATTCAACATAGGTGTTAGCGCAGCTGATAAGTTATCAACATTACACTCTGATTGTAGGTATTCTGGTACTAGTTCTTCATTGGCTAATAAGTTAGGCAACGAGAAATATTTAATGTTAAAAGTGAATAATGTTTTGAATATCCAATAACTCATAGGCTTAATTTTGTAGCCCACGACCATCGGCTTTTTATACAACATGCCTTCAAGTGTTGCGGTTCCTGAGGCAAGTAAAATGGCATCCGCTGCTTGCATTGCAAGGTTTGACTGACCATCCAATAATTGCAGTTTTAGCTCAGGATCTGTTTTTTCTAAAATTTCACAAAACTGTGCTTTTCGTTTCTCATTAACTAATGGCACCACAATTTTAAGATCAGGATTTTGTGCTTGTAGTTTAGATGCCGTTTCGATGTAGGTTTCGCTTAAAAGCCCCACTTCAGAACCACGGCTACCCGGTAATAACGCTAGCACTTTATCTGTTTGTGCTAAACCAAGTTTGTTACGAGCCTCGGTTTGGTCATGCTCAAGTGCAATATCATCGGCAAGCGTGTGCCCAACAAAAGTACATGGTACACCGTGTTTATCGTAAAAGGCTTTTTCAAACGGTAATAATGCCAACACTAAATTTGTGGCTGCACTGATTTTATGAATACGTTTTTCACGCCACGCCCACACTGATGGACTAACATATTGTACTGTTTTAATGCCTGCTTCTTTTAGCGGTTTTTCAACACGTAAATTAAAGTCAGGCGCATCAATACCAATAAATACATCCGGTGGATTGTCGATAAAATGTTGCACCAATTGTTTGCGTATTTTAAGTAAGCGAGGTAACCGGCCAAGTACCTCAACTAAACCCATTACCGATAATTCATCCATATCGAATAATGTTTTACAGCCAGCCGCTTGCATACGCGGGCCCGCAATCCCTTCAAATATGGCATCCGGAAAACGGCGTTTAAGTGCTTTTATTAGCCCTTCACCTAAAATATCACCAGATAACTCACCTGCCACCAAGGCAATACGTAACGGCTTTGTATGTTCTTTCATTCGTTGATAATTCGCAACTTTTGGCACTAATAAAAATGAGTTTACCGTGTTTTAGCAGTCGGATAAATGTCACAGAGTTAATAAATACTAGAAATCGAAATTAGCGTGCTTACTTGCTCAATGATTGAGCTTCTTAAGCGCGAATCGTGCAGGTTTATTGCCGCTTGCTAAAAAAAATATATGAAAAAGAATAAAATAAGCCATAGCTAACAGGCTTTTTATAACGATTAAATATTTGAAATTTTAGAGTTTTATCTCTAATCTGTAGAAAAGATGAACATAATTAATTCATCTTTATTTCATATTTTCCTATTGACTAAAATGAATACAGGTTTACTATTTGCAAAGTTTCAATAATTACTGAAACTTTATAACCGATAATTTGTCGTGTCTACCGCACCCGCTAACAAGGAGCTTAACAATGATAGATGAAACATTTGTGGATCTATCGCGATTGCAATTTGCAATCACTGCCCTATTTCACTTCCTATTTGTCCCACTTACCTTAGGTATGACGTGGATTTTGGTGATCATGGAATCCGTTTACGTGATGACTGGTCGAGAAATTTATCGTGATATGACTAAGTTCTGGGGTAAGTTATTTGGTATTAACTTTGCGATTGGTGTGGCCACAGGCCTTACCATGGAGTTTGAGTTCGGTACCAACTGGTCTTATTACTCTCACTATGTGGGCGATATTTTTGGTGCTCCACTAGCGATTGAAGGCTTAATGGCTTTCTTCTTAGAATCAACTTTTGTGGGTATGTTCTTTTTAGGCTGGGAACGACTGACACGACGCCAGCATCTTGCTGCAACCTTCTTGATGGCATTAGGTACTAACTTATCTGCGCTATGGATTTTAGTAGCAAATGGTTGGATGCAGAACCCGGTAGGTGCTGAATTTAATTACCAAACCATGCGTATGGAAATGACCAGCTTTGCTGAATTGGTATTTAACCCAGTCGCACAAGTTAAGTTTATTCATACCGTATCAGCAGGCTATGTTGCAGCATCTATGTTCGTACTTGGTATTAGTAGCTGGTACATCTTAAAAGGTCGCGACCTTGCTTTTGCAAAACGCTCGTTCTCGGTCGCGTCAGGTTTTGGTTTAGCGTCTATTCTTTGTGTTATTTTACTTGGTGATGAATCTGGCTACGAAGTTGGCGAGGTGCAAAAAGTAAAACTCGCTACCATTGAAGCTGAGTGGCACACCGAAGAAGCCCCTGCTGCATTCACACTGGTAGGTATTCCTGACTCTGAAGAGCAAGTAACCCACGCTGCTGTTAAAATTCCATATGCGCTAGGTATCATTGCAACGCGCTCAATTGATGAGCAAGTAACAGGCATTAAAGACCTCGAAGCACAGCATGAAGAGCGTATTCGTAATGGCATGATTGCATACGAATACCTAGAGAAGCTTCGTGGTGGTGAAGACACCCCTGAAAACATTGCTAAATTCGATACTTTAAAAGCTGATCTTGGCTATGGTTTGTTACTTAAGCGCTACACACCTAACGTGGTAGATGCAACAGAAGAACATATTCAAAAAGCAGTGAAAGACTCAATCCCTCAAGTTGGCCCTATGTTCTGGTCATTTAGAATCATGGTTGGCTGTGGTGTCATTATGCTTGGCGTATTTGTTCTGGCGTTTTATTACAATGCACACCGTATTATTGAGCAAAAGCGTTGGTTACTCTGGGCTGCAGTATGGAGTATTCCACTTCCTTGGATTGCCATTGAGTTTGGCTGGATTGTTGCAGAATACGGTCGCCAACCTTGGGCAATTTCAGAAATTCTACCGACCTTCTTGGCAACCTCGTCGCTGACGGTGAATGACTTATTGATTAGTATTACTGGTTTCTTAGTATTCTATACAGGTCTAGCTGCAGTTGAAGGCTGGTTGATGCTGCGCTTTGTTAAACAAGGTCCAAGCTCGCTTCATACCGGTAAATATCACCATGAACTTGCCAAAGCGGATTCACTTGTAAGCGAAGGAGCTCAGTCATGATTTTTGATTACGAAACACTAAAACTAATTTGGTGGCTGTTAATTGGTGTATTACTGATTGGCTTTGCAGTGACCGATGGTATGGATATGGGCGTGGCAATTTTGCTTCGTCTGGTTGGTAAAACTGATGTTGAACGCCGTACAGTAATTAACACCATTGGCGCTCACTGGGATGGAAACCAAGTATGGTTCATCACCGCAGGTGGTGCCCTCTTTGCTGCTTGGCCTATGGTGTATGCAGCCGCATTCTCTGGCTTTTACTTTGCAATGATGCTGGTGTTATTTGCGCTATTTTTCAGACCGCTTGGTTTTGATTACCGCTCAAAAATAGATTCACCACGCTGGCGTAATAACTGGGATTGGGGCCTGTTTGCAGGTAGCTTTATTCCAGCACTCGTATTTGGGGTTGCCTTTGGTAACCTATTACAAGGTGTGCCTTATCATATCGATGATCTACTACGTGTTAGCTACCAAGGTTCATTCTTTGCGTTATTGAACCCGTTTGCCATCGTCGTTGGTCTCGTTAGTGTACTTATGCTAGTTGGTCATGCGGGTATGTGGTTGCAACTTCGAACTGATGCAGAAGTAGCAAAACGTTCAGCACAATATGGCCAATATGCACTTATGGCGTTTATTGTATTATTTGCCTTAGCAGGTGTGTGGGTATCTCAAATTGACGGTTATAAAATCGTTAGCATGGGCGATACACAAGGCTTTGCAAATCCATTGGCTAAAACAGTAACTCAGGCACCTGGTGCATGGCTTGATAACTATACAAAAATGCCATTAACAATGCTGTTCCCTGCTCTTGCTTTTATCATGGCTGCACTGGCAATTGTGTTATCTAAATTACAAAAACCAGCGATGGCACTTATCGCTTCAAGCTTAATGCTAGCAGGTGTGATATTGACTGCGGGTATGTCAATGTTCCCGTTCGTTATGCCTTCGAGCAATAACCCAAATATTAGTCTAACTATGTGGGATGCAGTTTCGAGCCATATGACATTAAACGTGATGTTTTTCGCTGCCGTTATTTTTGTACCACTTATTCTTATTTACACGACATGGTGTTATGTGAAAATGTGGCGCAAAGTAACCATCAATGAAATTGAAAACAACACCCACGGTAGCTATTAAGGAGATTTAAATATGTGGTATTTTGCCTGGATATTAGGTGTTCTATTAGCCTGTACTCTTGGGGTGATTAACGTAATGTGGTACGAATTTCACCAACATAAAGATTCTATCGCTGATGATGAGCTAGAGCTGTACGCGAGACTCAAAAACAACGATGACAACTAAACCCCGACCAAATCGCGCGCAGCAGCAAACGCTGCGCGCTTTTTTAAAGCAGTATAGTCAGTCCGCTTCAGGACTTCTTAAATTAAGCATTAGTCTGGGTACACTCAATGCCCTATTAATGATTGCCTCTTGTTATCTTCTTGCAAACGCTGTTCATCAAGTCATGTTTGAGCAAGCAGACTTGCAAGCTGTAACCCCCTTGTTATGGCCTCTTGCTGGACTTATCTTACTACGCGCTGTGCTTGTTGCTCTTAGTGAGCGAGTAAGTAACATTGCCGCATTAAAAATAAAAAACGTGATGCGCAATACATTACTTGAAAAGTTAACCAAACTTGGTCCGGCCTATAGTGAACAAAAAGGACATGGCGCAACGCTTAATACATTACATAATGGTGTTGAAGCGCTGCATCAATACTACGCAAACTACATCCCCAGCGTGGCATACAGCGCACTGATCCCTTTGGCTATATTAGTAGTGATTTTTCCAACCGATTACAAAGCTGGGCTCATTTTTCTTTTAACAGCCCCGCTTATCCCATTTTTTATGATTTTAGTGGGCCATAAAGCTGAGCAGCTCAACCAAGAACGTTGGCAGCAACTTGCTGTACTCGGCAATTACTTTTTCGACCGCCTACAAGGGCTTACTCAATTAAAACTATTTAATGCAACCAAGCGTGAGCTAAATAGTATCAGTCAGATTTCTGATGATTACCGTGGTGCAACCATGGGAGTATTGAAAGTTGCCTTTTTATCTTCTTTCGCACTTGAGTTTTTAGCCACTATTAGTGTTGCACTTGTTGCAGTGATCATTGGCTTTAGACTGTTTTTTGGTACGCTCGATTTTGCCACCGGATTTGTAGTGCTATTACTGGCTCCTGAGTTTTACTTACCACTTCGACAAATGGGCACTCATTACCATGCAAAGCTCGAGGGTATTAGCGCCGCTGCTGATATGGTCGACATAATTAATCAGAGCGACGCCGATGAACATTTAGGTTCCTCTAAACTTGAGTTACCGCTAAAAGACATACAACTGAGTGCGCTTAGCTACCACTACCCCGAAACAAATGAAGGGGTGACTGATATAAACTTAACCCTACCTAAAAAAGGCCTAATTGCATTTGTGGGTGAAAGTGGCTCTGGTAAAAGTACCTTATTTGATTGCCTATTGGGTTTTCATCATCAAGCCAGCAGTGCCATTATCATTAACGGACAGCAACTAAGCACTATTGCTTTACATGATTGGCAAGCACAACTTGCGTGGATCCCACAACAAGCCACGTTATTTTATCGAACTGTTGCAGACAATCTGAGATTAGCTAAACCAGATGCAAGTCAAACAGAACTCGACGAGGCCGCAATGAGAGCAGGTGCGCTAGAGTTTATAAACGCCTTACCTGATGGATTTAATACCTTATTAGGTGAGCAAGGAGAAGGCCTCTCTGGGGGGCAAAAGCAGCGCATAGCCCTTGCCCGTGCGTTTTTAAAGAATGCCCCTGTGCTAATGCTTGATGAGCCTACAGCGCACTTAGACAGCCAAACAGAGCGCCTAATCAATCAGGCAATTCAAGATTATGCAAAAAACCATCTCGTGTTGGTTATTGCTCACAGGCTTAATACGGTAAAACAGGCGGATAATATTTACGTAATGCAACAAGGTCAAATTGTTGAATCTGGTCATTATCAGCAACTCATTGAACAAGCAGGCCTCTTTGCTAAACTCGTGAGCCAAGGTGAAGCCCATGCATAACTTTATACGCTTATTAAAGCTATGCAAGCCTCATGCTGGCATGCTGTTACTGGGTGCTTTTTTAGCAAGCTTAACGGTACTTGCTAACGTTGGCTTACTCGCTATTTCGGGCTGGTTTTTAGCAGCCATGGCAGCCGCTGGTATTGCCGGAGTGCAGATGAATTACTTTACTCCAGCTGGGGTGATCCGCTTTTTAGCGATAGTACGCACAGCTTCACGTTACGGTGAGCGGATGATAACTCATAATGCCACCTTTTTATTACTGAGCGAATTTCGCGTAAAAATGTTCAGGACCCTCAGCCAGCTAAACAACGTTGACTTAGCAATGAGTCGTAGTAGCGATTTGTTTAACCGCCTACAAAACGATGTTGATGCGCTAGATAAGTTTTACCTAAATGTGCTGCTTCCCATTATCGTCGCGATTATCAGCATCCCTATCGTAATGGCATTTATGGCTATGTATAGCGCTGAGGTTGCATTAGTCTGCTTTATTTCACTGATGATTATTGGCGTACTGCTACCAGCAATATTAAGCCGTAAACTTCACCGACAAGCAGATGCAGAAACACAAATTTCAGCAGAATTAAGGTCTGAACTTGCCGATACTCTAAAAGGTGCAAGAGAGCTTGCTGTTTATCAAGCACAAGAAGCGCAATTAACCCATTGTGACTTACTGAGTAAGCAATACAACAGCCAGCTCTATAACCGCCACAAAGCCGTTGCAAACAGCAATGGCTTAAGCACTTTGGTGATACAGCTTACCATGCTAGCCAGTGTATTTATGATAATTCCACTGGTTGCAATGGGAACCATGAAAAACGTTGAACTGGCGATGCTCGCGTTATTTGTATTAGCAAGTTTTGAAACAGTGCTCACCTTGCCCACTGCATTTATCGAGTTGCCACTCACCCTAAGTGCTGCAAAGCGACTGTTTGCACTTGAAGATAAGCACAGCAGCCATCTAAGTAAACAGCAAAACTGCTTAGCTCACCAATCTGCAATAGGTCTTGAACTGGCTGCGGTAAATTACCAATACGCAGGAGCGAAAAACAAAGCTCTTAATAATATCAATTTTGTGATTACACCGGGGAGTAAGGTTGCGCTAGTGGGTGCCAGTGGCAGTGGCAAAACTACTCTTGTTAACTTACTCACAGGCCTTTGGCCAAAGCAATCAGGCTCATTAAAATTCATTACAGATCAAGGTACCTTTGAACTAGAAAGCATGACGGCTGCAACACGCTTTAAGCAGCTGACAATTGTTGCTCAGCAACATCATATTTTTGATGGTACGCTTCGTGAGAATCTTCGCTATGCAGCGCCAGAGGCGACTGATGAAATGCTTATTGAAGCCTGTGAACAAGCTGAACTTGGCTCTTGGCTAAAGAACTTAAAGACCGGCCTTAATACCCGTTTAGGCACCGCGGGAAGAAAACTTTCACATGGTCAGTCACGTCGAATCGCCATTGCCCAAGCCCTATTAAGGGAAGGTAATTTAATTGTTCTTGATGAACCAACAGAGAGCCTAGATAACCATACCAAGCAGAAATTGCTCACTACGCTTGAAAAAATATGGGCCGATAAAACTATGCTGACCATTACTCACGATCCAGAAATGCTAAGTCGTGTTGATAAGGTTATTTGGTTAGAACAAGGACAAGTAAGAGCGCTTGCAAGTCATGCAGAATTAGTGGCGAATGAAGCTGATTACGTGGAGCTCATCACCCGTTTTTAATCGAGTCGCTCAACTGTGACGTCAATCACACCTTGCTTTACAGAGGCAATTTGTGAGAACGCCTTTTTTGATAAATCGATAATACGACCGCGGATAAATGGGCCGCGGTCATTAATGGTAACAATTACACTTTTATTGTTACTAATATTGGTGACCTTTACTCTGCTGCCAAAGCCAAGCGTCTGATGAGCCGCGCTCAATGCCTGTTGATTAAACACCTCTCCACTTGCTGTAGTTCGGCCATGGTATTTATCAGCGTAATAACTGGCTTTGCCTTTTTCAATCACTCCTTTAGATACCGAAGGCGCACTACTACAACCAGTTATAATTAAGCTTAATAATGCAAAGAGGATGAGTTTGTTCATATTATATAATCCTTTTTCTTACCATAAAGGTAGCAAGCGCTTATACCAATTCGCTTAATTAAATGGTCTATTTTGAGGCAATAAAACCTCGTTGATAACAAGGCAAAAATTTCGTTATTTAGTTGTTCTAAATCAGAAATTTTTAACGCAGGTAGCGACAGGTTTGATCCCTCAAAATGATTAAGTATTTTTGCGGATTGGTATTAGCAAAACCTGAACTATAAAACAAAAAAGCCACCTTACGGTGGCTTTTAGTCTATCGCTTATTTAGCGAATAATTCCGCGCTCAGAGCTTTTCACAAAGTCTATCATCAGCTGAACAGCTGGGTACTTCGCAGCATCTTCGCTTAGCTCAGCGATTGCTTCTTCAACACCTAAGCTCTTACGGTAAAGTGTTTTATATGCACGACGTGTGGCCATGATTTCATCGCTTTCAAAACCTCGGCGCTTCATGCCTTCAGTATTGATTGCTACAGGGCCCGCCGGCGTACCAATAGTTGTTACAAATGGCGGTACATCTTTATTAACACCTGAGTACATACCAACAAAGGCATGAGAACCGATTTTACAGAACTGATGCACACCAGAATTACCTGCAAGGATCACCCAATCACCTACATGAACGTGGCCAGCAACAGAGGCATTGTTAGCAAAAATAACGTTATCGCCCACGACTGCATCATGTGCAACGTGTGTGTAAGCCATGAATAGGTTATTGCTACCAATTTTTGTCACACCTTGATCTTGAATTGTACCTCGGTGAATAGTTGCACACTCACGGATCACGTTGTTGTCACCAATAATCAAGGTTGTTGGCTCATTAGCGTACTTTTTATCTTGGCAAGCTTCACCAACCGAAGCAAATTGGAAAATATGGTTACCAGAACCAATCGTCGATGGGCCTTTTACAACCACATGAGATTCGATGATACAGTTATCACCAATAGTTACATCGTTACCGATATAGCTATAAGGGCCAACTGATACGTTATTTCCAAGTTTTGCACCTGGTTCGATTATTGCCGTAGGATGGATCACTATTAAAACTCTCTTCTCGCACACATGATTTCGGCAGTACACACTACTTTGCCGTCAACTTTTGCTTCTGCTGCAAATTTCCATATATTGCGGCGCTCTTTTACAAACTCTACATGCAAATGCATGGTATCACCAGGTAATACCGGCTGTTTGAATCGCGCATTGTCGATCGCTGCGAATAAATATAGTTCGTTATCACTGCGATTTTCAACTGTCTTAAAACCAAGTAAGCCAGTTGCTTGTGCCATTGCTTCTAAAATCAACACACCTGGAAAGATAGGTTGATTAGGAAAATGACCCGTAAAAATAGGTTCGTTCACTGTTACGTTTTTTATAGCATGTAACGACTCGCCTGGCGTGTAATCAAGTACACGGTCAACAAGTAGCATCGGGTAACGATGCGGAAGTAAACTCAAGATATCTTGGATATCAAGACTATTTAATTCATTTGCCAAAATAGCATCCTTATTTGTCTTCAATATTGAGTGACTTTGTCAGTAACTCAAGTGCTTTAATGCGGTCTTTCATATCGCCAAGGTTACGGATATGGGCAATACTACGTCGCCATTCTTTATTGGTTAAATGTGGCAAGCCTGAAGAATAAATTCCAGGTTCTGTGATTGCCTTAGTCACCATACTCATGCCAGTGATTATAGCACCATCACATACGCTAATGTGACCATTAATTGCAACCATGCCGCCAATCTGACAATTCCTACCGATCACTGTGCTGCCAGCAAATACCGTGCAACCAGCAACCGCTGTACCTGAACCGATCTCGACATTATGCGCTATTTGACATTGATTATCGATAATTACATTGCTGTGGATGATAGTATCGTCTAGTGCGCCACGGTCAATCGTGGTAGACGCACCTACCTCAACCTTATCACCGATTATAACTCGACCAAGTTGCGGTATTTTCACCCATTCGCCACGCTCGTTAGCGTAACCAAAACCATCACTGCCCACGACCGTATTCGCTTGGAATAAACAGTCACTGCCAATTTCAACTTCATGGTAAACGCTAACATTTGCCCAAAGCTTTGTGCCTTGACCTATTTTTGCTTGCTCACCGATAAAACAGCCTGGGCCAATCTGCACATTGTCAGCAATAACAGCACCCGCTTCAATTACCACATTGGCTGCGATCGCGACATTATGGCCAATAGAGGCTGAATCGTGAATGACTGCACTTGGGTGAATACCCGACACTGCAGAGCGCGGTGTGGTGTCCATCAATTGAGCGAGCTTTGCGTAACAAACATAAGGGTTTGCAACAACAAGTTTATTACCTGAAAAGTACTCAGCGTCTGCTGGTGACAAAATCACTGCACTTGCTTGAGTATCATCTAATTGCGAGCGATATTTCTTGTTCGCTAAAAATGCAATATGCCCATGTTGGGCATTTGCAAGTGTAGATATTTTTTTAATCTCTGTGGCGCCGTCACCTTGAAGGTCAGCGCCCAGAAGATCCGCTATCTGCGAAAGCGTGTAGTTTTGCATATATGATTTCTATTGCTTACTTACTTTTTCAACAACTTTACTTGATAAGTCATCGACAGTTTTAGGGTTAACATAAATCGTTGTTTCTTTAACTTTAACTTCATCGAATTTGCCAGCTTTTGCGACTTCTTCGATTGCATCCAAGATTAGCTTTTGAACTTTAGCTAGTTCTTGGTTTTGACGCATTTTGATTTCTTGCTCTAAAGGACGACCTTTTTCTGCAAGCTGCTGTTGCATACCTTGAATCTTAGTACGTAATTCATCTTTTTGCTTATCGCTCATTGTTGTCGCTTCACGCTTGAACTTTTCAGCTTCAAAACGAATATCACCTTGAAGCTTTTCAAGCTCTTGACGACGCTCAGAGAATTCAGCTTCTAGCGTTTGCTCTACTTTTGCCATTTGTGGGATTTGCTTGTAGATTTCTTGCATATCAACAATACCTACTTTGTGCGCAAATGCGTTAGTAGATAGACCCATAGATAAGGTGGCAAGTAGTGCAAAAGCTGTTGATTTAATTGATTTATTCACGAAAAAACTCCTTTAGAATGTATTACTAATGTTAAAGCTGATGGTCTTCGTATCGTCATCTTCTTCTTTTTGCAATGGATACGCAAAACTGATCAGCATTGGACCCATTGGAGAGATCCATTGTAGAGAAAGACCGGTTGAAACCCTAAAGCGCATTGGATCTGAATAATCATCCAATTTTGCACGCTGATCTGTTGACAGGTTTTGATAACGGTCAATATTAAACTCTGTATCCCATACGTTAGCTGCATCTACGAAGAAGCTGGTACGTACAGAGCTGGTGTTTTCTTCATCTAAGAAAGGTGTTGGAACAATTAGCTCCATCCCTGCTACCGCTTTGGCGTTACCACCAATTCGGCCTGCTGTGTAAAGTTGGTCAAATTCTGATGCACCACCAATGCTACCAGTCGTAGTGCCATCAGGTAATGGTGTACCAGGAATATTTTGCGGAACACGCGATACAGCCCGTGGCAAAATCGTATTTCGATCGAAGCCACGTAATTCCATCTCAGTGATTCTGAAGAACTCTTGGAACGGTAGTGTTTGGTCATAACCATTCGTTGTTCCATAACCATTACCATAGCCAAGTGCTGCACGAGTTGAAAATACCCAACGATGGTCATTACTGATTGGCCAGTAGAAACGCGAGTCGTAGTTTAACTTAAAGTACTGTAAATCAGAGTTCGGGGTTGTTGCTGTTAAGTTAAGTGATTGGCGCGAACCTGCTGTTGGGAATAAACCACGGTTAACAGTAACACGTGACCAACCTGCGCTTAACTCGTACTTGGTAAAATCAAAGCCAGCATCTGGATTTTCAGGATCTAAGAAAGTTTCACGAATAACACGTGTTTGCTCATATTCAGCAATATCAGATAACTCTTCTTGCACCCAACGGACACCAAAGTTAATACGGTTTACAGCATCAATTGGGAAGCCAATATTAGTACCAATACCATAACTCTTTGACTTATAGTCGATTAGGCTGAACTTGCTCGCATCATAGTTGCTGTAGAATATACTACTACCTTGCGATACACCGTCTGGAGTAAAGTAAGGGTCTGTGTAAGAAACGCTGACACGCTCAGAACCACGTGAAGTATTAATGTTAAAACCAATTTGGTTACCAGTACCTAAAAAGTTTGACTCACTCACACCAATGTTAAATTGCAGACCCAAATAAGAACCATAAGCAAGACCAGCATTGAAGCTACCTGCAGATTGTTCTTTAACAGTAAAGTCAACATCAACTTGGTCATCAACACCAGGGACTGGAACAACATTGAAATCAACGCTTTCCATATAAGGTAAACGCTGGATTTGTAGCTTAGAGCGCTCAAGGCTTTGGTTTGATAGCCACGCACCTTCAAGCTGTGTCATTTCACGACGTACAACTTCATCAGAGGTATTTTGGTTACCACCCACAATAATACGACGAACATAAACACGCTTGCCTGGGTTTACTGATAACGTTAGCTGAACTTCTTTATTTTCGTCATCAATCTCTGGGATTGTTCGTACTTCAGCATTAGCATAACCAAAACGTGCTAAGTAGCTTTTAATAAACTCTTCAGAAGAAGTAACCACAGAGCCATTATAAAGCTCGCCAGTTTTCAGCGGAATAACACTTTTAATTAGTTCTTCACGACCTAGCAAGTCACCAATAAAGTCAAAGCCTTTAACTTTGTATTTAACACCTTCGGTAATATTCGCCGTAACATAAACAGAATCACGCTCAGGGCTTACTGATACTTGTGTTGAATCGATATTAAAGCGTAAGTAACCACGGTCAAGGTAGTAGCTGCGAATTTTTTCTAAATCGCCTTCAATGGTTTGCTTTTGATAACGGTCGCTAGACATGAATTGCCACCACGGCAGATCTTGCTGAGACTCTGCTAACTTAAGCAATTCTTCATCAGAGAATAATTCGTTACCAACTAGGTTAATCTGACGAATTGAAGCTGCATCACCTTCATCAAATTCAAACATTAGTTTTACACGGTTACGCGGTAACTTAATGATGCTTACATCCACTTTTGCATTGTATTTACCAATACTATGGAAAAATTCAACTAAGCCTTTTTCAATGTTATCAAGGACTGTTTTATCAAGCGGCTCACCAGTACGGATATCTTGCTGGTCTAGCGACTCATTTAGCTGCTCATCTTTGATGTCTTTATTGCCATCAAATTCGATCATGCTGATCGTTGGGCGCTCAGTCACTCGGAAGATAACACTGTTGCCATCACGTAACGCTTTAATATTGTCAAAGTGACCTGAACGATAGAGAGCCTTTATGGTTCTTGAAATTGTGTACTCATCAATATTATCGCCCACGTTGATAGGAATATGTGTTAACGCAGCACCGAGTGCAACACGTTGTAAGCCTTCAACTTTTAAATCATCTACAATAAAGGAGTTTTGGCCTAGGGCTGCAAAGCTAGCACCTAATAAACTTGAAACTGCCAAATGTTTTTTTATAGCCATTTTGTTATCTTTATCCTTTACAACTGTATTACCGCTCAACACCTTATAAATTTAACTTTTGCGGTGTTTTACAATCGTGTTCAAATTGGAATTTTTCGCTTATTTGTTATAAACGCGATACATCATTGAACAATGCGAAACATGTTAAAAACAGAAGCAGCAAGGCCCCCACTTTAAAACCAAATTCTTGCGTCTTTTCAGAGACCGGTTTTTTGCGAAAAAGTTCAATTATGTAATACATTAAGTGCCCACCATCTAGCACTGGCAGCGGTAATAAGTTAAATACGCCAAGGTTTACACTGATTAATGCTAAAAAGCTTAAAAATGCAACCAAGCCATAGCTTACGCTAGTTCCCGCACCAACTGCAATGCCCACCGGACCACTTAAATTTTTAACCGATACCTGACCGGTAATTAAATTACCAATCATATCAAAACTAAGAGTAATTAAACGCCATGTTTCGTGTATGCCCAGCACAATACTATCGACAGGGCCATAATGTCTAGTTTCAATATAGTTTTCTGGCCATGGCTCAACCACCGGAGACACACCTAGAAAGCCCTGTGAAACACCAGCATCATTAGTTCTGCTTTGTGGCGTCACTATTAGCTCTTTTATACTATCTTGCCTTTGTACACTAAATTGTAAGGATTTGTTAGGTGATTGCTGAATTAGTGAAACTAACTTGGTCCAACTGCTGATATTTTCACCATTTACGGCAATGATTTTGTCATCAACTTGTAAGCCAGCAGCCTCAGCCGCCGAACCTTTACTGATCATGGCCACTTGTAAAAGTGCTTTAGGGCGAAATGGTACAATACCAATTGAGGTTAATGGCGGAACATCTTGTTGATCTAATTTCCAGCCATCTAGGTTGAGTGTACGTACATGTTTTTGATAATTCTGGTCACGAAGCGTTACCACAACACTTTGTTCACCTAAACGGCTCATTAGCGAGAATGTTGCATCTTGCCAAGTGTTGATATCGTCTTCACCGATTTTGATAATTTGCTGGTTTGGTTCAATATTGGCAGCAGCTGCACGGCTACCTTGCGAGACCTCGCCAACGACAGGTTTTAACGACTGTACGCCCACCATATACATCACTGCAAGGGCAAAAATAGCAAATAAAAAGTTCGCCATCGGACCTGCAGCAACAATAGCAATACGTGCTTTAACTGATTTGGCATTAAATGATAAATGACGCTGCTCTGGCGGAACTTCGTCAACTCGCTCATCAAGCATTTTGACATAACCACCTAATGGAATCGCCGCAATCACATATTCTGTTTTGTGTTTGTCATACCATTTTATCAATGGCTTACCAAAGCCAATCGAGAAACGTAGTACTTTAACACCTGCTTTACGAGCGACCCAGAAGTGACCATATTCATGTACAGTTACTAAAATACCAAGCGCAAGGATAAATGAACCAAGGTTCCAGAAAAAATCAAACATGCTAGTCGAAGCCTCTTTTTACAAACTCAGTAGCCTTTAGGCGTGCCGCTTGGTCACAAGCTAAAATCTCTTCAAGTGTTTGCACGTTAATGTCTTGTGTAGCATTGAGTGTTTCTGCGTTGATTCGGTAAATATCCGTAAAGCCTATTTGACCATTTAAAAATGCAGCAACAGCTATTTCATTAGCTGCATTTACTGTAGTAGTTGCACCTTGCCCCATTTCACACGCATCAATTGCGAGTTTTAAATTAGGGTATCTCGCATAATCAGGCTTGGTGAAAGTAAAGTCCGCCATTTGTGAAAAATCGAGAGGTTTTACACCTGCATCAACGCGCTCAGGAAATGCTAAAGCATGCGCTATAGGAGTGCGCATATCAGGATTACCCATTTGCGCAAGCACAGAGCCATCTTGATATTGCACCATAGAGTGAATAATGCTTTGTGGGTGAATTACCACTTCAATATCACTAGCATGGCAGTTAAACAACCACTTAGCTTCAATAAACTCGAGGCCTTTGTTCATCATGGTTGCTGAATCAACGGAAATCTTTTGTCCCATTGACCAGTTAGGATGAGCCACCGCTTGTGCAACAGTTACTGATGATAACGTAGCTATGTCGCGCTTTAAGAAAGGACCGCCAGAGCCAGTTAATAAAATTTTACTCACGCCATTGTCAGCCAGTAAGCCCGACGCATTTTGTAGTGATGCTGGCATACATTGGAAAATAGCATTATGTTCACTGTCGATAGGCAGCAAAGTTGCGCCATGCTGTTTAACTTTATCGATAAACAACTGACCCGACATGACTAGAGATTCTTTATTTGCTAACAGCACTTTTTTGCCAGCTTCAACCGCACTTAAAGTCGGGAGCAGACCTGCAGCACCAACTATAGCTGACATCACAGTATCAACATCTGCATGAGCAGCTAGTTCACTCATAGCCTCAACACCCGCTAGCACTTGTGTGTTACATGAACTGTTAGCGAGTAAGTTCGAAAGTGCTGAAGCGGCTTGTTGGTCAGCCATGACAGCAAATTTAGGTTGATGCGCGATACACAGCTCAGCCATTTGATCGGCATTTTTACCGGCTGCTAATGCAAAAACCGCAAAACGCTCTGGGTTTCTAGAAACAACATCTAAGGTGCTTAAACCGATTGAACCAGTTGCGCCCAATACGACAAGTTGCTCTATTTTGCTCATAAACTCAGTGTCCATGCGTAGCAAAGTACAAAAATAGGCGCAGCTGCGGTAAGGCTATCGATACGGTCTAAAATACCGCCATGACCTGGTAAACATGAGCCACTGTCTTTTAAACCAACTTCTCGTTTGAACATGCTTTCGAGTAAATCACCTACCGCTGAGAATAATGCGATAAATGCAGTCATCACCGCATAGATGGGCCAAACACTCATATCAACATTAGTGAAGTGACAAAATATTAAGACAAAAATAACTGAGGCCACGACCCCACCTAATAAACCTTCTATCGTTTTATTAGGACTTACTTTTGGCATTAACTTGCGTTTACCAAAATTTTTGCCGGTAAAGTAAGCACCAATATCAGCGCTCCATACAATTCCTAGCACAACTAAAATCAGCATTGAACCAAAATGTGTTGACTCGTTGTAACCTGCGCTACGCAGTGTATTTAGTGCAAGCCAAAGCGGTACTAAAGTTAAAAACCCTGCTATGGCGCGCATCACAATACCTTCATTCCATGCTTTTGCCATTGCTGGATAGCGCCAAACTAAGTAAGTTGCCACAATCCACCAAGCAAATGACAGGGTAAATAAATAATTTGCATCACCCACTAATTGACCATTTTGCCAAAGTGATTCTATTGGCCAATGCCAGTTAAGTAATGCCAAAAATGCCGCTGTTGCTGCAACAAATCCAAAACGTTTAACTTTATCGCACAGGCCCATAAATGCAGACCATTCCCATGCACCGAGTAAAACAATACCGGCGGCGATATAACTAAATAGTGTTAATGGGGTATAAAAAACCAAAATAAGTGCAAGTGGTGCCAACACGAGCGAGGTTAAAATTCGTTGTTTTAGCAATGTGTGTACCTTCAACTAGTAATTAGGTCTCGGCGAGTAATTGTTTTATTTGTTCGCCTGTACAACCGAATCGTCGCTCTCTGGCAACGTAACATGCGATAGCGTCAGCAAATGCAGCTTCATTGAAGTCTGGCCAAAGCGTATCAGTAAAGTAAAGCTCAGCATAAGCCGCTTGCCATAAAAGGAAGTTACTGATGCGTAAATCTCCACCGGTGCGGATCATTAAATCAAGTTCACCTTGATCGGCCATACTCATTTGTTCGGCCATGAGCTCTTCAGTAATATCTTCTGCGGCCATTTCACCGGCTGCGACTTTTTTTGCAAGCATTGTTGCGGCGTTAGTGATATCCCAACGTCCGCCATAATTAGCTGCCACGTTTAACTGTAGACCCGTATTATTACGAGTTAATTCATGGGCTGCATCAACTTTCTCGCGCAGACCTTCTGAAAAGCGTGATAAATCACCAATTATGTTTAGCTTTACATTATTTTTATGAAGCTTTTTAACTTCTTTGCCCAGTACGAATAAAAACAGCTCCATAAGCGTATTTACTTCGTCCTCTGGACGTCGCCAATTTTCGCTACTAAATGCGAATAGTGTTAACGACTGTATACCTAAGCGAGTACAAAATTGCACTGATTGACGAACTGCATCAACGCCCTTTTTGTGTCCGTAAACACGCGGGCGATTTTTCGCTTGTGCCCAACGTCCGTTGCCGTCCATGATTATAGCGACATGCTTAGGCAAACTTTGCTGGGAAATTTTATCAGCGTTAAGAACCATAAATATCGAGTATTCCATAAAAAAACGCCGTCTAGTATACCCTAGACGGCGTTTCAAAACTAATAAATTTAGTTGCGCCTGTTTACTTACAGAATCAGTGTCTGAAAGATAAACAGCAGCAATTAGATTTCCATTAGCTCAGCTTCTTTTGCAGCTAATTGTGCATCCATCTCTTTGATGAACTTATCTGTAAGCTTTTGGATCTCGTCTTCTGCTTGACGTGCTTCATCTTCAGAAATATCTTTTTCTTTCAATAAGCTCTTAATGTCGCCATTTGCGTCACGACGGATGTTACGTACAGCAACACGGCCGCTTTCAACTTCGCCACGTACGATTTTGATTAGGTCTTTACGACGCTCTTCTGTAAGTGGAGGAAGTGGAACACGGATAACTGTACCTGCAGACATCGGGTTTAAACCTAAATCTGAAGCCATGATCGCTTTTTCTACTGCTTGCGCTAATGACTTGTCGAACACGCTAATTGCAAGTGTACGTGAGTCTTCAATTGTTACGTTAGCAACTTGGTTTAATGGTGTGTCAGCACCGTAGTAAGACACTTGAATACCATCAAGTAATGCTGGGTGCGCACGGCCTGTGCGAATTTTAGATAATTGACTGCCTAGTGCCGCAACACTTTTTTGCATACGTTCTGACGCATCTTTTTTGATATCGTTAATCACGGTTCAATCCTAATCTATTTGCTAGTTTCATCTGAGGCTTGTGAAGAGATAAGCGTTCCTTCATCTTCGCCCATAATAACACGCTTAAGCGCGCCTGATTTATTCATGTTAAATACGCTTAATGGCATTTTGTGGTCACGCGCCAGCGTAAATGCAGCTAAATCCATAACCTTAAGCTCTTTATCAATGATTTCATTGTAGCTTAAGTGGCGATATAGTGTAGCTTCTGGGTTTTTCACTGGATCATCAGAGTAAACACCATCAACTTTAGTCGCTTTGATTACAGTATCTGCTTCAATTTCAATACCACGTAGACACGCTGCTGAGTCAGTCGTGAAGAATGGATTACCTGTACCCGCTGAGAAAATTACAACGCGGCCAGATTTTAATAGGCTAATAGCTTCTGCCCAGTTGTAAGCATCACATACACCGTTAAGTGGAATAGCTGACATTAAACGACAATTTACAAATGCACGATGAAGTGCATCACGCATTGCCAAACCATTCATTACAGTAGCAAGCATACCCATGTGATCGCCTACTACGCGGTTCATGCCCGCTTCTGCTAATGAACCACCACGCAAGAAGTTACCGCCACCGATAACTAAACCTACTTCTACGTCGAGCTCTACAAGTTCTTTAATTTCTTGAGCCATACGGTCAAGTACTTTTGGGTCGATGCCGAAGCCTTCGTCTCCCATTAATGCTTCACCGCTAAGTTTAAGAAGAACACGTCTAAAAATAGGTTTACGATTGATAGTCATAATATTTGGGCCAGCCTTAGTAATGAGATAAAAAATAACCGCGCTATGGTTACACATAAAACGCGGTTATTTTAAAGAATTTTCATCAGTGACGCAAAAGCTAATAACAGATTAATTTCATCTAATTGGCCTACGTCACTAAGTTAGAAAATTACTCGCCTTTTGCAGCAGCGATTTGAGCAGCAACTTCAGCAGCGAAGTCTTCTTCTTTACGCTCGATACCTTCACCAACTTCTAAACGGATGAAGTTAGAAACAGTTGCGCCTTTCTCTTTAAGAATTTCGCCAACTGATTTTTTAGGTTCCATGATGAAAGCTTGACCAGTAAGAGAGATCTCACCAGTGAATTTCTTCATACGACCGATAACCATTTTCTCAGCGATTTCAGCAGGCTTGCCTTCGTTCATCGCGATATCGATTTGAACTGCTTTTTCTTTTTCTACAACGTCAGCTGGTACGTCTTCTGGGTTTACGAACTCAGGCTTAGACGCAGCTACGTGCATAGCAACTTGCTTAAGTGTTTCTTCGTCAGCTTCACCAACTACAACAACACCGATACGGTCGCCGTGGCGGTAAGAAGAAAGTTTGTCACCGTCGATGTACTCAACGCGACGAACATTGATGTTTTCACCGATTTTAGCAACTAGAGCAACACGAGTTTCTTCGAACTGTGCTTTAAGTGCGTCGATGTCTGCTTTAGATTCTGCAGCAGCGTCAAGAACTTGGTTAGCGAAACCAAGGAAGTTAGCGTCTTTAGCAACGAAGTCAGTTTGACAGTTAACTTCAAGAAGTGCAGCGAAACCGTTACCTTCTTTGATTAAGATTGTACCTTCAGCAGCGATGTTACCTGCTTTTTTAGCAGCCTTTGCAGCACCGCTCTTACGCATGTTTTCGATCGCTAACTCGATGTCACCGTTAGTTTCAGTTAACGCTTTTTTACAATCCATCATGCCAGCGCCAGTACGCTCGCGTAATTCTTTAACTAGGGCAGCAGTTACAGCCATTAGAATATCCTCAATTGAATTCTGTTATAGGGAAGCGGTATAGGCCGCTTAACAAGAATAACAAGTCTTCACCTTAATTAGATGAAGACTTGATGACAGCTAATTACTCAGCTTCTACGAAGTCGTCTTTCTCAGCTTGAGCAACGATGTTGTTCTCACGACCTTCAGTGATCGCAGCTGATACAGCGCCTGTGTAAAGTTGGATAGCACGGATCGCATCGTCGTTACCAGGAACGATGTAATCAACACCGTCTGGGTTAGAGTTAGTATCAACGATAGCAACAACTGGAATACCTAGGTTGTTAGCTTCACGGATAGCGATGTGCTCGTGGTCTGCATCGATAACGAAAAGCGCGTCAGGAAGACCGCCCATGTCTTTGATACCACCAAGGCTCTTTTCAAGCTTTTCCATTTCACGAGTAAGCATTAACGCTTCTTTCTTAGTTAACTTCTCGAAAGTGCCGTCTTGGCTTTGCGCTTCAAGATCTTTAAGACGCTTGATTGATTGACGAACTGTTTTCCAGTTAGTCAACATACCACCTAACCAACGGTGGTTCACGTAGAACTGCTCGCTTTGGATCGCTGCTTCTTTAACTGCTTCGCTTGCTGCGCGCTTAGTACCAACGAAAAGTACTTTACCTTTGTTAGAAGCTGCGTTCGATAAGAACTTAAGTGCTTCGTTGAACATTGGTACAGTTTGCTCTAGGTTGATGATATGAACACGGTTACGAGCGCCGAAGATGAAAGGCTTCATCTTAGGATTCCAGTAACGTGCTTGGTGACCAAAGTGAACACCAGCTTGAAGCATATCGCGCATTGAAACGTTTGCCATTTGTATAATCCTCTATAATTTAGGGTTAGGCCTCCACATATCCCATAGCACCAACACCGCAGTTAATTTGTAACTTAAGTGCACCCAAGTGTATGTGACGATACGTGTGTGTGTTAAAATAAAATTGTGTTTGCCTTAAATACAAAAAATCAGTTAAGAATTTATTTGTAAAAAGACGGCGCGCTTTATACCATATTAAAATTGAAAACTCAACGTCTAGTGCAAAATTTGTGCACTAAAAACTGACCTGAAAAACAACTTTGGAGCCTCAATGAGTGCTGTGATCAAGACCCCTGAAGAAATCGAAAAAATGCGTGTTGCCGGGCGCTTAGCCGCCGAGGTACTAGAAATGATAGAACCGCATGTGGTGCCAGGTGTAACCACAGATGAACTAAATACAATTTGTCATGATTATATTGTCAATGTTCAAGATGCTATTCCAGCACCGCTTAATTATCACGGTTTCCCAAAATCAATTTGCACCTCAGTGAACCATGTAATTTGTCACGGTATTCCAAATGACAAACCGCTTAAAGAAGGCGATAGCGTGAATATCGACGTGACTGTGATCAAAGATGGCTATCACGGTGATACATCTAAGATGTTCCACGTTGGTACACCTAATATTCAAGGTAAACGCCTTGCTGAAATTACCCAAGAAAGCCTATACCTTGCAATTAAAATGGTAAAACCAGGCGTACGCTTAGGTGATATCGGTGCTGCAATTCAAAAATACGCTGAAGGCTTTAACTACTCAATCGTTCGCGAATACTGTGGTCACGGCATTGGCGCTGAATTCCACGAAGAGCCGCAAGTGATGCACTATGGCAAAGCAGGTACTGGCGAAGTATTAAAAGCAGGCATGTGTTTAACAATCGAGCCTATGGTTAATGCCGGTAAACGCCAATGTAAGCTACTAAAAGATAACTGGACTGTAGTAACAAAAGACCGTTCATTGTCTGCACAGTGGGAACATACACTGTTAGTGACTGAAAATGGTGTTGAAATTTTAACGCTCCGATCAGATGATACTATCGACAGGATCATCGAACACTAGGAGCCAGCCCCTGTGGCATTACCCAATAAAGTAAAAAAGTTGCTCAGCCAAGCTGAGCAACTTAGCGATTATCGCGACTGTTCTAGTTATTTTTATAAATGGCTACAGAACGAATTCTCAAAACAACCCGTTAGCAACTTAATTAATGCCCGTGCTGAGTTTATCGACCGCTTATTAATTAAACTGTTTCACGATTACAACCTTGCTCACGAAAGTGACCTAGCCCTGATTGCTGTGGGAGGTTATGGTCGAGGCGAACTGCACCCCTACTCCGATATCGACTTTATGCTGCTAGTTAGCGAGCAACCAAGTGAAGCTGTGTGTGAAAAAATTGGTCAGTTCGTTACCATGCTATGGGACCTTAATTTAGAGATTGGTCATAGTGTTCGTACGATAGAACAAGCATTAGAACAAAAACGCGAAGATGTGACATTTGCCACCAGCTTACTCGAAAGCCGATTAATCTTCGGTAATCATATCGAATTCGAAAAACTAAAAAAACACCTGCTTGATACGCCTATTTGGCGCTCAGACGAATTCTTTTTGGCAAAAGTTCAAGAGCAAAGTTTACGCCATAAAAAATGCCATGGTACGGCTTATAACCTTGAACCCAATATCAAAGAAAACCCAGGTGGCCTGCGCGACCTACAGACCATTATTTGGGTTGCTAAAAAGCACTTTAGAGCCGAAACATTACAAGAACTTATAAATCACGGCTATCTTACTCACGAAGAATACCAAGAGCTGTCTGAATGTTTAGAAAACCTTTGGAACATTCGTTTTGCGCTGCACATCGCTGCGGGTCGCTCTGAAAACCGTTTGTTGTTCGATCATCAACCTCATGCCGCAGAAATTCTCGGCTTTGGTAGTGATGGTAAAGCCTCGGTCGAGCGCATGATGAAACGCTTATTTAGGATCATGAGCCGCGTACGTGAGCTTAACCAAATGCTGCTTTCATACTTTGAGCAAAGCATTTTACCGGGTGCAGGTGAGTTACCTGTGATTGAACTTGACCGTAACTTTGAGCGCATTGGCCATCAAATTCGTGTTAAAAATCCATCGGTATTCTTCCGCCGTGATCAGCTATTTGTGTTGTTCGAACACATTGCTGATAACCCAGAGATCACCCATATTTACCCAAGTACCATACGCACAATGCGTCAAGTTCGCCGTCGTTTACTAGGTGATTTACAAGATTACGCCGCTTGTCGTGAGGCATTTTTACGCCTAATAAAGCATCCTAACGGTATGGGTCGTGCATTTACCCTAATGCATAAACACGGCATTATTGCCGCCTACTTACCGCAGTGGCGTAATATCTTCGGGCAAATGCAATTTGATTTATTTCATGCCTACACAGTGGATGAGCACACCCATAAACTAATCAACAATATTTATAAGTATTTTGATAAATCAAAAGTCAGCGAATTTCCGTTATGCAGTGAAATTGTCACTCGTATGGATAAGCCTGAGTTACTTTATTTAGCTGGTATTTTCCATGATATTGCGAAAGGTCGTGGTGGCGACCACTCAGAACTGGGCTCGGTTGATGCAATCGCATTTGCTAAGCTACACCGCTTCCCAGCATCAGATGGCAAGCTAATTTCGTGGTTAGTGGCTAATCACTTACTTATGTCGGTTACAGCGCAACGTAAAGACATAAATGACCCAGATGTGATCAAAGACTTTGCGAGTAAAGTAAAAAATGAGCGCCAGCTTGATTACTTATATTGCTTAACTTTAGCTGATATTCGCGCAACCAATGATAATTTGTGGAACGATTGGAAAAACACCCTACTTCGTGAGCTTTATTTACACACCCAGCGCGCGCTTCGTTTAGGGCTTGAAAACCCGATGGACCAACGTGACCAGATACGTGATAAAAAGCAGCAAGCCAAACAGCGCTTATTGAATCATGGCTGTAACGAAGATCAAATCGACTTAATCTGGAGCCGCTTTAAAGCTAACTACTTTACAGCCTTTAGTGAACAGCAAATTTCATGGCATACAGAGCACTTATTGAGCTGTGATGATTTAAGCCAACCAAGCGTTGCAGTTTCAAACACTGCAATGCATGGCGGTACGCAAGTCTTTGCCTACAGCCCTTACTCAGGCGGTTTATTCTCTCGTTTAGTCAGTGTAATTGGTTCGAAAAAAGCGCAAATTCAACATGCACAAGTTTTGACTACGAAAGACGGCTACGTGCTATTTAGCTTTGTTATTTTAGAGGTCAATGGTGACCCTATTGCGAGTAATCGAGCACAAGGCATTAAACGTGCATTAGATCTTGCTATTAGCGACCCGAAAAAGAAAATTCGCTTTAAGAAGAATCGCTCACAGCGCTTCAAAGACTTTAATATCAAACCAAAAATTGTGCTTAGACCACATGCTCGTAAAGATCGCAGTTTAATTGAAATTCAAGCGGTGGATATTCCGGGTCTGTTGACGAAAATAGCTGAAGTTTTTCAAGCACACTTATTACATATTCATGCCGCACGGATCACCACTGTTGGTGAGCGTGCAGAAGATTTCTTCGTGGTATCAAATAACGAATACCAAGCATTAACAGACGAAGAACAAGCTAAAATTCATCAAGCATTGCGTAAAAAACTCAACGCAGAAACCGAATAAGAGGATCTTATGTCAGATTTAAAAACCATGATCGAAAACGCCTGGGACAACCGCGATAGCATCAGCCCGAGTACGGTATCAAGTGAAGTAAAACAAGCTATTATCGATGCGCTTGAATTACTTGATAGCGGCGCTGCTCGTGTTGCTGAAAAAATCAGCGGTGAGTGGGTTGTACACCAATGGTTGAAAAAAGCAGTGCTACTGTCTTTCCGTATTCGTGACAACCAGCCAATGAACGATGGTGTTAATCAGTTTTACGACAAAGTACCACTTAAATTTAGCGACTATACACCAGAACAATTTCAACAAGGCGGTATGCGTGTTGTGCCTAATGCTGTTGCACGTAAAGGCAGTTTTGTAGGTAAAAACGTGGTGCTTATGCCGTCTTATGTCAATATTGGTGCCTACGTTGATGAAGGCACCATGGTTGATACATGGGCAACGGTTGGCTCATGTGCTCAAATTGGTAAAAATGTTCACTTATCGGGCGGTGTAGGTATTGGTGGCGTACTTGAGCCACTTCAAGCAAACCCAACTATCATCGAAGACAACTGCTTTATTGGCGCGCGTTCTGAGATTGTTGAAGGCGTTGTAGTTGAAGAAGGCGCGGTTATCTCAATGGGTGTTTACATCAGCCAAAGCACACGTATCTATGACCGTGAAACTGGCGAAATCCATTACGGCCGAGTACCAGCCGGTGCGGTTGTTGTTCCAGGTTCTTTGCCATCAAAAGATGGTTCACACAGCCTATACGCTGCCATCATAGTGAAAAAAGTTGATCAACAAACTCGTGAAAAAGTAGGTATTAATGCCCTACTTCGCTCGATTGATGAATAACAAGACTGAGCTTTAAGTTTTAGAGATAAGAAGCGCGATACTAACTAGTTTCGCGCTTTTTTATTATCTGTAATGCAGTGATTTTTAGCTAGTTTATTGAGATACGCTCAAAAATATGTTTTAGTATAAAAAACAAACAAAATAATAGTGGAAATGTTTAAATCTTTTCGGAGTTTTACCCACACAGAGTTATTTTATTACACAGGATTATTCTATCTTGTGGCAATCTTGCTGTTTGTATCACGTAGCTACCTATACGAGTTGTTTGTAACAGATACAAATTCACATCGCGTTGAGGTCAAAAAACTTGAAGTTGCTTTAACATCACACGTTCACAAAGAATATGTTTTTGATGCATTACAAACAACCCTAGATAGCCTTGCAACCCCAGATCGAGTTGCTGTTAAAATCCAGTGTTATACAACTTTCTGCGATGTTAGTTTCACTAATCCCTTTATCACCATTAATGACCACAATAACTACAGTGCAGAAGTAAAACGTGTGTTTGAGCAAAACGTTACCAACCTGCTTCGAGAAGATACTGCCGACTAGTTTCAGGCTTTTTAGTTAAAGCTTAGGGCTTAAAACTTAAAGCTCCCCTTGTTAAATTGTTACATCTTATTTCAAATACACATTTTATCGCGTAATTAAGGCCATTCAGCGTTACTTCTGACATACATTTCCTTTACCTCACTGGCACTTTTTTTACATCGCACTACAATGCACACAAACTGATTTTGGAACACACACAATGAATCTGACACGTAGTTCGCTGAAAAACCCTGCGAGTGTTATTGTCATCTTGGTGTTGATTATGTTGTTTGGCATGTTGAGCATTTTTAAGCTGCCAATTCAGCTCACACCAGATATTGAGCAGCCGCAGATCACTATTTTTTCTGGCTGGCGCCAAGCTGCGCCTGAAGAGATTGAATCGGTGATCATTGAGCCGCTCGAGAACGCAGTAAAAAACACCCCGGGTGCGCTAGAGGTTAATACTTACATTAACCGTGGTAATGGCTCTATCACGTTGACTTTTGCTGTTGGGCAAAACATGCAGCAGGCAATGCTTGATGTGTTAACTAGCCTTAACCAAGCGCCGCCCCTGCCATTAGATGCATTTGATCCTGTGGTATTTGCTGGCGGTAATAATGGTGAAGCCGCAGCAACGTTACTGGTCACCCCGAAAGACTTTAATAGCGACAGCCTTGATTTAGACATGGCGCAGTTCCAAAAACAAATCGATGAATTTGTTGAGCCCCGTTTGGCACGTATATCTGGAGTTGCCCGTGTTGATTTAGCCAGTGAACGACCAAAAGAATTACGTATTACCTTTGACCCTCACAAAGCCGCCGCACTGGGCGTCAGCCTTGACCAAATCAGTAATGTATTAGCCAGCTCACGCGATACTTCCGGTGGCCTAGCTAATGTTGGCCGTCGTCAATATACAGTACGCTTTACGGGGCAATATGATTTATCGAGCATGGCACAAATGCGCGTTGGCTATTCAGGCGACAGACCCATTTACCTTGGCGATATAGCAAGTGTAGAACGCACTTTTTCTGACCGTTTAGGAATGAGTGGCCGAAACGGTAAACCTGCGTATTACATTCGTATTTCGCGCGCTAACGAAGCCAATACCGTTGCCCTACTTGACGACATTAACCTTGCCATTAAAGAGCTCAACGAAGGGCCGCTGGCCGAAAATGGCTTATCGATTGAATTAAGTTTTGATGCCTCTGTGCATATTCGTAATGCCTTGTCGTTGGTTAAAAGTAACTTAGGCCTAGGTGTTTTGCTGTCGTGTTTAATCTTGTGGCTGTTCTTTAGAGGCTTAAAAGCCACGTTTGTGATTGCAGCGACAATTCCTGTCTCTTTGTTAGTTGCGTTTTTAACGTTGAATATTTTTGATCGCAGCTTAAATGTTATTTCACTGGCGGGCCTTGCCTTTGCTGTAGGCTTAGTACTTGATGCCGCCATCATAGTGCAAGAAAACATCGCAAGACTCAGAAGCGAAGGCTTTGATAGTAAAAAAGCCGCGCTAAAAGGCGCTGCTCAAGTAACAGGCGCTTTATTTGCTTCAACCACCACCAGCGTTGCTATTTTCTTGCCTATTTTATTTATGGCAGGTATTGAAGGGCAGTTATTCTCTGACTTAGCGCTCACTTTATCCATTGCTGTAATTGCCTCTATGATTTGCGCAATTACACTTATTCCGTTGGCTAACCACTTTTGGCCAGACAAAGAGCTCAAAGCAGATCCTTATCGTGAATATTGGCACAAGCTAACTAACTTCATCATGGCGCTTACCAATACCCGCGTGAAACAAATAGTATGGATTGTTTCGTTATTAGGTGGCTCACTCGTCGCGACCATGACCATGCTCCCGAAAACTGATTTTATGCCGCGTGCACCAACCGATGGCTTTTTCTTTAACTTGAATACCCCGCCTGGCGGCAATGTGCAGTTTATGGAAGAAGAGCTACTGATGCGTATCAAAAAGCGCTTAATGCCTTATTACACAGGCGAAAAAGAGCCGGGTATTAAAGACTTTAACTTTTATGCGTTTGGTTCTAATGCTGGCGGCTTTATTTATTCTGCCGATCCACAACGCGTTGAAGAATTAATGAAAGTAGCCCGAGAAGAAATTTTCATTGATTTACCCGACACCCAAGTATTCTTCTTTAGAGGGTCGATGATCCAAGTGGCCAATGGCGGTGATGGTCGTAATATCAATATAGATTTAACAGGCCCGAATATGGACGAGCTAATCGCTGGTGCTAATGTGGCGCTACAAGCTGTCACCGAAGCTATGCCGAACGCCACAGCCAGGCCACAACCACGACTCGATATGGCAGAGCCAGAACTTAGACTCACACCCAATGACCGTCGTATAACCCAAGCTGGGCTAACTCGTCGTGATGTATCTCAAGCAGTGCAAGCCTACACAGGTGGGTTATTTGTTAATGAATACTTTGATGGCAACGAACGCATGAATGTAATTTTGCGCGGTATTCCGTGGCAAACACCTGAGGAGCTTAAAGCACTTCCTATTGTGACCCCGCGTTCAGGTATTCAAACCTTAGGCGAGCTTGCCAATATTGAACGCACCGTGGGACCAACCCAACTTAGACGTGTTAATGGCCGCCGTACCGTGAGTATTGTTGTCACACCACCAGCAGATATGAGTTTGCAGCAAGCACAAACCATTCTTTCTGAGCAAGTTATGCCAAAAGTACGTGCAAGTTTGCCCGACAGCTCCGGCGCGATTTTGGCAGGTAATGCACAAAAGATGAATTCAGCCATGCAAGAGATGACAATCAACTTTATCTTGGCTCTGTTTATTTTATTCTTGCTAATGACCGCATTGTTTAAGTCAGCCAAAGATAGCGCGTTAGTTTTACTGGTCATGCCATTGGCAATTGCAGGCGGTGTACTGGCTCTATTTGTGCTTAACTTATTTACCTTCCAATCGCTCGACTTACTGACCATGATTGGCTTTATTATCTTGCTCGGTCTGGTGGTAAATAATGCCATTTTGTTGGTTGACCAAACCCGTGTCGCGATGGCTGCAGGACTCAGCCGAGAAGACGCTGTTCGCCAAGCTGTGCTACTGCGCGCACGACCCGTTTACTTAAGTACCTTAACCAGCTTATTTGGCATGCTGCCACTGATGCTAATGCCGGGGGTAGGATCAGAAATTTACCGTGGCCTTGCCACTGTGATTGTCGGTGGCATGGCCATTAGTGCCCTATTCACCTTGATATTAATGCCAAGTTTATTGCAACTTGGCAGACAACTGCCGCCCGTTAATAACAAACAGCAACCAGAAAAAACGCCTTTAAGCTTGGTATCGAATCAATGAGTATTAAAACAATGAACACACCTTTTCGTAAATTAACCGCTCGCTTTTGTGCGCTAATAAGCCTTATCGCATTTAATGCCTTTGCAGTCGTGCCGGTTACTGTAGAAACTGTCACACAAGCTCCACTGACAAGCGAAATTGAAGTCAGTGGCACTTTGTATGGCAAAGATGATGTAACCCTAACAGCAGGCGTTAGCGGCCGTTTATTATATGTTGTTGAGCCAGGTACTCTGGTTAAAAGTGGCGACACCCTCGTACGTATGGATACCTTACCGCTTGAGCTTGAAAAAGCACGTCAGCAAGAAATGCTCAATCGCGCCAAAATAAACTTACGCTTATATCAACAAGAGCTAGCTCGTTTACAAAAACTCGCCAAAGCCAGCAGTGCAGCAGCAAGCCAAGTTGATGATATGCAAAATAAGCATGACCTTGCGTTATCTGATATCGCACTGGCTAAGGTTGAATTAAAAGTGATAGACGATCAGCTTTCCCGTGCAACCGTTCGCGCCCCATTTGATGGCGTGATCAGCGAGCGTTTTAAACGCGCTGGCCGCGAAATAAATCGTGCTGATGAACTGGTCACCCTTCTCGATATTAATAACTTAGAAGTGCGTTTGTACGTGCCTGTTAAATACTTAAAGTTTTTACACAAAGGCATAGAGTTACCAATTCAAGCCGGCGACTTATCAGCCCCTGATATGACAACAGCTACCGTAACAGCGGTGATCCCATCAACCGATCCGCGTTCACAAACTGTAGAAGTACGCGCCCTACTACCAAGAGACGCCGAGCAAACATGGGCGATTGGCCAACTGGTTGATGTAGCCGTGCCACTAAAAAGCAAAGGGGATGTACTACTGGTGAATCGCGATGCGCTTATCTTACGCAAAAAAGGCACCCATATCGTCAAAATCGACAACGACAACAAAGCCCTGCAAGTTCCCGTAAAAGTAGGTAATGGTAAAGATAAACTTGTTGAAGTCACCCCGACTTCTAACATCGCTTTAAATGCGGGCGATAAAGTTGCAGTGCGCGGCGCCGAGCAACTACAAACCGGGCAAGAAGTCGAAGTTCAGGTAAAGCAATAGCAAGTAAGCCATGTAAGAAATAGACTGCCAGCTTTAGAGGATATTTTCAGAGCTGGCAGTTTCGACAATATAAATCCCAATACTGTTTTCTTTGAAAAAAAATACAGCTCATAACGCCAAACACCTTCCCGCTTTATTGCAAACAGCCATACCCTTTTAATGAAATTTCTTGAGTATTCGCGCCGCTTTGGTTTTTATGTTGAATGATCAAACGTGAATCTTGGCTAGTAAAAGTAAAGGTTCCAAGCCAAGGTAGCTGGGCAATTGGTTGCATATGGTAAAAACCATTGGCATCAAAGCATATAAATGAAAACTCATGATGTACCGGGGCAAATACGCCATAATCAGCGGTAAATACAGCAATGTTATCTTGCAGCATAAAGTGTTTCGCTTGCGTGCCCGCTACTAAATACCAAAAGCATATTGCAGTCATTATCACAACTTGTAAGCCGCCGAGTAAAAATACTGAAAATTTAAGCATACGGGTCGATTTACTGGCTTCCATATAAAGGCGCTTTGCTTTGAGTAATAACCAAAGCCCGATGGCAACCATAGTGAGCTTTACAATCATCAGCGCTACGCCTATTTGATACATCAGCTTAGGGCTATGCCATTGCATGCCAAATGTTTGCGGGATAAACAAGCTATCAATTAAGGGCAGTAAAATGAGTAGGAATGGCAGAATAAGCGCTTTGTTTTTCATTATTTACTTTTCTAGTGTTCTCGCAAAGATAAGAGCCTAATGTTAATTCTTGGGCTCTAAAAAAGCAAAAAGGCGCAACCTGAGGTTACGCCTTTTATCGTTCTGGGCAGAACTTAAAATTTACAGTGCAGCGAATACATCGTCTGTTTTAGCTGCACAGATAAAATCATTTTTGTGTAACCCTTTGATAGAGTGGCTCCACCAAGTAACGGTTACTTTACCCCACTCGGTTAACAGACCTGGGTGGTGGCCTTCTTCTTCAGCCATATCGCCCACTTTATTAGTGAACTCAAGTGCTTGCTTGAAGTTTTTAAACTTGTAAACACGCTCTAATTGCATAATGCCGTCGCGCACTTCTGGAACCCAGTCTGGGATCATTTTGATCAATTCTGCTAATTCAGCATCAGATACTTTAGGCGCATCCGCACGACACGCTTCACACTTTTGTGTGCTTAATGAAGACATTATAAATCCTTAACTTGCTAATTTTTCTTTAGGAGGAAACTTTGGCTCATGTAGCCCTAATTCTTTTGCTTTACTCACCAGCGACATGATATCCATTTGTGAAATATCAAATAAGTCATTGATTGAGTTAATGGTGTAGTACACAGGCTGCATAATATCAATACGATAAGGTGTACGTAATACATCAAGCACGTTCATCGCATTGATTTCTGGCTTATCTGAGTACACATATTGTGTTTCGCCTGGGCTTGATAAAATACCACCACCATAAATTCGCAGACCTTGTTCGGTTTGCATTAAACCAAACTCAACAGTAAACCAGTAAAGGCGTGCTAAATAAACACGATCTTTCTTTTCAGCGGCATAACCTAACTGACCATATTTGTGTGTAAATTCAGCAAATGCTGGGTTGGTAAGCATAGCACAGTGACCAAAAATCTCGTGGAAGATATCTGGCTCTTGTAAGTAGTCAAACTCTTCACGGCTGCGAATAAAAGTCGCTACTGGGAACTGCTTGTTTGCTAATAATCGAAAGAACTCATCAAAATCGATCAGTGCCGGAACAGGCGCAACTTGCCAACCCGTTGTTTCGAGTAGCACTTCGTTGAGTTCACTAAGTTGTGGAATACGATCTGTTGGTAAATTAATTTTCTTAAGACCTGCTAAATATTCATCACAGGCTTTACCTTCTATGCAAGCGAGTTGGCGAGCAACTAGCTCTGACCATATTTTATTTTCTTCTTCGCTCCAATGGATAACCCCATTTTCATCAGGTTGCTTGGAGGTGTAATTACTTGCTTTAGCCATAATAACCTTCTTCGTTAAATCTTGATCAGCATTGATCAGAATCTCATTAACTTGTTAAGTCGATACTATGTAAAAGTAAGCGAAATTTTAATAGTTAAGGCTGTTTCCGAGGTTTGCAGAAACAGCCTTAACGTAAACATTAAATTACAGCAAAGGATCCAAAAGTTTACACACCCCATATTTAAAGGGATTAAAGAAGGTATTGTCGTAAACTTATAATTACAACCTATCCGATGAATGTAAATGCAGTTTTAAGATCGTTAATAATATCGTTAACATCTTCTAGACCAACAGATAATCGAATTAGGCCATCACTAATCCCAGCAGCCGCTCTTTCTTCAGGTGTATAAGGCGAATGTGTCATCGATGCCGGGTGTTGAATAAGGGTTTCAGCATCCCCTAAACTAACCGCAAGCGTGCAAAGCTGGGTGTTATTTATAAATGTTTCGCCATCTTCGAGGCTGCCCTTAATTTCAAAGGCTATAACACCACCAGCAGCTTTCATCTGTGAGCCAATAAATTTGTGACCCGGGTGTGATTTAAGCCCCGGGTAATAAACTTGGCTTACTAGCGGGTGTTGCTCTAAATATTCAGCCACAACTTGAGCACTCGCGCAGTGGCGCTCCATGCGCACAGCTAGGGTTTTTAAACCACGATTAATTAACCATGCATCATGCGGGCTAATCGTTGCACCAATATCTTTTAGCACCGTCATTTTTATCAAATTGATATGCTCTTCTGTACCGCAAACTAGCCCTGCCACCACATCACCGTGGCCATTTAGGTATTTAGTTGCGCTATGTACCACAATATCAATGCCAAACGAGGTCGGTTGCTGTAGCAATGGAGTTAGGAATGTATTGTCGATAACGCTTATCAGTTGATGCTGCTTGGCAACATCGGCAATTAAACTTAGATCAAGCACCGCCATGGTCGGATTAATTGGTGTTTCTGCAAAAATCATTTTTGAGTTTGCTTTTACCGCCCCGCGAAGTTCAGCTTCGTTGGTCATATCAACAAAAGTGACTTCAATACCAAAGCGCGGCAGCATGTGAGCAAAAAATGCAAAGGTACAGCCGTATAACGCGCTTGATGCCACTAAGTGGTCACCTTGTTGTAAAAAGCTAAGTATAGACGCAGACACTGCTCCCATACCTGTAGCCGTTGCAGCAGCCGCTTCACAGTTTTCTAACTGAGCCACTTTCTGTTCTAGCTCTTGGGTTGTCGGATTACCTAAACGGGTATAAATAAAGCCCTGCTCTTCACCAGCAAATCGGGCTGCACCTTGGGCGGCATTAGCAAAAGAGAAGGTAGAGGTTTGGTAAAGTGGCGCACTCAGTGCGCCATGTGGGTCATTTGGTTTTTCTGGACCATGAATACATTGTGTATGTAAGTGATGCTTAGTCATTGTGTGTTCTCGTTTTTATTATCAGTACTTCATACTCATAAATAAAACGTAGATACCCAAGATGCACAAGCATGCCGGATGCTCAGATGGCTAAATATCACTCAGCAGTTTTTATTAACTGTACACAAAAGTTGTCATTTTGTATTTTCGGTCTCTTTATCGCTCGTGCGTGAGGCAATTTTACGGGCAATACTATTGGCAGTTTCTTTTAGCAAGCTACGCTTATGCTCTAAGCGAGGTAACGGGCGGCTAAGCTCCATTGCTTTATAACCTATACGCGCGGTAAAAATACCTGCACTTAGCCCTTGTGCTGCACGCCCCGACAATTTTCCCAATAATTCAGCGCTCAGTGCCGTTGCCGCTAAATCTGAGACTAACTCTGCACTACCAACAAACAGCACTTGTTTCACTAATAAACGATACAACTTAATACGGCTTGCGTAACCAAAACCAATACCGTAGATCCGGCCAATTTGTTCAATTAACTTAGTGCCTCGCCATAAAACTGCCATCATATCGACTAAAGCCAGCGGGCTTAGCGCAACCAATAAACCGGACTCAGTAGCAAAACGGTTAATCAGTTTTTTCGCTTGTTGATCTTGGCTCACCAATAAACTATCAGCGTATAATGTCATGATTTCTTTATCTGTATGATGACTTGCTATTTGCTGCTTAAACTCTTCAAACCCAGTCAGTTCCTGATGTTTATTAAGCTTTTCAAGCCATGGTAGTGCTTCACCTACTTGCTCACTGTTTAGTAAGCGGTCAGCCTCGGTTCGATGCAATTGATTGCGCTTTAAACTTCTCAACATGCGGTACTCGCGCCAAATAACACGGGCAATCAGTAGCACACCACTGAGAACAGCTGTTAAATAGACGGAACCTAAAATAATCGATTGTTGGAACGTCACAAATAATGACATTGCAAACTCAAGTAACACTAAAACTAAAAAGCTAACAACAAACACCCCTTTTAAGGTTTGCCACTTTGACTTTTTATACACAGGCTCAAGTTCAATGCTATCTTGCAGTTCGTCCTCTGTGTCGATAAATTCTGCGTTTTCTATGACTTTTGCAACGGTTAACTCCTTTGTAGGAGCCTCATTGCTTGCTGAGCTTGAAATACGACGACCAGCCTGAAAACTCATCTCCTTAGGTTGCTCACTCATGTTAGTTTGTCTCCTATCAGGTACTGCATGACATGATCTAAACGAATATGCTTTAACCGTTTATCAGGACATGGCAGTGGCGAAAACGATAAGAACTCAAAGCCTTGTTTTGGCCACTCTTGTTTGTTGAGAAGGCGTGATGGTGGCTGAGGCGGTAAATACGTTAGCCATTCTTGCTCGCCCAAAGGTTTACCATAAATACAAGCTAACTGCTGGCCTTTTTCAGCCACTTGGCGCGGCTCTGTTGCGCAGATAGATGACATTGCCATGGTTTCGATTTGCACACCTTCGAACTTTAAGTGATTCGTTTGGTCATGCACGATTGAATCAAGCAACAGTGCTAAATCTTTGTGATACTGAGCACTAATATGATCTGACTTATTGGCCGCAAACAGTAGCTTGTCGATGTTTGGTTTAAACAAACGTTTAAAGAAGCTTGCTTCACCATAATTAAAGTGCGCCAGTAATTGGTTAATAACACGGCTTTGCTCATGCAGCGTTTCGCTACCTTCATTCAAGGCACTGAGCACATCCACCAGCACAATTTGTCGGTCAAAATGACGAAAATGCTGCTCGTAAAAAGGTTTTACAACCTCTTTTACATAGGCTTTATAGCGCTTTTTAAGATGCGCTAAATTTGACCCCTCGGTTATATCGTCAGGCACACTCGCAACCGGGAAGAACTGCAGTAACGGTGCTCCTTTTAGCTCACCGGGCATTAGCATGCGCCCAGGTTGTAGCATAGCAAGTTTGGTATCTTGTTTAAGGCTAACCAATAACTGCTGGTAAAGCGCAGCGACATCAGCAAGCTTGCTCTCATCAACACTGGCTGATAAATCAAGTTCAGCGAGGGCTGCTAAAAATGGCTTAGCCTTTTCGTTACGCGCTGTTTGCTGCAACAGTGAATATTGTAATTCACACCAATCAGCAAAGGATTGCTCTAGCATTGGCAAATCAAGTAACCACTCACCTGGATAATCAATAATATCTAAATAAAGTGTTGATTGCGGAGCAAAGTGACCACGCAGCCCCGAGTTACTTTGGTATTTAATTGCCAAACGTAAAGTATTTATACGCTCAGTGGATGCAGGCCATGCAGGCTCACCTTCAGCAGGTAATAACGCTGATAATGCATTAGTATATTCAAATGTAGGAATTGTCAGTGCTTGCTGCGGCACTATTTTTGTAGCGATATGGCGTTTTTCACGCATCACATCAAAAAAAGGTAAGTTTTTATCGTCAGCTTGGCTGGTTAAGTGTTTAACCAAGGCGGTAATAAACGCGGTTTTACCGCTGCCACTTAACCCTGTGACGGCTAACTTCACGTGTTGATCTAAACTACGATGAAGGGCTTTTTCCGCTTTATTTTTTAACGAATTAAAGGTGTTTTTTGCAAATGATTGGCTCATAAAGTGTCTAGCACCTTATTTGCGCTTGGTATCAGGATGCAAACAAGGTGCGTATATGTCCTTTAAAGTTTGTTGATTTCACGGCTAACCGTAAATTCTGTTGATGTGACATAGCGTTCCATCTCTTGTAAACGGCCATCAACTCGAGCAAGACGATCTTTTAAGTCTTGCAATGCACGGCGAGGTGGTTCCCCTTTTTGCCATACTTTAAACTTTACTTCAAGCGGGTCTTGATGGATGCTGTCTGTGCTTTTCTCTGTTTTTTCTACTGGTTTTTTATCTAAAATAAACCAAGCAGCAATGTAAGCAACAACAATAAATGGACCACCTGATAATAGCACTGCTGTCACGACTAAAATACGTACCAGCCAAAGCTCCATGTTAAAGTAGTCGCTGATACCTGCGCACACGCCAGCTATTTTACCGCGCTCTGCGTCTCTAAATAATTCGCGTTTGGTACTCATACTTTACGTCTCCACTGCGGAGCCTCTTGATCTAGTAAGGCTTCTAATGTTTCAACACGTTCTGCCATTTTATCTGCTTTTTGTGCAAGCTCTAACAGCTGGCGATGTTCGTGTTCACTTAAACCTTGGCTCACTTGCTTTTTACTACGGTAATGTAAAATTAGCCAAAGTGGGGCAACAACCACCATAAAAACAATAATGGGTGCCATCAAAACTTCTGCGTCGAACATGGTACTCTCCTGTCAATCCGTTATGTGTTTAAGCATTGGGGGACACGCCCCCATTTATTATTTTTTATCTGCTAGTTTTTTCTTAAGCTCAGCTAGCTCATCATCAATCTTTTCGTCTTGCTGAAGACCAGCAATTTCGTCAGCTAATGATTTTTTACCAAGATCATAAGACTCTATTTGTGATTCTAGACCATCGATCTTAGTTTCGTAACGTTCGAAGCGGTTTAAAGCGTCTTCAACTTTAGAACTGTCGAGTGCTTTTTTAACTTCAAGACGCGATTCAGCAGAACGCTGACGTAAGATGATTGCTTTTTGACGCGCTTTTGCATCAGCTAGCTTCTCTTGTAGCGTGCTTACTTCTTGCTGTAGCTTCTCGATATGAGATTCTACATGTTCAAGCTCAGTTTCAACTGCAGCTACTGCGTCTGCTGACTTTTGCTTTTCAATCAGTGCTGCGCGTGCTAAATCATCACGGTCTTTACTTAGTGCTAATTCAGCTTTTTCTTGCCAGTCTGCAACTTGAACTTTCAAAGTTTCAACGCGACGTACTAGCTCTTTTTTCTCAGCAAGTGTTTTTGCTGATGTAGAGCGAACTTCTACTAATGTATCTTCCATCTCTTGGATGATCAGGCGAACCATTTTTTCTGGATCTTCTGCTTTATCTAAGATGGCATTGATATTAGAATTAACGATGTCTGCAAAACGTGAAAAAATTCCCATAACATTTACCTCTTTGGTGTTTTAACTTAATCAGTTGGTATATCTAGTATCAATATGCTTGCCAACTTTTATAAAGCTAGAATAACCTAATATATTCAAACAGTTAAACTAAATTTATAAATTTCTTTAGTTCTCGAAGATAATGAAATACACTAGATCTTAGTAAAAATGACTAAGAGTTAGGGAATATGAGCCAATTTCGCCAACAGGATAATTTACTCGGCCAATCTGACAGTTTCTTAAGTGTACTTGATCAAGTGTCACAACTAGCAAGTTTGGAAAAACCTGTACTGATTATTGGTGAGCGCGGTACGGGTAAAGAGCTCATTGCTGCGCGTTTGCACTTTTTATCTAAGCGTTGGGAACAAAACTATATAAAGCTTAACTGCGCAGCGCTTAATGAAAATCTACTTGAAAGTGAATTATTTGGCCATGAAAGTGGCGCGTTCACTGGTGCTAGCAAACGCCATGAAGGCCGCTTTGAGCGTGCTAACGGCGGTACTCTATTCCTTGACGAATTAGCCAATACCTCAGCCATGGTGCAAGAAAAGCTACTACGCGTTATTGAATACGGCGAATTTGAACGTGTCGGTGGTAAGCAAACCGTTAAAGTCGATACCCGCCTCGTTTGTGCAACCAATGAAGATTTACCGACTCTTGCTGAGCAAGGCGAATTTAGAAGCGACTTACTCGACCGTCTCGCCTTTGATGTTATTACTCTGCCTCCACTGCGTGAACGCCAAGAGGATATCATGCTACTTGCAGAACAATTTGCTATCAATATGGCCCGTGATCTTGAATGGGAGTTATTTAGTGGCTTTACTCGGAGCGCCATCGAAACCCTTCAGTCTTATGAATGGCCTGGTAATATCCGTGAATTAAAAAATGTGGTTGAACGTAGTTTATATCGCCATGGTAACGAACATATTCCCGTTCACCAGATTGTTTTAGACCCGTTTGCGAGTAAGTATAGACCTAAACAGCGCGTTAAAGCGGCAGTGAGCAGTGTCCCAGTTGCAAGTGTAGAAGCTGCGCCTATTACAACAACACAAAATCAAGAAGCGGTGACACTGAGTAAGCCTGAAATTCAATTTCCTTGCAATTTAAAGCAACTGTCTAATGACTTTGAAATTGATGTGATTAAAAAAGCGCTTGAACATAGTCAATTTAACCAAAAGAAAACTGCAGAACACTTAGAATTAACGTATCATCAATTACGTGGCTATTTGAAAAAATACAATTTATTAGATCAGCAGCAATAGTTAGAGGCTAATCAGGTGTTTAAACCGTTACTTGCTTTGTCTTTGGTGTGCTTAGTAGGCTGCCTAGATAGCGAAGAAAAAACCACAGAACAAAAAAACCAGGGCTTGGTCTATTGCGCTGAAGCAAACCCTGTGTCGTTTAATCCTCAAGTGACGACGACTGGTTCAACTATCGATATTATCGCTAACCAGCTTTATGACCGACTACTGAGTATTGATCCGGTGTCTGCTGAATTTCAGGCAGAATTAGCAACCGATTGGAAAATTAGCCCAGACGGCAAAGCAATCACCTTTACCCTACGTAAAGGAGTTAAATTTCATACCACTAAATACTTCACCCCAAGTCGTGATTTTAACGCAGATGATGTAATTTTTACCTTTAGCCGCTTATTCGACGTCTACAACCCCTATCACTTTGTTGGCGAAGCCAGTTACCCATATTTTCAAAGTGTTGGTATTGACCAGCTCATTCGTCGCATTGTTCGTGTTTCTGATTACCAAGTACGGTTTGAGCTTTATAATGCTGAAAGCAGCTTTTTAGCAAACCTTGCAACAGACTTTGCTGTGGTGTTATCTGAAGAATACGCCATGCAACTTAAAGCGCGAAATCAAGAAAACTTATTTGACCAATACCCTGTGGGTACTGGCCCTTATGTATATAAAGAGTATCGTCGCGATCGTTTAATTCGCTATTACCGTAACCCTGACTACTGGAAACACCCTGTAGTACTTGAGCAACTGGTGTATGACATTACGCCAAACGGGACAACCCGGGTTGCCAAGATGCTCACTAAAGAGTGTGATGTTACTGCGCACCCAAGCAGTGCGCAGCTTAGTATTTTATCGCAACGTGAAGACATTAAAGTTCAAAAAGAACAAAACTTAAACATTGGTTATTGGGCCTTTAACACTGAGCGCCCGCCTTTTGATGATGTACGTGTACGCCAAGCACTCGCAAGCGCCATTGATATCGATAAAATCATGCAAGCGGTATATTACGGTAACGGTATTAAGGCTCAGTCTTTACTTCCTCCAGCTTCTTGGGCTTTTGAAGCACAAAAGGCTATGCCTGAATTTAACCCAGCCCTTGCCAAAACATTGCTCGCTGAAGCTGGCTACAAAAATGGCTTTGATATGAACATTTGGGCCATGCCCGTAAGTCGTATTTATAACCCTAATGCCCGAAAAATGGCTGAGCTGATGCAAAGCGATTTACGCAAAATTGGTGTGAACGTTAATATCGTCGAATACGAGTGGAATACCTTTTTACAACGGGTTGGCGAGCATCGCCACGATAGCGTATTGTTAGGTTGGGCTGCCGATACGCCGGATCCTGATAACTTTATGAGTCCATTATTAAGCTGTACAGCTACCTTTAGTGGTAAAAATCCGTCTAATTGGTGTAACCCTGAATTTGATTTGTTACTCACACAAGCTCTCGACACAACCGATCTTGAAAAACGTAAAGAATATTATAATCAGGCACAGCGGATTATAGTACAAGAGCTCCCTATCTTACCTATTGCCCATGGCATGCGCTTTCAGGCAGCAAGTAGTGATGTAAAAGGCATCAGTTTGAGCCCTTTCGGTGGTATTTCATTAGCTAACGCGAGGAAAGAATAATGATCCTAGATTATATTCTTCGCCGCCTGGCGCTCTTAATGTTTATGATGTTAACTCTGAGCATCTTTACATTCTCATTAAGCTTTTTGTTTCCTGGTGATGCGCTTACTAACTTAAGCGGTATTACCAATAGTACCTTCTCGCAAACCAGTGCACTTGAAGAAAGATTTCATTTTACCGAAAACTACATAGTGCAATATTTTGCCTTTTTAGAGCGCATTATTCAGGGTGATTGGGGGGTCTCTTTTGCATCTGGCGAGAGTGTATTTCAGCATATTAAAGACTTGTTTCCTGCAACGCTCGAATTAAGCCTTTATGCGTTGTTTGTCTCTGTTGCTGTTGGCGTACCAGGGGGTATCTTAGCTTCAGCTTACTACAAACGTTGGCCAGACAAATTTATTAACTCAGGCACACTTATCGGCTACTCAATGCCGGTTTTTTGGCTAGCTCTTTTGTTAATTATGGTTTTTTCACTGCAACTAGGCTGGTTTCCTATGTCGGGTCGTATGGGCCTACTTTACGAGATTGAGCCTGTTACTGGCTTTATTTTAATTGATATCATGCTAGGTAACTTTCCATATGATGGTATGGCGTTTTTAGATGCTTTACACCATTTAACCCTGCCAACTATAGTCCTTGCTATGTATCCAACCACTGTTCTAGTGCGCTTTACCCGAGACTCAATGTTGAAAGTACTCGATCAAAGCTATATTAAAACGGCGCGGGCAAAGGGCTTAAACCGTGCACAGCTGATTATTCATCACGCACTACGTAATGCGCTGCTACCGGTTATTAAACAAATCGGTTTACAGTTTAGTACCTTGATCACCCTTGCGATGATCACCGAGGTTATTTTCTCGTGGCCAGGCATTGGTCGTTGGCTTATCGATAGTATTTATCAACGCGACTACCCAGCTATTCAAGGCGGCTTACTCGCTGTATCTATGTTTGTCATTTTAGCTACAATTATTGCTGAGCTCACTTACACCTTATTCGACCCACTATCGCGGAACCAAGCTCATGGCAAAGTTTAATTTATTCTCTGAAGAGTCGAATAAATCGCCACTAGCGCGATTTTGGAAAAAGTTTAAGACTAATCACCCAGCCCTTGTTGGCTTATGGTTGTTTATCGCTTTAGTATTACTGGCAGTATCTGCACCACTGCTTGCACCCTATGGTGTAAATCAACAACACAGCGATGCTTTATTGTTACCGCCATCTTGGCATGACGCTGGTGATGTGCGCTTTTTATTAGGCACCGACGATTTAGGTCGTGATGTGTTATCGCGTTTAATGAATGGTGCAACTTATACTTTTGGTTTGTCGGTCGTGGCAGCTTTAATAACCACCGTGATTGGGGTATTAGTGGGTACTTTTGCTGGTATTAGCCACGGTATTCGCTCAAGCTTTTTAAATCACTTACTCGATATTACGTTATCTATTCCATCGCTGTTACTGGCAATTATTATTATCGCGATTCTTGGCCCGGGCTTAATGAATACAGTATGGGCGATTATTTTAGCTTTATTGCCACAGTTTATTCACTCGGTACGTAACTTAATTGTTGAAGAGCTTAACAAGGATTACATCACAGCATTCAAACTTGATGGCGCATCCAACTGGCATATTCTCGCCCGTGGTATCTTTCCAAATATTTACGAGCATATTGTGGTTATTTTTACCATGGCGCTTTCTACCGCTATTTTGGATATCTCGGCACTTGGCTTTTTAAAACTTGGCGCCCAGCCCCCAACCACAGAATGGGGCGCTATTTTGGCTGAAAATCTCGGTTTAATTTACCTTGCCCCTTGGACTGTTGGCTTACCGGGCGTATTATTATTTTTAGCAGTACTGTCTACCAATTTAGTAGGTGACGGTTTACGCCAAGTGCTTAAAGAACGTAAGGCCGACTAATATGCAATTACTCGATATTCGCAATCTCACGATAGAGTTGCGCACCTCAGAAACCGTAATTCGTGCGGTTGATAGGGTCAGCATGACCTTAAAAGAAGGTGAAGTGCATGCTTTGGTTGGCGAGTCTGGCTCTGGTAAAAGCTTAATTGCAAAAGCCATTGTTGGGGTTTTGAACAAACGCTGGCATATCACCGCAGATCGCATGCACTGGCGTGGTGTTGATTTGATGCGCTTATCTAACGAGCAGCGCCGTAAACTGGTGGGTCAAGACATTGCTATGATCTACCAAGACCCAAGCCGCTGCCTAGACCCTACTGCAAAAATATTTGATCAAATTGCCGAAACCCTACCCGCTGAGGCCATCAGCGGCTTTTTCTTAAAGCGTAATAAACAGCGTAAAGATAGAGTAAAAGCGTTAATTCATAAAGTGGGTATTAAAGATCATAAAAAAGTGCTCGACAGCTACCCCCATGAACTCTCTGAAGGTATATGTCAAAAAGTGATGATTGCGATGGCAATTGCCCGTACTCCTAAGCTATTAATTGCCGATGAGCCAACAACTGCACTTGAAAGTACCACTCGCGCACAAGTATTTAGGCTATTAAAAAGCTTGAATCAGCTAAAGAATATGTCAATTTTAATGATCTCTCACGAGCTTGAAGAAATCATCGACTGGTCTCATGGCATGCATGTACTTTATTGCGGACAAATGGTTGAAGCAGGTCCAACTAATCGCATCTTTAGTCAGCCATACCATCCATATACTCAAGCACTTTTGAAAAGTTTGCCTGACTATGAGCAAGGTCTAGCACACAAAGAACCGTTTTATGCATTAAAAGGCACCATTCCAACCTTACAGCATTTGCCAATAGGTTGCCGATTAGGCCCACGATGCCCGCAAGCGCAAAAAGAATGTGTGGTTACACCTAAGTTAACCAAGCATCATAGCCATAGTTATGCCTGTCATTTCCCATTGATTAAGGCGATGAAATAATGCAACCACTGCTCAAAGTTCAAGCGTTATCAAAGAGTTTCAACCTACGTGCTGGCTTATTTTCACGTAAGCGCTTCTCTGTTTTAAAAGATATTTCGTTTTGTTTAGGTCAAGGCGAAACCATTGCGATTATCGGGGAAACAGGCTCAGGCAAAAGTACCTTAGCTAAATTGCTCTCTGGAGCCGATAACGCCGATAAAGGACAAATTCTACTCGATGGTAATATCATCGAAAATGATGGCTTACGTGATAATGACTGTCGCCACATCCGTATGATATTCCAAGATTCTGAGGCGTCGTTGAATCCGGGTTTAACCATTGGTGACATGCTTAACGACTGCTTACAGTACAACACTGACTTAAACAAAGAAGAGCGTGAAGATAAAATAAAGCAAACCCTCGCAAAAGTTGGATTGCTATTAGATCATCAATACTATTACCCGCATATGTTTAGTAGTGGCCAATTGCAACGTATAGCGCTTGCAAGAGCTTTAATTTTAGATCCTAAAGTGGTAGTGCTCGATGAAGCATTATCGTCTCTAGACCCATCTGTGCGCGCACAAACGGTAAACTTATTACTGCGTCTACAAAAAGATACCGGGCTTAGCTATGTGCTAATTACTCATCATCTAAGTCTGGTGCGCCACATAAGCGACCAACTCGTAGTACTTGATCACGGTGAGATTGTTGAATACGGCCAAACCGAAGCGATTTTTCAAAACCCGCAATCAAGCGTAACGCAGAAATTGTTGAATTGCTGACAGTGAGCTGTCAGTTTGATTCGGCGTTAAAAACGCCTCCTACGCGAGCATGTTGATATCTCTATTAACTCTACTCTTTTACCTTACAGCTTTTACACTTCTTCTCTGTCACCATGACTTGGTGGTGTAGATGTAACGATAAAATGCAGTGGTTCAGTACCTTGATTACTTAGCTGATGAACTTGTCCAGCACTTACATGCAAACCTTGTTGCGCAGTGAGTTTGTGTATTTGGCCATCAAGTTCAATGGTGGCACAGCCACTAAGTACGAAGAAAAATTGTTCGGCATGCTTATGATAGTGTTTTACTTCAGCCTCACCTACTGGGACATGCTCTTGAATAACACTCAGCGCATTAGACTTTACCAAATGCCAACCGTCGCAATTGTTACCCCATGTATAATGATCTGCGCTTTTTTTGTCTATGATACTCAAAACTTTTTATACATCCCTTGGCTTTGTGGTGCGACAAACTTGTAGCCAAGCTTTTCATAAAAGCCTGGTTTGTCAGCCACCATAGTGACATAACTACCTTCAAAGGCGGCAGATTCAATGTAACGGTCAATATGTTCCATAATGACACGTCCTAACCCTTGGCCTTGATATTCTGGTGCGACTGCAATATCAACCACTTCAAAATTACAGCCACCATCACCAATTACACGGCCCATGCCAATCAACTCATCGTTTTTACGAATACAAATAGAATAAAGAGAGTTTGGCAATCCCGCCTTTGCAGCCGCTAATGAACGTGCTGATAAGCCAGCTTTAAGGCGCATATCACAGTATTCTTCAGCGCTTGGTAGCTGCTCTATTTGACTGTACTCCATAAATGCTCCTTTTGATACCAATTCACGAGTTGGAATTACCTACAAAGGTAACAAAAAAGGCGCCAGTAGGCGCCTTTTATTTAACTCATTTTGCTAACTATTCAGCAGCTTGAGTCGCTTGTGGTACTTGCACTTCAGCTTGTGCTTTTAGTGCTGCAATAAATACCATGTAGTTTTTATTCACTTGAGCCATCGTGATGTTTTGCTTTTGTTGCTCGTTAATTTCAACGTCAGCCGCTGGATTAACTGCTTTTAGCGCAACAATTGCCGCATCGCCATTGTTTAGGTCAACAACTTCAACCTCTGGTGCACCTTGTGGGTGAGCCATTTTGAAAGCTTGTTGAACAATCGCTGGTGACACAGTGTAAGCTTGACGACCCAGTGCAGCTTCTTGGCGTACTGTTAAGCCTTCAGCTTGTGCAACCTCGTTTAAGCTCTTACCTGCTTCAATATCAGCGTAAAGTGTGCGCGCTTTTTCTTTAGCAAGCTCAGATGCTTTTTGTGCAACCAAAGTCGATTTAATTTGCTCAGATACATCTGCTAGAGCTTTCGTTGTCGCTGCTTTGTGATCATTTACACGAACAACAACAGCATGCTCATCACCTACTTCAATTACTTCTGAGTTCATGCGATCTTCTAGCACCTCAGGTGAGAAAATAGCAGCCACAACTTGTGGGTTGTTAAGCGGCTCAGGTAACGCATTACGAGTTACTAGTTCTGTTTTCTGTACTTCAACGCCTGCAGCTTCTGCTGCATCAATTAAGGTATCTGAAATCTCGAACGCTAGCTCACCCATTTGAGTTTGCTTTTCATAGAACGCATTAATTTTCTTAGTACGCTCAAGTTCAGCACGAAGCTCATCTTTAACGTCAGCATATGGTTTAACTTGCTGCGTTTGAATATCAGTAAGCTTGATAATGTGATAACCAAACTCAGATTCTACAACGTCAGAAATATCACCTTTGTTTTCAAGTGCATAAGTTGCATCTTCAAACGCAGGGTCCATCATGTCACGTTCAATCCAATCAAGGTCACCGCCCATTTCAGCACTAACTACGTCATCAGAAGATGTCTCAGCTAGCTCAGCAAAATCAGCGCCGTTTTGTAGCTGCGCTAGTAGCTCTTCAGCTTTCGCTTTTGCGGCATCATCGTCTTCACTGTTATCAATTAAGATATGTGATACACGACGTTTTTCAGGCTCAACATATTGTGCGCTGTTTTGGTCGTAGTAAGCTTTGATGTCTTCTTCTGAAACACTTGAATCAAGTGTTAAGGTGGCAGCATTTAAATCGATATAGCTTACAGATACTTGCTCTGGCGCTAAGAATTGCGGTTGATTTAATTCATAGTAATCAGCAATTTCTTGCTCTGTTACTGCAATGCCTTCTTGTAATGATTCTTTTGTCACAACAAGATAGTCGATGCTACGTGTTTGCTGTTGTAGAGCTACGCTATTGTTTAATTCGTTTTCTAAGATGAAATCAGTACCAGCAACCGCACCAACTAATTGGCTACGTGTCATGTCTTCGCGTAAATATTCACGAAAAGCATCTGGTTGGAAATTCATTTGACGAATGACTTGTAAGTAGCGGTCGTTGCTGAACTGGCCGCCTACTTGGAAGTAAGGCATTTCTAAAATTGCTTTACGAACACTTTCGTCACTTACACGAAGACCTAATTCTGCCGCTAGTTGAGTTTGCAATTCTTGTTGTACTAAACGGTCGATTACACCTTGGCGAATTTGTGCCATGTAATTTGGATCAGCTGCGATCTGTGCGAAGTATTCACCAAATTGTTGTTCTAAACGGTTACGTTCGTTTTGATATGCACGGCTGAATTCGGTTTGGCTAATTTTAACTCCATTTACTTCTGCAACGGGTTGCTCTGTGGTTTGTCCTAAATAACCACCGATCCCAGCTAAAGCAAAAGATAAAATCACCGCGCCTAAAATAATTTTGGCTGCAGGTCCCTGCGAACCTTCTCTGATTTTCTCAAGCATTTATCTATCTCTATTCTGATCAGGTACAAATTAACCCTGCTCATGTAAAAAAAGCGTATCTTACCAGATACGCTTTTTCACTTGAAGTAACTGGTGATAAGTTACCTAAATTCAATTTAAGTGCGATTAGGTATCTCTCACCAACTAATCTTTAATGATTAGTTTACTGCGTCTTTCAGCGCTTTACCTGCTTTGAAAGAAGGAATGTTTGCTGCAGCAATCTGGATAGTCTCACCAGTTTGCGGGTTGCGACCTGAACGCGCTGCACGCTCACGTACAGAGAAAGTACCAAAGCCAACTAGCGCTACAGAATCGCCATCTTTTAGAGCGCCTGAAACAGCCTCGATGAATGAATCTAGTGCACGACCTGCAGCCGCTTTAGAAATGTCAGCGTCAGCTGCGATTTGATCGATTAATTGAGATTTATTCACAATATCATCCTCTTTCATTGTTATTATCAAGAGCGATTGTTTTTATTAAAAAATAACATCACTGTTTTGAAAATTGATGAGCAAATTAAGTTTATGCTCAGTTTATTATATTTTTCTCAACCCTAGGCCACATAAGGCCTAGGCTTGAAAACTAGTGCTTAACTTATCATACCCTTTGTATTTGAAAAGCCCCTAAATGCACTTTTTTGCGGTTTTTTACTGGTTTTTTTCTGTTTCGACAGAAAAACTCTCAACTGGATGCTTCAACGCCAGATTTAAAACGTCATCAATCCATGTAACTGGGTGAATTTCAAGGCCCTCTAATACGTTATCAGGGATCTCTTTTAAGTCACGTTCGTTAATTTTTGGAATAATAACGGTTTTAATACCACCGCGATGTGCTGCCAGAAGTTTTTCTTTTAAGCCACCAATTGGTAACACTTCACCACGTAAAGTGATTTCACCAGTCATAGCCACATCTGAGCGAACCGGGTTACCAGTTAGGCTAGATACCAAACCGGTTACCATGGCAATACCAGCACTTGGGCCATCTTTTGGTGTTGCACCTTCTGGCACGTGAACATGAATGTCACGTTTTTCATAAAAATCGCTATTAATGCGTAGCTTTTCAGCACGATTACGAACTACCGTCATCGCTGCCTGAATTGACTCTTGCATTACATCACCAAGCGAACCGGTGTAAGTTAGCTTGCCTTTACCTGGAACCGCAGCTGATTCGATAGTAAGTAAATCACCACCTACTTCAGTCCACGCAAGGCCCGTTACTTGACCAATACGGTCGCCGTCTTCTGCTTTACCATAGTCAAAACGCTGTACACCCAAGAACTCTTCAAGGTTGCTATCGTTGATAAGTACTTTTTTAGTGTCTTTATCAAGCAGGATGTTTTTAACTGCTTTACGGCATAGTTTTGACACTTCACGTTCTAAGTTACGAACGCCCGCTTCACGTGTGTAGTAGCGGATAATGCCAATGATTGCACTGTCGGCAATCTCAACTTCATGCTCTTTTAAGCCATTGCGCTTAACTTGTTTTGGAATTAAGTGCTGTTTTGCAATGTTTAGCTTCTCGTCTTCGGTATAACCAGATAAACGAATAACTTCCATACGGTCTAATAATGGACCCGGAATATTAAAGCTATTTGAAGTTGCCACGAACATCACATCAGATAGATCGTAATCAACTTCTAAGTAGTGATCGGCAAAATGGCTGTTTTGCTCTGGGTCAAGTACTTCAAGTAATGCTGATGCTGGGTCGCCACGCATATCTGATGACATCTTATCGATTTCATCTAATAAGAATAATGGATTCTTCACACCGACTTTAGTCATATTCTGGATTAATTTACCAGGCATAGAACCAATGTAAGTACGGCGGTGACCACGGATTTCCGCTTCATCACGAACGCCACCTAATGCCATACGCACATATTTACGACCCGTAGAACGTGCGATTGATTGACCAAGTGAGGTTTTACCGACACCAGGAGGACCTACTAAACATAAAATTGGGCCTTTTAGCTTATTAGTGCGTTGCTGCACCGCTAGATACTCAATAATACGTTCTTTAACTTTATCTAAGCCGTAATGGTCACTATCTAAAATCTTTTGTGCGCCAGCTAAGTCTTTTTTCACCTTAGAGCGTTTTTTCCAAGGTACATTGATAAGCGTATCAATGTAAGAACGCACAACGGTTGCTTCAGCCGACATCGGCGACATCATTTTTAATTTAGTTAACTCAGCGTTCGCTTTTTCTTGCGCTTCTTTAGGCATACCTGACTCTTCGATGCGTTTTTTAATTGCTTCGAATTCATCGGGTACATCATCAAGTTCGCCAAGCTCTTTTTGAATCGCTTTCATTTGCTCATTGAGGTAATACTCACGCTGCGATTTTTCCATCTGCTTTTTCACGCGAGTACGGATTTTCTTCTCAACTTGCAGTAAGTCAATCTCGCCTTCCATCAGCGCCATTAAGTACTCAAGACGCTCAGTAACATCGGCAATCTCAAGTACTTTTTGCTTTTCAGGTACCTTAAGTGGCATGTGTGCTGCCATGGTATCAGCAAGACGTGCGGCTTCATCGATACCTGACACAGAAGTAAGTACTTCAGGTGGGATCTTCTTATTAAGCTTTACATAGCCTTCAAATTGGCTAATTGCGCTGCGAATAAAGATATCTTGCTCTTGCTCGTCGATATGGCTTGATTCAATGAACTGTGCTTCAGCAACAAAGAAATCATCGTTATCTAAAAACTTTTCAACGCTCGCACGTTGTGTGCCTTCAACAAGCACTTTAACGGTGCCATCAGGTAACTTTAATAACTGAAGTACAGTGGCAATGGTGCCAACACGGTAGATATCATCTTGCTGCGGATCATCAACAGAGGCGTCTTTTTGCGCCACTAGGAAAATTTGTTTGTCCTTGTCCATCGCCGCTTCTAGGCATTTTATTGATTTTTCACGACCAACAAATAGCGGGATCACCATGTGTGGGTAAACCACTACATCGCGCAGTGCCAACACGGGGATTTCGACTCGATCTGTTCTCTCAAGCGTCATTATATTCTCTTCGCACTTCATTTATTTTAAAGATTACTCAAGTATATGGGGATATGTAAGGGAAAGTTCAACATATTTGTAAAAAAAGGAGCCTTTGGCTCCTTTTTCGTGTTTAACTGCTCAACTTTTAAACTATTACAGCTTTATTCTGATGCAGCTTTGTCTTGGTTACCGCTTTGGTAAATCAAAATTGGGTCTGATTCACCTTTAATAACGGTTTCATCAATAACCACTTTGCTAACATCATCCATTGAAGGTAGCTCATACATAGTATCTAGCAATACACCTTCAACAATTGAACGTAAGCCACGAGCACCCGTTTTACGTTCCATTGCTTTATGAGCAATAGCACTTAGTGCATCTTCACGAAACTCAAGCTCAACATCTTCCATAGCAAACAATGCAGAGAATTGTTTAGTTAATGCATTTTTTGGTTCGCTAAGAATTTGAATAAGTGCAGCTTCGTCTAGCTCAGTTAATGTCGCAACAACCGGAAGACGACCAATGAACTCTGGAATTAAACCGTATTTCACTAGATCTTCTGGTTCAACATCTTTAAATGTTTCGCTTAGGCTGCGGCTACCTGATGATTGCTTAACTTCAGCGCCAAAACCAATACCAGTATTCTTATGGCTACGTTGTTCAATCACTTTATCTAGGCCAGCAAATGCACCACCACAAATAAACAGAATCTTAGATGTATCTACTTGTAAAAATTCTTGCTGTGGATGTTTACGACCGCCTTGCGGTGGCACAGACGCAACAGTACCTTCAATTAGCTTAAGTAAGGCTTGTTGCACACCTTCACCTGATACATCACGAGTAATTGATGGGTTATCAGACTTTCGAGAAATCTTGTCAATTTCATCAATGTAAACAATACCGCGCTGTGCTTTTTCTACATCGTAATCACATTTTTGCAGTAGCTTTTGAATAATGTTTTCAACGTCTTCACCTACATAACCAGCTTCAGTTAATGTAGTTGCATCAGCCATAGTAAATGGAACGTCAAGTAAGCGTGCCATAGTTTCAGCAAGTAATGTTTTACCACTACCTGTAGGACCGATTAATAGGATATTACTCTTACCAAGCTCAATGTCCGCATTGATTGTTTGATTGCGCAAACGTTTATAATGATTGTATACCGCCACCGACAGCACTTTTTTCGCGTGGTCTTGGCCAATCACGTAATCATCTAGGTGATCACGAATCTCTTTCGGCACAGGCAGTTTATCAGACGCATTATGCTTCGGCGCAATGTCTTTGATTTCTTCCCTGATAATATCGTTACACAGCTCAACACATTCATCACAAATGTATACTGAAGGGCCAGCAATTAATTTGCGAACTTCGTGCTGGCTTTTGCCGCAAAAAGAGCAATATAACAATTTATTACTTTTGTCGCCGTCTGTAGGAGTGTCAGACATTCAGCTACCTCATTTATTACGTTGGCAGTAGCATAAGGCTACTGCTAATTCACTATGTTTAACTATATCAAAGAATATCAGTTTTCGCATAGTAAAGGGTGATAGCTAACAATACGTTATTATTAGCTATTCAGATTACTTCGATTCGCGGCTTGAAAATACTGAATCAACTAGGCCGTATTCAACTGCTTCACTAGCAGTCATAAAATTATCACGGTCAGTATCACGAGAAACAACTTCTAGTGGCTGGCCAGTATGTTCAGCCATTAATCGGTTTAATTTATCTTTGATTGATAAGATTTCACGTGCATGGATCTCAAAATCAGATGCCTGACCTTGGAAGCCACCTAATGGTTGGTGGATCATCACGCGTGAGTTAGGTAAACAGAAACGCTTACCTTTAGCACCCCCTGACAGTAAAAATGCACCCATGCTTGCCGCTTGGCCAACACAAATAGTGCTTACATCAGGTTTAATAAAATTCATAGTATCGTAAATCGCCATACCCGCAGTCACAGAACCGCCTGGCGAATTAATATAAAGATAAATATCTTTTTCTGGGTTTTCTGATTCTAAAAACAGCATTTGCGCAAGAATCAAATTTGCCATGTTATCTTCAACTTGGCCAGTTAAGAAAATAATGCGTTCTTTTAAAAGACGTGAGTAAATATCATATGAGCGCTCGCCTTTAGCTGTTTGTTCAACAACCATAGGGACTAGTGCGTTTAGAGGGTCTGTCATACCGCTATTCATTCTTATTTAATTCCTTATCCGCTGCGACTCATCCTTACTATAAGGAAAGCACATTTATAATAATGTTAATTAAGCTGCCTATTCAATCTTTATAACTATATAGGAACTTATCAGAATAATTTCAATCCTAGCCGAAAAAAGTTCTGAAATAACATCAGTATTGTTGGTTTTTTTGAAACTGATACCACAAACTAAAATGGCCCGAGTACGCTGTATAAATACAGGGTAACACGAGCCATTTAATCGCTAGCGAGAGCTTAAGTCAATGACTTATTAAGCACCTTGCTGTGGATTCATGATGTCGTCGAATGCTTTTTCAACGTCAGTCACGTTTGCTTTAGCTAGGATTGCTTCAACTGCTTGCTCTTCCATAGCTACGTTGCGCATTTGCTGCATAAGCTGATCGTTTGCTTTGTAGTACTCTACTACTTCAGTTGGATCTTCGTATGCAGAAGCTACAGTTGCAATTAACTCTTCAACTTTAGCGTCGTCAACTTTAAGCTCGTTCGCTTTAATTACTTCACCTAGTAATAGGCCAGTTTTAACGCGAGTTACAGCTTGCTCGTGGAATAATTCAGCCGGAAGCTCAGGCATGTTTTTAGCGTCGCCACCGAAACGTTGTGCTGCTTGCTGACGTAGTGCATCAATTTCTTGATCTACTAGCGCTTTTGGCACTTCGATTTCGTTGTTAGCTAAAAGACCTTTGATAGCTTGGTCTTTAACGTTAGCTTTAACCGCTTGGTCAAGCTCACGTGTCATGTTCTTTTTAACTTCTTCTTTAAGAGCGTCAACACCGCCTTCAGCTACACCGAATTTAGTTGCGAACTCGTCATTAAGCTCAGGAAGCTCTTGAGTTTCAACTTTCTTAACAGTGATTGCGAAAGTAGCAGCTTTACCTTTAAGGTTTTCAGCATGGTACTCTTCAGGGAAAGTTACTTCAGCAACAACTTCTTCGCCCGCTTTTTTGCCAACGATGTTGTCTTCGAAACCTGGGATCATACGACCTTGACCAAGTTCTAGTGGGAAGTCTTCAGCTTTACCGCCTTCGAACTCTTCGCCTTCGATAGAACCAACGAAGTCGATAGTTACACGATCGTTCTCGCCTGCAGCTGCGTCAACTTCAGCCCAAGAAGCGTGTTGCTTACGTAAAGTTTCTAGCATGTTAGCTAGGTCTTCGTCAGTTACAGATACAGCTGGTTTTTCAACAGCGATTTTATCTAAACCTTGAATTTCAACTTCTGGGTAAACTTCGAAAGTTGCATCGAATTCTAAATCTTTACCAGCTTCTAACGCTTTAGGAGCGAAAGTAGGTGAACCAGCTGGGTTAATTTTTTCAGAAACGATAGCTTCGATGTAGTTGCGTTGCATTAATTCGCCAGCAACTTCTTGACGTACTGCAGCACCGTAACGCTTGTTGATGATAGACGCTGGTACTTTACCAGGACGGAAACCATCGATACGCTGGGTTTTAGACAGTTGTTGTAAGCGTTTTTTTACTTCAGTCTCAACGTTCTCTGCAGGAACGGTGATGGTCAGACGGCGCTCAAGGCCTTGAGTCGTCTCAACAGAAACTTGCATGATTTACCTCAATCTTCAATTTTGGCGACTTTTCGCCTTCCTTACAAACAAGGTGATCTCCATGAGTGATAGCAAGTTTTAACGCTGAATATTTCAACTTAAAACGGCGCATTGTAACCATGAGATACCATTGCTGCTTTGCCTCTATGGGCACTATGTTAAACAATAGACGCGGCATTATAACCTAATATTTATGATAGTCGAGTCTGGGGGGCAATTATTTGGCGTATATAGCAGCAAACAGCGTTTAAGTGCGTAAAAAACGAACGCAAAAAATAACAAAAGAGAATTAAGCTGATTTAAAAGGTATTGAAAAGAATTAAGTAGCTTCGGCTAGAGGGAGTGAAGCTTAAATTTTAAAAGAGGTCGGTAATGCAGTATTTGAACCTGCGACTGAATTGGAGGTACCCAAACCAATCGTTCTATGACCTTAAACTCTTTAAAAGTGGTCGGCGATGCAGGATTTGAACCTGCGACCCCTTGGACCCAAACCAAGTGCGCTACCAAACTGCGCTAATC
>NZ_JAATOU010000009.1:0-183028 GCF_011806445.1 Pseudoalteromonas sp. HF66
CTATCAGCTATCAGCTATCAGCTATCAGCTATCAGCTATCAGCTATCAGCTATCAGCTATCAGCTATCAGCTATCAGTCTGACAGCTCACGGCTCACGGCTCACGGCTCACGGCTCACGGCTCAAACCTTAACACAAAGATACTTCTCTTCTAGGTACTCATCTAACCCTTGATGGCCGCCTTCTCTGCCTAAGCCTGACTGTTTAACACCGCCAAATGGCGCTACTGGATTTGAGATTAAACCTTCGTTAATACCAATCATGCCGTATTCGAGTGCTTCACTTACGCGATAAACTTGTTTGATATTTTCACTATAAAAATATGCAGCTAAACCATAAGGCACATCATTTGCTAACTTCAACACTTCTTCTTCATCATCAAAAGCGATAATGCTTACCACTGGACCAAATACTTCATCATGATAGATATCCATCTCTGGTGTCACATCCGTTAAAATCAGCGGTGCTTGAAAGCTGCCTTCAAGTTCGCTGTTATCGCCGATCAATGACGCGCCTTTATTAACTGCATCATCTAAGAGAGTTTGTACTTTCTCTTTAGCCTTAGGATAAATTAGTGGACCAATATCCACCCCTTCATCAAGGCCATTGCCAACTTTTAACTCAGCCACTTTGTCTGCAAGTTTTTCAAGCACCGTTTCAAGTACTGAACGTTGCACAAAAATTCGGTTAGCAGCCACACAGGTTTGGCCGGCGTTTCTAAATTTTGCAGCCATGAGGCCAGCAACAGCTTCATCTAAGTCAGCATTTTCGAAAATAATAAACGGCGCATTACCACCAAGCTCCATCGAAGTTTGCTTAATAGTTGAGGCACATTGCGAAAGTAACTGCTTACCTACACCAGTTGACCCCGTGAAGGTAAACTTACGCACTCGCTCAGACTCTGTCATGATTTCGCCAACCATTTTTGCATTTTCAGAGACCACAACATTCAACGCCCCTTTCACAAATCCAGCCTTATCAGCAAGGTATGCCAAGGCAATGGCGCACAATGGTGTATGCTCAGAAGGTTTAATCACAAAACTACAACCTGCCGCATATGCTGGTGCCACTTTACGTGTGATCATCGCGATCGGAAAATTCCAAGGTGTGATCCCAGCAACCACACCAATTGGTTGTTTTATGGTTGATAAACGATGTTGGCTGTCGGTGGCAGGGATATTATCGCCGTAACTACGCTTAGCTTCTTCACTAAACCATTTAATAAAGCCTGCACCGTATTCAACTTCACCTAACGACTCTTTTAATGGCTTGCCCTGCTCTTTGGTCATTAGTTCAGCGAGCTGTTGCTTGTGCTCAATGACTAACTCATACCAACGGCGTAACGTTTCACTGCGTTCTGTGGCAGTTGTTTTCTTTAGCTTGCTAAATGCCTCGTCAGCACTTTTTATTGCTTGCTCAACGCCAGCCTCATCAATATTAGAGACCTGCGTAATTGCTTGTCCAGTTGCAGGGTTATCTACACTAAAACGCTGGCTTGTAGAGTAAAAGTCACCGTCGATAAACGAATCAGAAAAAACCAAATCAGACATAGAACCTCCAAGTAAAAGCTGTCAGCTATCAGCTCTAAAAAACAAAAAACCGCTGTAGAGACCAAGCAACTACAGCGGTTTTTACGAAATCAAAGCCGTTAAAAATTAATGCTCTTCATTAACGATATTGAGATTATACTTTGGAATTTCAACCACTAAATCTTCATCTTTAATCACTGCTTGGCAACCAAGGCGTGACTCTGGCTCAAGACCCCATGCTTTATCAAGCATGTCGTCTTCTAACTCATCACTTTCATCTAGAGAGTCAAAACCTTCACGGATGATTAAGTGGCATGTTGTACACGCGCATGATTTTTCACACGCATGTGGAATGCTAATACCATTTTTTAGCGCAACATCTAATACTGTTTCACCTGCAGGAGCTTCAATTGCAGCGCCTTCTGGGCATAACTCTTCGTGTGGAAGAAAAATAATTTGTGGCATACCTTACCTCGTTAAACTTCGTCTACTGACTGCCCTTGCAGCGCTTTTTTGATTGATGCATCCATTCTGCGAGCAGCAAATTCGCTACTTGCATTGTCTACAGCTTCAATCGCTGCTTTAATTTCTGCAGGTGTTGTTGCGCTTTCGCGTACGGCAACAAGTTTAGCAATTTCTGCTTTTAACGCACCTAATTCTTGTTCATCAAGTAATGCACTGTCGGTTGCGAGTGATGCTTCAAGCGCTTCAACAACACGTAACGCTTCAACTTGTTGCTCTTTAAGCATCCGCGCTTGCATATCGTCTTTAGCGTTAGTCATTGATTCTTTAAGCATGTTTGCAACTTGGTCGTCCGATAAACCAAATGATGGTTTCACCTGAATTTCAGCTTGTACACCAGTTGATTTTTCCATTGCCGATACACTTAATAAGCCATCAGCATCAACTTTAAAGGTTACGCGAATATGCGCAGCACCTGCAGCCATTGCCGGAATACCCTTTAAGCTAAATTTAGCCAATGAACGACAATCATCAACTAGCTCACGCTCACCTTGTAATACATGCAGTGACATAGCTGTTTGACCATCTTTGAAAGTGGTGAACTCTTGCGCACGTGCAACAGGAATCGTGGTGTTACGTGGAATGATTTTCTCAACCAAGCCACCCATAGTCTCAAGACCTAGCGACAGTGGTAATACATCTAATAGCAGCATGTCTGAGTCAGGCTTATTGCCAACCAGTACATCTGCTTGAAGTGCCGCACCAAGTGCAACCACGCGATCTGGGTCAATAGAAGTCAGTGGCTCTTTATCAAAAAATGCAGCAACTTGAGAGCGTACAATTGGCATACGAGTCGAGCCGCCAACCATTACAACTTGTAGTACTTCTTCGTTCTCAATACCGGCATCTTTTACGGCACGGCGACAAGAACGGAGTGTTTTCTTCACAAGGCTAAGAGCGAGCTCATCAAAGGTTTCGCGGGTTACTTCAACTTTGTGGCTTTGACCATCAAACTCTAAACCGACATTAACAGTTTGGTATTGGCTTAATGCTTCTTTACATGCTTTGGCTTTGTTGATGAATAAACGTAATACCGATGCAGAAAGCTCACTCACACCCGTTTGTGTTTTAAAGTAATCAACTAATAGCGAGTCAAAATCGTCACCACCAAGGCTCGAGTCACCGCCAGTGGCAAGCACTTCGAATACACCTTGGTGTAAACGTAAAATAGAAATATCGAAGGTACCGCCACCTAAATCGTATACAGCGATAATACCTTCTTGACCCGAATCAAGGCCGTAAGCAACAGCCGCAGCCGTTGGCTCGTTTAATAAACGTAAAACCTTAATACCGGCAAGCTCTGCAGCATCTTTTGTGCTTTGTCGCTGCGCATCATCAAAATACGCTGGTACAGTAATTACCGCACCTAGAATATCTTGGCCTGCAAAGCTGTCTTCTGCACGCAGTTTTAATGCTTTTAGAATTTCACTCGATGCAGTGACAGGACTAATTGCACCCGCAACTGTGCTGATTGCTAATGAGCCATCATGCTCACAAAATTCATAAGGCAGTTGACCATAGCTTTTTTCGATTTCAGCCTGCGTTTTACCTAAGAAACGTTTCACCGAGATTAATGTGTTTGCAGGGTCTTGAGTAGCAGCAGCCGCTGCTCGTTCACCTACAATAATGCTATCAGTTTGGTATTGCACAACCGATGGAAGCATCGCATTGCCCGCTAAATCAGTCAGTGTGCGAGCTTCGCCGCTTTGCACTGTTGCAACTAACGAGTTAGTCGTACCAAGGTCTATACCGACTGCTAATTTGTGCTCATGTGGTGCCGCGCTCTGCCCCGGCTCAGCAATTTGCAATAATGCCATAATGCTCTTTTTAAACTCTTAAATAGCTGCTTTAAAACAACTAACGATTAATCATCAAATAAACTGTCTTCAATACGCTCTAGTTCATCGCGTAACTTATAAACAAACTTCAATTTACGAATATTGTCAGCGGCAGCTTGCCATTGTTGCTCGTCGTTACTTGCCAACTGAGCGGCTAATTCGCTGCTGTATTGTTTATCGAGTTGTTTAATTTGCGCTTCAAACTGGGCAATTGCTGCATCTGGATCTGCGGCATTTTCAAGTTCTTCTAATTCTTCACGCAGTTCCATTTGCTGCATTAAGAATAACGGATCTTGCAATGTTTGTTGCTCGGCGCGAATATCAACACCTAGTTCACTTAGCATGTATTCAGCACGTTTTACCGGGTGTTTTAAAGTTTGTAATGCATCATTGATTTCAGCTGCATTTTGCACAGCGAGTAGTTTATCGCGGCTACTGGAGCTTGCGTGGCGATCTGGATGAACTGCGCGTTGCAGCTCGAGGTAGTTTTTATTAATAGTCGCTAAATCAATGTTGTAATCTACTGGAATTGCAAATAACTCAAAGTAACGCATTACATAATCCAACTCGGTAAACAGGAAATAACAAAGCCCTACATAGGCAGGGCTTCAAGCAAAGAAAGTTTGTTAAGCTTAAACGGTGAAGCTTTCGCCGCAACCACACTCATCAGCTTGGTTCGGGTTGTTAAATTTAAACCCTTCATTCAAACCTTCTTTGGTGTAATCAAGCTCAGTACCATCAATGTAAACTAAGCTTTTGGCATCAACGATAACTTTCACGCCACGGCTTTCAAAAATTTCGTCGCCGTCAGCTAACTCATCAACAAATTCAAGAACATAAGCAAGACCTGAACAGCCCGTCGTTTTAATGCCAACGCGTAGGCCAATGCCTTTGCCGCGATTTGCTAAAAATGATTCTACGCGGTTTGCTGCCGCATCTGTCAATGTCACTGCCATGAATTTATCTCTTACTTCGCTTGTTTGCTTTTGTAGTCAGCAATTGCTGCTTGAATCGCGTCTTCTGCTAAAATTGAACAGTGAATTTTCACTGGTGGTAATTCAAGCTCAGCACTGATATCAGTGTTTTTGATTGTTGCAGCTTCATCTAATGTTTTGCCTTTTACCCACTCAGTTACAAGTGAAGAAGAAGCGATTGCGCTACCACAACCATATGTTTTGAATTTTGCATCTTCAATTACACCTTCTGGTGATACTTTGATTTGCAATTTCATTACGTCACCACATGCTGGTGCACCCACCATGCCTGTTGCAACTGACGGATCATTTTTGTCTAAAGCACCCACGTTACGTGGATTTTCAACATGATCGATTACTTTATCACTATAAGCCATAATACTATCCTCACTACCTGCTAGCGGCGGCAATCACTGATTAGTGATGCGCCCACTCAACTGAATCTAAATCAATACCTTCTTGATGCATTTCCCATAAAGGAGACATCTCACGTAAACGGCCGATCGAGTTTTTGATTAGTTCAACGGTGTAATCAATCTCTTCTTCAGTCGTAAAGCGGCCAATGCTGAAACGAATTGAGCTGTGTGCTAACTCGTCATTACGGCCTAATGCACGTAGTACATAAGAAGGCTCTAAGCTTGCTGAGGTACAGGCTGAACCTGATGAAACAGCAATGTCTTTAACAGCCATTAATAACGACTCACCTTCAACAAAGTTGAAGCTGATGTTTACAATACCCGGAACTGACTGGCTTGGTTCACCATTGAAGTAAACTTCGTCCATATCAGCCATAATGCCATCAACCAAACGCTTACGAAGTGCGCTGATGTGTGCATGGTCTTTTTCGAAATCTTCTTTAGCGATTCTAAATGCCGCACCCATACCTACTAACTGGTGAGTAGCAAGTGTGCCTGAACGCATACCACGCTCATGACCACCACCGTGCATTTGTGCTTCTAAACGTGCGCGAGGCTTACGACGAACATAAAGTGCGCCTACACCTTTCGGGCCATATACTTTGTGGCCAGAGAACGACATAAAATCTACTTTTAACTGTTGCACGTCGATAAGTACTTTACCTGCGCTTTGTGCAGCATCAACATGGAACATAATTTTGCGCTCACGGCACATTTCGCCGATTGTCGCGATATCTTGGATAACACCTAGCTCGTTATTTACGTGCATTACACTCACAAGCACCGTGTCGTCACGCATGGCAGCTTCAAGCTTTTTAAGGTCAAGTAAACCGTTTTCTTCAACGTCCATATAGGTTACTTCGAAACCTTGGCGCTCTAGTTCACGACACGTATCAAGCACTGCTTTGTGCTCAGTTTTAACAGTGATAACGTGCTTGCCTTTCTTTTTATAGAACTGCGCAGCACCTTTAATTGCTAGGTTATTTGATTCTGTAGCACCTGAAGTGAAAACAATTTCACGCGGGTCAGCGTTGATCAGATCAGCAATATCTGTACGCGCTTGATCAACCGCTTCTTCTGCTTGCCAACCAAAACGGTGTGAGCGTGATGCAGGGTTACCAAAATTACCGTCCATAGTCAGGCATTGCATCATTTCTTTTGCCACACGTTCATCAACAGGCGTGGTTGCTGCGTAATCTAAATAAATCGGTAACTTCATTTCTCTCTCCGCTTTCGTCAAGCTACAGTTGACAGCTTACTTGAATGTTTTCCAGTTGCTTAATTGCAGTGTTGATGCTGTTATCTTGGCGAGATGCGACTTCTTTCACATCTGACTTTTCCACCAATTCAGCAAGGGTAATACTATTTAAAAAATCTTCGATACGTGCGCTTAAGTCCGACCATAGGGTGTGAGTCAAACAGCGCATGCCGCTTTGGCAACCACCCGTTGCATTGTGACAACGTGTTGCATCAACAGACTCATCTACGGCATTAATCACATCGCCGACAGAAATTTCGTTTGCTTCTCTACCAAGTAAATATCCGCCACCTGGGCCACGCACAGAGGTCACAAGGCCGTTTTTACGTAAACGGGCGAATAATTGTTCGAGATAAGATAGCGAAATCTCTTGGCGTTCAGAAATATCGGCAAGGGGAACTGCACCCACATTTGTATGTAGTGCAACATCCAACATGGCGGTTACTGCGTATCTGCCTTTTGATGTTAACTTCATAGAGCCCCCGATGTTACTGCACGCTAAGGTGTGCAAATTTTAATTACCAGACCAAAATAGTCAAGTATTATCACTTGATAAAAATTGATACTTGCCACTGATAAAACCCAATACCTGACAAAAATGGTCAAGTACTAGGTCTATTCTAATTACCTGAGTAATTTAGTCAAGTATTATACTTATAACCTGTGATTATTTTATAGACTTATTAATTGAGGTAAGAATACCGCGTAAGATGTTCATCTCTGCTTCTTCTGGGCGTGCGCGGTTGAATAAACGACGAAGTTTTGTCATCACCATACCTGGGTGTTGCTTGATGATAAAACCTGTATCATTTAGAGTTTGCTCTAAGTGCTCGTAAAACAGCTCAGTTTGCTTTGCATTTGGGTAGGTTGCTTCGTCTTCTTCTTGTGCTTTTGGCTGTTTGTTTAAATAAGCCATACGTGTTTCATAACACAATGTTTGCACAGCCATTGCTAGATTTAGCGAGCTGTATTCAGGGTTCGCAGGAATACATACGTGGTAGTTACATTGTTGTAGTTCTTCGTTAGTTAAACCACTATTTTCGCGGCCAAATACCAATGCTACTGGACCATGCTCAGCTTCAGCCACTAGTTTTTCACCACATTCACGCGGCTCAACCATAGGCCAAGATAAAGTACGTGAACGTGCACTCGTACCAATTGTTAAACTACAATCAGCAATTGCATCAGCTAGCGTATCAACAACCACAGCTTTACCTAAAACATCCGTGGCACCTGCAGCAAGCGCACTCGCATGACTATCAATTTCACAAGCAGGATCAACAAGATATAAATTTGATAAGCCCATCGTTTTCATAGCACGTGCCGCTGAGCCAATATTACCAGAATGTGATGTGTTTACTAATACGATACGAATATCATCAAGTGTCATTGCGTTGTTACTTACTGAAAGTCAAAAATTGCGGGGATTATAGCATGGCTGCAAGCGCTAGGCGATATGCTTTGAGCGGTAAGCAAGCATTGTAGGTACGATTTTACATCGCGCAACACTTCTATGATTCACAAAGAGAATAAGAGGCGCTGCGCTTTAGAGAAAACAAAAAAGCCTTATTGTCACTTTCTTATTTTCTTCTCGCTCACTTCTCTTTTGCAAAAACATATTTGAACCACAGAGAACACAGAGGCGTTTATCGCTTCACTGAGAAAACCAAATTATCACAAAGAGATAAAGAGACGCTGCGCTTTAGAGAAAACAAGAAAACATAATTATCAGTTCCTCATTTTCTTCTCATTCACTTCTCTTTGTGTAAATATTTTCGGCACTAAAGTACCTCCTACGAGGCAGGCCTTTAACAAAACCCTGAAAAACAACACCGTTCGACTTCAAACTTAAAGCTTACCGCTTGTTGTGCAATAGGATCCCCTTACATTTCAACCCTGTACAAAAAACAACCTAATTTATTCGAGTTTATTGTTTACTTTACGCTAGAAATCGCTAGAATACGCCGGCTTAAATATATTCGTTCTTTTACAACCCAAAGGTAATGCTATGCATCCAATGTTAAACATTGCGGTTCGCGCTGCGCGTAACGCAGGCAAAATTTTACTTCGTGCAAGTGAAGATTTATCAAAAGTTGATGTACAACAAAAAGGCACTAACGACTTAGTGACTAACATCGATAAAGAAGCTGAAGCCGCAATTCGTGATACCATTTTAAAATCTTACCCTGATCACTGTATCGTAGGTGAAGAGCTTGGTGAGCACAAAGGTAAAGATGCAGATTACCAATGGATTGTTGATCCACTTGATGGCACAACTAACTTCATCAAGGGTATCCCTCATTTCGCAGTATCAATTGCACTTAAAGTTAAAGGTCGTTTAGATCAAGCTGTTATCTATGATCCAATTCGCGGTGAATTATTCACTGCTTCACGTGGTCAAGGCGCACAGCTTAACAGCAAGCGTTTACGCGTAACTAAAACTAACGAGTTAGCAGGTTCTATACTTGCAACTGGTTTCCCATTCAAACAAAAGCACCACTTAGACGCATACTCTGAAGCGTTTAAAGCACTTTTCATTCAAACTGCTGATATCCGCCGTGCAGGTTCTGCTGCGTTAGATATGGCTTATGTTGCTGCGGGTCGTGTTGATGGTTTCTTTGAAATTGGCCTTAAGCCATGGGACACAGCGGCAGGCGAGCTTTTAGTTAAAGAAGCTGGCGGTATGGTTGTTGATTTCGCAGGTGGTATTAACTATAACCAAAGCGGCAACATCATTTGTGGCGCACCTAAGTTAACTCAAGCGATCATTCGTGAAATTCGCCCAGTGTTAACTGAATCACTACTTCGCTAATAGCGGTTGTAATACAGATTTACATACAAAAAGGAGCTAAGGCTCCTTTTTTTGTGGCTGAAAATAATCGTTATCGAGTTCTATCTCTGTTACTTCACCTTCTTTAAATGGCAATTTGGCTAAGTCCTCAGCAAAGTAGCTCGCAAATAATTGCTCAAACTCGCCCGTGCTTTTCATCTTGGTGAGTCCTTTCAATAACACCTCAGCGAGTTCTGGCCTGTGGTTGCTGACAAAAAAGTAAAATGCTGTTGGGTAACTAATATAAAGGTCAGGCACTATAACCAGCTCGTCACTCTTTACTTGTTCCATTTCTGAAATGACTTCAATGAACGAACGCGGAAAATAATCAACTCGCCCTCTGATCACTAAACTAAACATTGCTTGATAATTTGCTAACGGCCTGACAGATAGACCATTTTGCGCAAGAATTTTAGTATCAGGCCAATCATGACCCTGTATAGCTGTAAACGGTGCTAAATCTTGTTTCGTTTTTACATCTTTAAAACGAGGCACAAACGCTCGTTTGGTAAGTAGCGCTCGTTTGCCTATGTAACCCTTAAACAAAGGGACGGGTACAGCAATGGCTAAGTGTTCACGCTCTGGGCTTGTCATACTCCAAAACAAATCGGCTTGCTTTGCATCAAGCATAAGCAAAGTACGCTGTTGGTGAGGATGAACAAGTACTTCATTGATTTCTGCTTGGTAATTACCGGCACGTAACGCCGCTGTCAGTAATTCATGAAGATAATAATCACGTTTATAAAATGGGCGTTGCTCAACCGCTAAATTCACCACATTGTTAGCTTCAGTAGCAAGGCTGTATCCTAGGCTCAGCAATATTAATATTGCACTACATAGTCGCTTCATTGTTATTTTTGTTAATGTGTTTTTTTTAAGCTACACCCAGTTAAACAGGGACACAAGTAAAATTAAGCAAACTTCAAATTTCTTCATGAGTTAATAGTAAGTGCTTCATCTTTTTGGCTGCTTAAACGCACCACGGCGGGGGCTGGTCGGCTACGTTTACATACAAACAAGTGGCTACTCTGATAGCGCTTGGCCTCTTTTTTCGCATCAGTAGCCAACGCTGCAACTTGGTGGCTGTTGATGCAAAGCTCCAAATCAGGCTTAACCAAACCTATTGATAGTGTAAGTAATGGCACAAACTGCTTTTTCCCTTCTCGGTTACTTGCCCAGTAACCCCCTTGCTCCATATGCTCTGGGGTGAAAAAGGCGCGAGACTGCAGCTCAAATTTATCGATAATGTCATGGCATACTTGCTCTGCATCATTTTTATCAAACACTACCATAAAGTCATCACCACCAATGTGACCCACAAAGCCTTTGCTAGTACTACAGGCCTCTACGATTACTTCTGCAAGCAGCTTTATAACGCTATCACCACTGGCGTACCCATACAGGTCATTGAATTGTTTAAAGTGGTTTAAATCAACATAGGCTAACGAGAATGGGTAATTATTGCGAAGTCTAAGTTCAATTGCTTCGTTAATAGCGACATTACCCGGCAACATAGTTAGCGGATTGGCATGTTGTGCATGGCGGATTTTTTCTTCTGTAATGTGTTTTAAGATATTACGTAGTGGTGCCAAGCCTAAGTATTCGCCATTACGGGTGATCACAATGTGACGTCGAATATCAAACTCAAATTCGGTAATTTGCTGACTCACCGTATCGAGTAACTCGTTTTCGTCTACCACTAACGGCTGCTTATCCATTAAAGAAGTAACTGGTTGCTTGTCGTAAAGTGCATGGCCATAAGGAGCGGCAAATACTTCAGTGAGTTGATCTCGATGTAATAAACCAACGGGGATATTGTGCTCTAGTACGGCTAGGCTAGTTAGGGTTTTATCTTGTTCAAAAATACTGTGAGCATCTTTACAGCGTGTTGTTGCTTCAATATTAGCGTGCTCTACCGCTAACCAACCAATCGCCATTGACTGCTCAAATGTATTGCTATTGTCTGATGACTCCAAGTGCTTTAAGCAGTGGATATTAATTTCGTAACTAGGCTGCAAGCTCGGCCTTTCCAGTAAAAAACCTTGTGCATGCTGCACGCCCAAAATTTCGAGTAGACGAAGTTCCTCAGCCCGCTCAATGCCTTCTGCTATCACTTGCGTATTGGTGGCTTTTGCAAGCTCAATAATTGACTTTAAAAACTCTTTTTTAACGACACTCTGGTCACAATGATCGATAAAGTAGCGGTCTATTTTTACAAACTCAGGACATAACTCAGACCATTGCTTTAAACCCGAATAGCCAGCGCCTAAGTCATCAATGGCAATCGAAAAACCTAACTCACGATAATGGGCAATGGTCTTTAACAATAAAAAGCCATCATCCACTTTTTCTTGCTCTGTAACCTCAATAACCACGCGATTAGTTGCAAGACCAAAGTGTTCAACTAGATGTAATGTTTCACCCTTAGGGTGGCAAGGGTCGAGTAAAGTTTTAGGACTTACGTTTAAGAACAACTTACCCTCAAGATTGAGCTTAACAAAGTTTTCAATTGCTCTACTGCGGCAAAGTAGCTCTAATTCAGAGATCTTATGGCAATCAATGGCTGCGCTGAACAATCTACTCGGCATTTCTAACTCAGACCCTTTCGGGCCGCGACTTAACGCCTCGTAGCCCAAAATATGTTGATTAGAAATGTCAAAGATAGGTTGAAACAAGGTTTCAATTGCACTGTTATCTAAGATCTGCTGTAGTTGTGCGTTCACCTTACACCTAGCCTAAAAAATACAAATAGGAGGCTAAATTAGCAACCTTGTATGACAATTTTATGGCAAGGCGATGACGAGTGCAGACTAGTCAATGGCAGTGATCAGCTCAAGCTGTTTAATACGGGCAAAACTATCAATCATTTTTAGTTTGGCGCTCTGGTAATCATCCTGTGCTAAACCTGTTTGTTGAGCTAATTTATAAATTGCAAGGGGGTTAAGTAATAACTGCTGTGCGTGATAGCAACTTGCAGCTGCAAATTCTGGAAGCTCCGGTTCTAAGTTAATCGTAATTTCATTCTTCAACGCTTCTGTATCGTCACTTTGCTGTTGCTGAAACTCTGTTGCGTTTGCCATCGCTTGCAAACTTGCCTCACATTCTGGCAGCTGTGCTTTAAGGTTTAAAAACAAACCAGTTGATGAACTAATTAGCTTAAGCGTCAGATCTTGCAAGTGCTGAGCAGTTGATTGGTTTTGTAATGCTTCTACAACTTGCCAAGCCAACCCTTGATAGCTGTCGAACTGCTGCCCTAGAGTCACCTCAGGTGATTGTTGTATTTCAGTCTGTTCTGGCTCTGCTTTTTTGCCGCAAGCGCTAAGCATTAAAAGTATAAACACACTAAACATCAGGTGTTTCATAATTTCTCCGAGAGTCTGATTTAACTCATTTTAAAACAATCATTAGTAGCAAGAGTAACCATAAATGCAAGAACAACTGAAAACATGTAACTCGTTACCAGTATAGTCAATTTCATAACACCAAGATTTACTTCAGCAACAGTGCCTCTGCAGTTAGTTCGTTCGTAATGAGACTATTGATCATTCCAGATTCTATCGCTCCAGCAATGGCTGGCACTTTATTGTTACCTGCTGCAATCCCAATAACACGTTTTTCATTGCTGGGAGAAAGTACTGCACTCGTCACTCGATTATTTATTTCTGATTCGACAAGATTACCTTCATTATTATAAATCCAGCTAATTACTTCACCTGTAGCACCAATAGCGTCAAGCGCAGCCAGTTCATGCCGAGTAACAAAGCCGTCTAAGTGAAGGGGTGAATTAGTTCCTAAATCACCAATTCCAACAAATGAAACATCAGCTTGTGATGCAAGTTGATGTACATTTTTAACATGCGTTAATTGCTGCCAGCCTACTTTCTCAGCTTCAGATCCTGCAATGACGGGTACTGGCATAGGAAAATGTTGCGCACCAACTCTTTCTGCAACATGAATTGCAACTCCATAGCGACTTGCTGAGCCATCTTGAGCAATATTTCCAACTAAAGATACAATACGATGATGTGGACAATGCATTGTTGGGAGCTCTTCTGCGCATGCACGCAACACTCTACCTGTACCAAACGCTATGATTTTTGCCTGACGTTGTTTTAGCTGTCTTTCGATTTCTGCAGCACCCGCTTGAGCCAAGCCAACAGTAGAATTTATATCGTTACTCTCGCTAGGCACCACTTCACAACTAAGCAAACCGTATCGATTTTGCAGTGCATCAGCAAGCTCCATACAGCGTCGAATTGGATGCTCTAATCGTACTTTTATTAACCCCTGTGATACTGCCAAAGCAACAAGCCTTTGCGCAGATTGGCGAGATGTATTAAGTTGCTTGGCTATTTCATCTTGAGTTTTACCAGCAACATAGTAGAGCCAGCCAGCCCTCGCTGCTTCTTCTAATTTTTGATTATCACTGCTAGAAATTGAAGCCATTTTATACGCCTGTTTAAACAATAAATGAGGTAAATAATTAGCAAAATCAGTCTGCTAAACAAGAGATTTATTACTTTTTAGGGATTTTTAAATACATTTATATAATTGTGCTGTACTCATCCCTTGGGTTGCAAACAAAGTTAAAAATCGACTCTATATTGCTTCTCAGGTTAAGTTAGAATCAGCTATGCAGCGGCTATTTTATACATAATCTGTCATGAATAACAATTTTAGGGTTCACACTCTAAACTAAAAAAGCACCTAACTAAATTTGTTTCAAAATTAGTGAGGTGCCTATGCATTTCACAAAGTGTGAATAACCTGAAGCTATTAGCATCTGAACGACAAAATCAAGAATTTGCAGTCAAATAACTTCGGTTTAAAAGGTTTATCTAGAAATTTAAGCTCAACTGTAAACCAGCAATCATTGCATTCTCAGCATCATTATCACCATTAGGGTCGATGATATACTGGATACTAGGCATTAACTGTATTGCCGGGGTGACAACATAATTATAATTTAACTCAATCGGGTACTCATGATCCCTTACTATTAATTCATTATTTGAAAAATTAGCATTATAAAAGCGCTGAGCATCATTAAGATCATTACTCACACTGTTTCGACCTACTGCAAAACCTATACGATCGTTTGGTCTACTAACCAATGGTGCATCAATATATCCGCCAAAAGCCAAAACTTCGCCAATAGCACTGATGCTTTTATCTGCATGAATCATACTCGCAAATATACGTAAGCCACCTCCTGATACATTACGAGTAAGCTGTTGTTCAATATTAAAATAAAATGCGTTATCAGTATCCTCTATAGCAACCATATCGTTTGTCGTGCCTGCAGGATAACCAGCGTTATTGACTAGTTTAGTTTTATCTAAACTACTACGGACAATGCCAAACCGATAATCGCCATCTAAACCATTTTTGTAATCCCTTTTATATTCCAGCTCACTAACCAAGGTAGTTCCGTTAATTTCACCTGATGTTGTTAATTTTAGCCCCTGATTTAATGACATGGTTGCAGGGTTTGCATCATAACTGCCTAGTTTAAAAAGCAAATTATCAGTCACTTTGTATGTTAATTGCATTCCTAATGCACTAAGAGGGTCACCATACCAGCTACTACTCAAATAATTAGATGAACCACCACTACAAAATGTCAGGTGCTGAAAGGCACAACTCATCGCAAAAAAATCAGCACTTGGGTAAATTCGACCCACTTTAATGCTAAGTTGATCTTCAAATAAATGCTGAGTTAACGAAAATTGGGTTAAACGAGTTACATTGCCTCGACCATAAATTTGTTGCGATTGCAGCAAAACAGGCAGATTTGCTTTTTCATTAATAAGCTCGCCATTACGATTAGTAAGCTCCACTTTAAATTCGGCGCCAGACCAATTAACCAATTTTTCTAAATTAAAGTAGCCACCGACAAAAAACTGATCTGCATAGGCTGTTTCTGTGCTTTCTCCTCCTTTTAAGTTATGCGCTGTTTGGCTGAAGTAGCCTAAACGAATATTCACTCCTTGCTCTGCTAGCTTATCTCTTGCCCCTAGCCAATCGCCACTTAAATGGCTGTGAACATCAAAACTATTAGCTGTATATCCTGACTGAGAATACAGCAACATAATGGCTGCAATAGATTTAAGTCTAGCTACATTAGAATAGCGATAGCTTCTCCCTTTCAATATACGACAAAACTTAGGTTGTTGATTTTTGTTCATATGCGTGCTCTCCATTTTAAAATTGTCCTAGCTTAATCAGTATCTTGGTGTCTAGCGCTCGCAACAAGAGCAAATGACACCAGTATGAGCATATTCCTAACACACACTATATTTGTCAACATCAAAAAATAGAGCCTAAATTCTAATAAAAAGAAATTGAAATCTACCAAAGATAAATTGGAATGGATAAAACTAATCCTCGTTAATGCGACCAGTGCTTGCAGACAAAACCAAAAACAAATAAAGCACTGATGAGAATAAATAAAATTTAATAACTTAACTAAGCATAATTTAATGAGGTTTAAGTTTGCTAAACAAGTGTAATTACTTCGACTTATTATTAACAATTAACCGATTGAGCAGACTAGTTTATTAACATTGACAAAAAACAAACACCGTAGGATTATGCCCAACAGGCATAGATTTGCCCAAGAAAGCATTTGCTTTTATGTAAATGCTCAATGACAACAATCATGGGCATGTTGAATTTGAAATTTTCTATTTGTCTAATAAAAAGTTTTAAGTGTTAAGCAATAAGCACACAAATAAAAATGCGGTTTAAGCTATTCACTTGCAAATCAGCATGCCTAAAAAGTACTGGGATCGTTACTTATGAAAAGTGATCATAAAGACCTAAACCACATAGAAGAAGAACAATTGCCTATTGCAAAACATAAGCTCAAAGGATGGAGACATTTTTTAGGTTTATACGCTGGTGAGCATGTTGCTGCCACCGAATTTGTATTTGGTGCAACCTTTGTTGCACTTGGTGCAACCATGACAGATATTCTGCTTGGTTTACTAATAGGTAATATTCTCGCCGTGCTGAGCTGGACACTAATCACAACCCCAATAGCGGTTGAAACACGCCTGAGTCTATATACTTACCTTCAAAAAATAGCAGGAAACTCTATGACCCGGTTGTATAACTGGGCGAACGTAATAATCTTTACAGTCATTTCTGCAGCTATGATCACCGTCTCTGCAACGGCTGTTCGCTTTGCACTTGATATTCCCGCTCAATTAAATTGGTATCCAACAAACGCATGGTTTGTCATGGTCGTTCTTGCCGTTGGCATTATCGTTGTATTGGTTGCCATGTATGGTTTTAATGCTGTATCGCAATTCTCAGGTATTTGTGCTCCATGGTTATTTGTTATGTTCATCAGCGGTCCATTAGTACTCATGCCTGAACTTGCAAATTCTGTAATTGGTGAAACCTCAGTCTCTAGCTGGAGAGACTTTATGCACATTGGCAGTGTCTCCGTATGGACTGGGTTAGATGCTAATGGTGAGCCAGGCATTGGGCTGTTAGAAGTCATCGGTTTTTCTTGGGCAGCGAACACGATTACTCATTTTGGTTTAATAGACATGGCCCTACTACGTTACGCGAAGAAAAAAAGCTATGGCTTATGTACATCAGCAGGTATGTTATTTGGTCACTATATCGCTTGGATCTCCGCTGGTATTATGGGTGCGGGCACAGCTGTCCTTGTGAAAAAGTCTATTACGGAGCTAGATCCAGGTGATGTTGCGTTCCATGCTCTTGGATTATCTGGGTTAGTTATTGTTATTGTTGCAGGCTGGACAACAGCAAATGCAAACTTATACCGAGCAGGTCTTGCTGCACAAGCTATATTTAGTAACCTTTCGCGTACCAGAACGACATTTTTGGTGGGCATAGTTACTGTTTTAATTGCTTGCTTTCCATTTGTATTTACTAAGTTACTCCCATTACTAACATACGCAGGGCTTTTAGTCGTACCTGTAGGTGCCATCGTTTTTGCTGAACACTTTTTATTTCCAAAGATTGGGCTAACTCGTTATTGGGTTACCTATAAAAAGCTTGAGCATAGCTCTGCGGCTGTGATTGCGTGGGCACTTGGTTTGGTTTTCGGATTTACATTAAACGCGATCAATATAATCCCATTCTACTACCTTTTCTTACCGACTTGGGTTTTCAGTATTGTCGTATATATATTTTTAGCAAAACGAAGTGGAGCTGCACATAAATATCCTGAAGAAGAAGCAGATCTTGCTAATTTTGATAAACAAGTAGAAAGATTTCACGCCGAGCAAGCAGCCAATGAGCCATCATTTATTCTTGATACACGTCTGCTAACCAAAGTACTCACTTCGGTTGCTTGGTTAAGTTTAGGTATCACTGTGGTGCTAGCAGCAAATACCATGTTCTACTCACCTGATGTTGCTTCATATGAATACAATAGAACATTATTTTTCAATAGTGGATTCGCATGTACCATCATTTATTTCGTTTGTGCGTACTGGGCTATGCAACGTAAAAAACAATTTTCAGCCGTTTAACTGCTCGGAGGCAAAACATGAGCGCACTTTCTTTAAATAACTCAACACTGAGCTCATTTCCTACATCTATATCGGTGCCGCGTTATAACCGACAATCACTAAAAGCCGGGATTGTCCATGTTGGTGTGGGCGGGTTTCACCGCTCTCATCAAGCTTTCTATACTGATAACTACATCAACCATACGGGAGATTTAGGTTGGGGCATATGCGGTATAGGCTTACGCGAGGCTGATCGGGCTATTAAGCAATCTCTAGAAGCACAAGATTATCTGTACTCTCTATTAGTAAAACACCCAAGTGGCAAAACTGATGTGCAAGTAATTGGCTGTTTAACCGATTTTCTCTTAGCGCCGGATGATCCAGAAGCCGTAATAAATAAAATGGCCGCTGATGAAACTCAGATTGTTTCATTAACAATAACAGAAGGGGGTTATAATTATGACCCATCTACCGGCGAGTTCGATTTTTCAAACCCCGATATACAACATGATTTAGCAAACCCAAACAAGCCAAAACTCATTTTTGGCTACCTTGCGGCAGCTTTAGATCGCCGTAGAAAAAGTGGCAAAAAACCATTTACAATTCAGTCTTGTGATAATGTTCAACACAACGGTGATGTAATACGGAAAATGTTAGTTACTTACATTAGTTCGTTTGACTCAGAGCTTGCTGATTGGGTAGTAAGTCAAGTTAGCTTCCCTAATGCAATGGTCGATCGTATAACGCCTGCAACCACTGATAAAGATATTGCTCTAGCTGAACAAATGGGAGTAATCGATTCATGGCCTGTCACGTGTGAGCCTTTTCACCAATGGGTCATCGAGGATAAGTTTTGTCAACAACGCCCAGCTTGGGAGAAAGTAGGTGCACAAGTAGTAACTGATGTAACTCCTTATGAAACCATGAAAATTCGCTTGTTAAATGCGAGTCATACTGTTTTGGGAATACTCGGTTCTTTGCGTGGCTATCAAACCATAGAACAAACAATTTCAGATCCCTTATTTGCAGCAGTAATAAGCAATTTCATGGATAACGAAGTAACACCTATTTTAGATGACGTGCCCGGTATTGATCTAAGTGATTATAAGCGAACGCTGATAGCTCGATTTGCAAACCCTAACATCAAAGACAGCCTTACACGAATTTGCTCTCAAAGCGCAAGTAAGGTATCTACCTTTTTAGTGCCTACTATTTTAGAAAACTTTAAAATTGGTGGGAATACTCCAATTGCTAATTTAGTGATTGCAGCTTGGTGCTTATACAGCGACACTCATTCATCGCAACAAGGTAAGCCTTTAGAGGTTATCGATGATATAGCTGAAACATTACAGCAGGCAGCTCATGCATCACGAATCTCACCACTCGCTTTTCTTGAGCAACCGAGCATTTTCGGCCCAATTATTGAAAACAAGTCATTTTGTGATGAATATAAATATTACATCAGTAAACTTTATGCGGGAGTGGCGATAGAGCACATTATGGAAGCATTGTTAAGTAAGGTTCAGGTAAGGTAAGTTTAAAAAGATATTATTCAAAAAAAAAAACCGCCCTATGGCGGTTTTTCTTTGTAACACTGGTTAAGGCATAGGATCGAGATCCGCACCTTCTTTTTCTATTACTTCTGGAATTAAGTCTTCTTTACTTACACCCATTGCAATTGCTACAGCTGAGGCAACATAGATAGATGAGTAAGTACCGATGAATACACCAAATAGTAATGCAGTTGCGAAACCGTGGATCGTTTGACCACCCCAGCCAAATAACGCAATCAATACTAAGATAGTGGTGATTGAAGTTACTAGGGTACGGTTTAACGTTTGCGTTAATGAAATATCGATAATTTCAATCGTGTCATCAATACGCACCTTACGGAAATTTTCACGGATACGGTCAGATACAACGATGGTATCGTTGAGTGAGTAACCTATTACCGCCAAAATTGCCGCAAGAATCGTTAAGTCAAACTCAAGGCCAAGCACTGAGAATAAACCTAATGTAATGATAACGTCGTGTAATAGTGCTGATACTGCACCGACCGCAAAACGCCATTCAAAACGAAACGCAACGTAAATTAAGATACAGATAAGCGCAGTTAACATAGCAAGGCCACCCTGCTCTTTCAGATCTTCACCAACACTTGGGCCAACAAATTCGATACGACGCATTTCTACTGTCGACTCAACTTTTTGTAATGCCGTAATGATTTGGTTACCAATTACTTCTGCTTTTACGCCAGGACCTTGCGGAGCAAGACGCACTAGAATCTCTTTACTTGAGCCAAACAGTTGCACCGAAAAATCTTCAAAGCCACTTTCAGTGATTGCATCACGAACTTCTTTAAGATCAGGTGCCTGTGTAAAGCCTACCTCAACAGCGGTACCGCCAGTGAAGTCGAGACCAAAATTTAAGCCTTTAGTAAAAAACGATACGAAAGAAGCCAAAATCAACAAAGTTGATAGTGCCATGGCAAACTTTCTTAACTTCATAAACGGGAGTGTTTTACCACCGAGTTTTAAAATTTGCATGCTGACTCCTAAATCGACAACTTCTCAACGCGCTTACCGCCAATAAACAAGTTGATTACCGCACGGGTACCAACAATGGCTGTAAACATAGAGGTGATAATACCAATCGCTAGCGTTACTGCGAAACCAGCAATAGGACCAGTACCCACTGCAAATAGGATCACTGCTGCGATAAGCGTTGTGATATTAGCATCTAAAATTGTGCTAAACGCGCTGTCGTAACCAAAATGAACCGCTTGTTGTGGACTGCGACCATCTGCAAGTTCTTCACGAATACGTTCGAAGATAAGTACGTTGGCATCAACGGCCATACCTACGGTTAGTACGATACCGGCAATACCCGGTAGCGTTAGCGCTGCACCTGGGATAAGCGACATTACACCGACGATTAGTACTAAGTTGGCACCTAGGGCGATATTCGCCACCATGCCGAAACCTTTGTAATAAACAAGCATAAATAAAAGTACAAACACGAAACCAAGCACAACCGCGGTCATACCCGCTTCAATGTTTTCCTGACCTAAGCTTGGACCTACCGTGCGCTCTTCAACAATTTGAATTGGCGCAACAAGTGCACCCGCACGTAGTAATAAGCTAAGATTATGTGCTTCAGCTGGGTTATCGATACCAGTAATACGGAATGAACGGTCAAGACGCGCTTGAATCGTCGCCACGTTAATCACTTCTTCAACTTTAATTGGTGGAAGTGCTTTACCATTTTCATCTGTTTTACCTGATGGCTTATATTCGATAAATACCGTTGCCATGCGTTTACCGATCGCACGCTTAGTGAACGCATTCATTTTCGCGCCACCTTTACTGTCTAGCGTGATGCTAACTTGTGGACGTTGATACTCATCCATACCTGATTGCGCGCCAGTAATGTGGCTACCTTCAAGGATGATGCGTTGCTTAAGTACCACAGGGTAACCTTCACGAGCCATAATCATTTCAGTACCAGGCGGTAAACGGCCCTGAAGCGCAGCACTTGCATCTGCGTTTTCATCAACTTCGCGGAATTCTAATGTTGCTGTTGCACCAAGAATTTCTTTTGCACGAGCTGTATCTTGTACACCCGGAAGCTGCACGATAATGCGCTCAGCACCTTGACGCTGTACGTTCGGCTCTGCAACACCAATCTGGTTAATACGGTTACGAATAATCGTTTCGTTTTGTTTGATAGCGTAATCACGAATTTCTTTAAGCTTTTGCTCGCTCATGCTGGCATAAAAAGCATTATCGCTGCTGCTATCATCAACATAAACGTTTAATGGGTAACGTGTTGATAAGAAACGCTCTGCAGCGTCTTTATCTTCTTCGTTACGCATTTCAACACGTAATCGCTCACTATTCGCTACACGGCGAATAGTACGATAACGTAGTTTTTCTTCACGTAAGTCACTTTTGAAATCTTGTTCCATTTGCTCAAGCTGAGTATCAACCGCCGTCGCCATGTCGATTTCCATAGTAAAGTGAACACCACCGCTTAAATCTAGGCCTAGCTTCATTGGGTTACCACCCAGTGACTTTAACCACTCTGGTTGAGCAGGAGCCATATTGATTGCAGAGATATAATCTTCACTAAGGGAATCACGCAGTAGATCTTGCGCTTTTAGTTGGTCTTCAACATTCTTAAAACGAACCAGAATTTGTCCGTCTTCAAGTTTACTTGATTTAACAGTAACGTTATGTTCTTTGAGAGTCGCATTTACTTTATCGAGTACGCTGAGGTCAGCATCAGTACCTTTAGTGCCCGATACTTGTATGGCCGGGTCACGGCCATACAAGTTAGGAGAGGCATATAAAATACCAACGACTAACACTACAAGAACAAGTAAATACTTCCATAATGGAAACTTGTTTAACACGTGTGAGTCCTTATTTTTATTGTTATAGCGACTTCATAGTGCCTTTAGGCAATACTGCAGAAACAGCTGATTTTTGTACTGTTACTTCTGCTTGGTCATTTAATGAAATCACGATGAAGTCTTTGTCATCAGCGATTTTAGCAATCTTACCCACTAAACCACCTTGCGTTAGTACTTCGTCGCCTTTTGCCATTGCGCTCATTAGTGCTTTATGCTCTTTTACGCGCTTAGCTTGTGGACGGTAGATTAAGAAATAAAATACCAGACCGAAAATACCCAACATGATCAGCATTTCCATGCCACCACCTGCTGGTGCTGCACCTGCCGCACTTGCGTGGGCGTTTGAGATGAATAAACTCATTTCACTTCCTCTTTAATTTTTCTAAAAATTTAATCTGATGTATCTGCAAGCTCAGGCACTTCTTGGCCGCGGCGTGCATAAAAATCTGCAACAAATTCGTCTAGTTTGCCATTGCTAATGGCATTACGTAAGCCTTCCATCACGCGTTGATAATAACGTAAGTTATGAATCGTGTTTAGACGTGCGCCTAAGATTTCATTACATTTATCAAGATGATGCAAGTATGCACGTGAATAGTTTTTACAAGTATGACAATCACACTCAGGATCCAGTGGACCCGTGTCTGTTTTATGGACTGCATTACGGATTTTAACAATGCCGCCAGTTACGAATAAATGACCGTTACGAGCATTACGCGTAGGCATTACACAGTCAAACATATCGATACCACGGCGAACCGCTTCAACTAAATCTTCTGGTTTACCAACGCCCATTAAGTAACGAGGCTTGTCTTCAGGCATTTTGTAAGCACAGTGATCAAGAATATTGATCATCTCATTTTTCGGCTCTCCTACCGATAAACCACCTAAGGCATAACCATCAAAGCCGATTTCTTCTAGGCCTTTTTGTGATTGTGCACGAAGCTCAGGATACATACCACCTTGAATAATACCAAATAGCGCAGCTGGGTTATCACCATGACCTTCTTTTGAACGTTTAGCCCAACGAAGTGATAACTCCATAGAATCTTTAGCTTCTTTTTCTGTCGCAGGGTATGGCGTACATTCGTCAAAAATCATCACGATGTCAGAGCCTAAATCACGCTGAACTTGCATCGCTTTTTCTGGCGAAAGCATGATTTTTTCACCATTAACTGGTGAGCTGAACATTACGCCTTCTTCAGTGATTTTACGCATTGCGCCTAAGCTGAATACTTGGAAACCGCCTGAATCAGTTAGGATTGGACGATCCCAATTCATAAAGTCGTGTAAATCACCGTGTTGCTTAATGATTTCTGTACCAGGACGCAGCATTAAGTGGAAAGTGTTACCTAGGCAAATTTGCGCGCCGGTATCTTTCACTTCGTCAGGCGTCATGCCTTTAACAGTACCGTAAGTACCTACAGGCATAAATGCTGGCGTTTCTACAACACCACGTTCAAAAATCAAGCGGCCGCGGCGCGCTTTACCGTCAGTGCGGTCTAATTCAAATTTCATATTATCCTCAGTGTCGGAAAAACAGTCCAACAAGCTATAATTTAACCGCTCGATTCTACCCTGTTTGCGGGTTTATTACTATAAATTGGGCTAAATTCGAAAATAAAAAGCCCAGTTAAAAAACTGGGCTTTTTATAGTTATTTGCGCGTTAAGAACATCGCATCACCATAACTAAAGAAGCGATACTGCTGCTCAATAGCCGTATGGTAGGCACCCATAATGTTCTCTTGGCCAGCAAAAGCACTCACTAACATGATTAACGTTGATTCAGGTAAGTGAAAATTTGTCACCATGGCATCAACCACATTGAACTGATAACCCGGGTAGATAAAGATATCGGTATCACCAAAATATGTATCTAATTTGCCGCCGTGCACTTTAGCAGCTGACTCTAACGAACGCACTGACGTAGTACCCACCGCAATTACACGACCACCTTTTGCTTTCGTTTCAGCTACCGCTTTAACCACTTCATCTGGTACTTCGATGTACTCTGAGTGCATGACATGCTCATCAACTGAGTCAACGCGCACAGGCTGGAAAGTACCTGCACCAACATGCAAAGTCACAAACGCCATGTTAATGCCTTTATCTTTTAAGGCTGCCATTAACTTATCGTCAAAATGCAGGCCTGCAGTTGGGGCTGCAACTGCACCTGGTTTTTCACCATATACTGTTTGGTAACGCTCACGGTCTGATTCGTTATCAGGGCGGTCAATATAGGGTGGCAATGGCATGTGCCCAATGTCATTAAGAATATCAAGTACATTTTCGTCTTTGGCAAATTCAAGCTCAAATAGCTCACCGTGACGGGCAACCATGATTGCTTCAGCTTTACCTTCAAGAATGATTTTTGATCCTGGTTTTGGTGATTTGCTGGCACGTACATGAGCCAGCACTCGGTGCTCATCAAGCACACGCTCGACCAATACCTCTAGCTTACCACCCGACTCTTTTTGCCCGAACATGCGAGCAGGGATCACTTTGGTGTTATTAAAAACTAATAAGTCATTTTCGTTAACGAGCGATAAAATATCACTAAATACTTTGTGCTCAACTTGCCCTGACGGGCCATCAAGCGTCAGTAAACGGCTGCTAGTTCGATCTGCTTTAGGAAAACGAGCAATTAATTCATCAGGAAGGTCAAAGCTAAAATCAGCTACGCGCATGGAGCATATCTCTCATTAATAAAAACGCGCCAAGTTTACTCTGATACGCCCACTACCTCAAGCAAAGCCCTGCACCATCTTAGCGCTCGCTAAAGGCGATTTTAGACTTAAGTGCTTAATAACCGCTTTTAGGTAAAGTTTGCTTGTAGATTAGGCAAAATGTCATTATTCTAGCTTATTCACTAAACATGGGTTAAGTAAGAGGTAGTAGCGCCATGGCAAAGCAGTTAAAGCTGCTAATTTTGAACGCGAGCGTTGCTGAGCGTGAAACAATTAAGACTACATTAAATAAGCTTAATGTCTTCACCTTTATCGAAGCTAGTGACTCTCAAGATGCGCTAAAAATTCTCAAAAGCCACCCTGTGGATATTATCATTACAGGCCTTGAGGTCGGTAAAATTGATGGCTGGCGCTTCTCGCGCATGATTCGCTCTGGGTTATTAAAGACCCCAAAAAACACGCCGATTTTACTTACTCCTCCAATTTATTGTGAACGTATAGCCGAAACCACTGCACGAAGCTATGGTATTGATGCCGTACTGCCGTTTGAGCGCCAAGATATGCTACCGCAAGTACTGGCAAACGTGTTATCAACTCACCTTGAAAAAAGTAGTCGCCTTAATTTATTACTACTTGAAACAGATAACCGTAAAGCAAATGACATTAGCGAACAGCTAAAACTCAGCTTCGCTATTACCCATACCACATCAACAAAAGCGGCCCTTGCCACCTATTTGCAGCAAAAGTTTGCCATTGTACTGATAGATGCCACTGAATCTCACTCTGATACCGCAGCCGGATTGATTAGTGAAATTTTACAGCACAACCCTAAACAAGCAATTGTAACCATCATAGATAACAATGATGCAGATTACGCTGAGCAATTGTTACTTTCTGGCGTCACTGATTTTATTCGCGCACCTTACGATCATTCCTTATTGAGTAAAGTCTGCGACCATGCCGCCCGTCGTGAAGACTTTATGGTGAGCTATGCAGAGTTTGCGCAAAAAGTAGAACAACTAAGTCAGAGCCAAAGCCGTTATAAAGAGCTTTTTTCAGCTCACCAACGTATCTTATTACATCTCAATACCGTGGTGCTTGAGTTTAACCAAGAGGGTAATATTCGCTTTATTAACCCAGCATGGGAGCATCTGACGGGCTACGGCATTAAGTCTAGTTTGGCGAAATCATTAACTGACTTTTGTTTGCCTGAGTGCAAAACAAAGCTGCAGGCTACAATTCAGAGTATCTTGCGTGGTGGCGAGTTACAGCAACAAGTTGAAATTCAGTTAAAACACAAAAATGGCAATGCAATTTGGGTTGAGTGCCGCTTACAGCTGATTAAAAATAGCCAAAACTCAGCGACGATAACTGCTACTATCGATAACATCCATGAACGTAAGCAAGCTGAACTGCAACTACGTCACTTAGCGCTCCATGATACGCTCACAGAACTGCATAACCGCTACTACTTTGACCAACAATTACAACGTATTTGTAAAGCTAAATACACCAGTAATGATACCGAGCATGCGCTCATTTATATCGACTTAGATCACTTTAAAATTATCAATGACAGTAAAGGTCACCAACAAGGTGATATCGTTTTAAAAGAGGTTGCTCAGTTATTCATTACAAATATCAGTGAGGAGCACCTGATCTGCCGTATAGGTGGTGATGAATTTGCCGTGATCTTAAAAAATACCAACTTACTCGATGCGCACTTAGTTGCAGAAAGTATTTGTATGGCGATTGAAAAACACCGTTTTCACTCAGAAGGTCAAGAATACTCAATTAGCTGCTCGATAGGTTTAACCCAAATAACCGCTGAAAATAACGATCCAAGTGAGTGTTTAAAGCAAGCTGATATTGCTCTGTATGTGGCAAAGAGCTTAGGCCGAAATCTAGTTCATTGCTACTCGAAGGAAGACTCTAGCCACAACAGTTTACAAGCTGGCCTTGAGTGGGGCCACAGTATTCGCCAAGCATTACAACATGATGCTATCGAATTACACTATCAACCGATTTGGGATTTCAAGCAAGGTCACGTTGCCTATTTTGAAGCTTTATTACGCTTAACGCTTGATGATGAACTCATCTACCCTAACCAGTTTATTCCTGCACTAGAGCTTTTAAACGATACCTTTTTGATGGATCAATGTGTAATTCGTAATGCTATTAAAAGCGTTGCCAAGTACCCCGAACTAAATCAAGTTGCGATTAACTTGTCTGCACAGTCATTTTTAGATGAGCGCTTGCTGCCACATATTGAGTCGAGCTTAAAAGAATACAGTGTTGAACCAACACGCATTATTTTTGAGATCACTGAGTCTGCAAGTATCAATAACCTTGCTGCTACCCGTGCCATGATCGAGCGATTAAACGGCTTAGGTTGCCACTTCTCTATTGATGACTTTGGAACTGGCTTTAGTACTTTTAACTACCTTAAACAATTACCTGCTCAGCATGTAAAAATTGATGGCTCATTCGTCCGCGACATGTTGAATGACCCCATCGATTTAGCTCTTGTGAAAGCGATTAATGACATTAGTACTTCTTTAGATAAACGCTCTGTTGCTGAATATGTTGAAAATAAAGAGATATTCTTAGCGCTAAAAGAGATTGGTGTCGACTATGGTCAAGGTTACTTTATTGCTCGTCCTGTTCCGGTTGAAAAAATAAGCGACGAGCTTAAAAAAATATCTGAAAATAATCTGTTTAACTAACAATTATCTAGCCTTAAAAAGCTTAAATTTAATACATTTTTAAACATTTTTTATTAGTTTTTAAACTTCCATACTGACAATACTCATCTATACTTAAATCCACAGCAAGATGAAATGTCATGCATTTATGGTGATTATCCAAAAAAAACATGACATTGCATATTATATTAAACATACATAATATAACTTAACATCGTTAAGTCCATGTATTGACGGTATAAAGGAGAAAAGTGATGACACAACTAATCGTTTTGTTACTGATTGTGAATCTAGGGATAGCGTATCAATGTTACCGTAATGCGACCTTTAAGGGGTATCCGGTAAAAACATTTACAGGGCTAGGGTTAGTACCTTACTTTAATTTAGTCGTGTGGGTTTACTTGTTGTTTTTACCCGACTTAAAACCATTTTCAATGAATGAAAAGCAGCCACTTTAGGCTGCTTTTTTAGTTGGGAGTGTGAAAGCTTAAAAGCTATAACTTGATGCTTTATCAAGTAATTGTGCGGCTTTTATATCACCAACCACACACTTTTTAATATCTGATTTTTTAAACACTTTTACTTGCTCACTTTTACCTTCGCTAACACCACGAATGATAAAACTGACATGCTCATCATTAGGTAGACTTCTTAAGCCGCTACCATAATCACATAAGGTCAGTGATAAACTTTTATCTACTTGCTGAGCTAAGGCGGCCAATTGCTGTTTTTGTTCTTTAACACGCGCTTGCTTCTTCTCAGCTAACTCTTTGCGCATTTCTTGCTGTTTTAATGACAACTTTTGCTGCTGTTTTTCAAGCTCTTTGATAGATGCTTGCAAAGCCTGTTTACGCTTTTCGAGCTCTTGCTCTTTCGCATCTTTATCGTGACGGCGGTCAAATTCAAGGTCGCGCTTTTCACGTTCAAGGTCGCGGATTTCACGGCTAACATCGCGCTCTTGTTCAGCTACTTCACGAACTCGTTCAGCGCTTTCTCGCATTACTTCCATGGCTTGTTGATAGGCCTCTTGGGTTTTCACTACGACAGCATCGCTAATCACTTGCACATGTTCGCCCAGCACTTCTATTTCAGCCAGCTCTTCAAAATCGATATCTGGCAGTGGTGGAAGGGGGGCATCAGGCACAGTCGCAAATACTGAAGACCAACGTGAGCTACCTCGCACATCAAAGCTAAACACCACGCCTTGGTGCTGCAAATAACTTGAAGACACGTTTCTTACCTTGTTATCGGTATCTTGTTTTAATGCGGCTGTTAGGATTTTTTCCATTATGCCTACTTCTCGCTGAATTTGATCTAATTCATCACTTGCTTGTGCTGATAAGCTTACTACTGTGCAAAGCAATAAGGCAGCTGTGGTTGATTTGTATTTTGACATCTTAATACTCCAAGTTATTGGCAACGGTTGGCAATGGGCTACCATCCACTTGCTCTGCTAAATCATTTAATTGCATACGTAAGTACGCTTGGTCTTGGGCTCGCTGCGTTTTAATATATGCAAGCACACTGGCAATATCTTCCTGACGCTCTACTCGCCCCGTCTTAATAGCTTCTTTTGCTAACTGATACATTTGTTGCTGCTGCACTTCATTTTGCGCAGTGATAATATTTTGCAATTGATCTATTTGCTTTTGTTGTGACTCTAATAAATTGGTTTGTTTGGCCACTTGCTCGAGTAATTGCTGATTTCCTTGCTGTGGATTACTAACAAAAAGCCACGCGCAAAATGCAATTGATGCAGCCACTGCCCACATCCCTGAACCAAAAAACAGATTCGATTTTTGTACTTTTGGCATACTGGACTCTCGATCCCAGTTTGGTACTGACACCGTTTCATAATTCTGACTTTGCTGTTGCCATTGCATTGCATTACTCATCATTAATGCATATTCAGCATTGGCCTGTAGCAACGCAATTTGCTCATCGGTAAGACTTTCGCCTTCTAACCATGCGCTAAACAATGAATCTAAATTAGCCATCTACGGCCTCCAAATGCACTTTTAACTTACCAAGTGCACTGTATAGTCTCGATTTAGCTGTATTGGTTGAAATACCTAATTGCTCAGCTATCTCTTCAAACGTACAGTGCTGAAAAAATTTTAACTCCACCACCAAGCGTTGCTCCCAGGGTAAATTATTCATCATTTCTTTGAGCTCATAATGCTGCTCGGATTGCAGTCGATTGGTTTCTAACTCACTCTGCTCACAACTTTCTTCTGGTACAGAATCCAAGCTCTGATGCAGCTTACGGCGGCGATAATATTCAACACTGCGCCTGTGCACAATTTGATAGAGCCAAGTGTTAAAACTCGATTCCCCGCGAAAACTTGGCAAGCTTTTATATACAGAAATAAACACTTCTTGCATCAAATCCATTGCATCATCAGGGTGGCTTAGCATCCTTAAACAATAGTTATACACCTGTGTTTCGTGCTGCTTGACTAATTTCAACCACGCCCGTTTATTACCTTGCTGCGCTTTAGCAATTAATGTTTCAAGTGATTGAAAAAACACACTAGCCTCGTCATCTGATCTGCCTTTTATGGTTTTGTTATTATGTTAGTCGAGGGAAGGAAAAAAATAGTTTGTTTAAATAATAAAAAACCCCAAATTTTTTATTTGGGGTTTTATTTAGAGGTAGAGGCTTTATTCGTTGTCACACTGACCGTCTAAGCTACATTGCTTGTTAAGAAATAGCTCTAACTGTTGGCTAAACAGCCTAAAGTCTCTGATCCGGCCTGTGGTTTTACGCCACACGATACCTATTTCTCGGTAAGCATCGCCTTGAGATGGCGTTGCGACCATATCTTTCTTATCTAAAATGCCGGCATTTATGGCCATTTGAGGTAGGAAAGTAACACCCAGTTGGTGTTCAACCATACTTAATAAAGTATGTAAGCTTGCCGCTTCAAATGGATTAATACAGCTTGAGCGATTTAAATGACAGGCACTTAGCGCGTGCCCAGTCATACAATGCTCACGTTCAAGTAAAAACACGCTAGCATCAGGTAACAGATTAAAATCTTCTACACCATCCGCTGGAGTGTAATCTTTATGATGCACTAGACTGAAGTGATCTTTGGCAAGTACTTGGGTATGAAACTTTTCAGTATCAAATGGCAAGGCCAGTAAAGCCATATCAATTTGTCCGTGCTCTAGCTTATCGAGTAGCTTGTCGCTGGTATCTTCAACCAAGACTAACTCTAACTCAGTAAAGGTTTGTTTGCAGAAATGATATAAGGGCGCAGCAATAAAGCTGGCAATCGTTGGGATCACACCAAGAGTAAGTGTCCCGCTTAAAGGCGTTAAAAAGCTCTTTGTAAGCTCTTTTAGACTAAGAGTGTCGTCAATAATTTTACGGGCTTTCTCTACAACTTCCTCACCAATAGCTGTAAACATTAAACTGCGGTTTTCGCGCTCTATGAGCTGGCAACCTAAAGTTTCTTCTAGATTTTGAATTGCACTACTTAATGTAGATTGACCAATAAAACAGGCGCTGGCTGCGCGGCCAAAGTGTTGATGTTGATGGACTGCTAGTAAATACTGTAGTTGTTTTATACTTGGTAAGTTATTCATACTCTACCTGAAAATAAAAAGACCCCAATACCTAAGGCATTGAGATCTTTTCAAGCTAAAAGTCTTTTAGTACTTTTTATACCCCGAAGGCAGTTCTCAGTACGTAGAAAATAACAATAGCAAGGGCTGCGCCAACTGGCAATGTAATTACCCAAGAAACTACAATGTTTCTTACAACACCCATGTTAAGTGCCGCAATACCACGTGCCATACCTACACCTAGTACCGCACCCACCAGTGTTTGCGTAGTAGAAATAGGTAAACCAGTACCTGAAGCGATAACAACTGTAGAAGCCGCAGCAAGTTCTGCAGCAAAACCACGGCTTGGTGTTAAGTGCGTGATACCTTCACCGATTGTTTTAATTACTTTCTTACCTAAGATAGCAAGACCAGCAACAATACCTAAACCACCTAGTGGTAAAATCCACCATGCGATAGCCGCTTTCTTAGCGATTTCACCGTTGTGCTCAACAATGTTTACAACAGCAGCTAGTGGACCAATCGCGTTAGCAACATCGTTTGAACCGTGTGCGAAAGCCATACAACATGCTGTTAGTACCATAAGTACTGCGAACACTTTCTCAACGTTGTTAAATTGCATTGCTTTGTCAGCTTTAGGATCGATTTTCAGACGCGCAATAGCAATCTTACCAATAACAGCTACGACAACTGCAATCGCGATAGAAAGCGCGTAGCCTTCAACAGCACCTAAATCAATACCAATGTGCTTCAAGCCTTTCTTAATTGTTACCAGTGACATGATAAAGCCTGCTAGACCCATATACACAGGTACGAAACGCTTAGCATTTTTAAGTGGTGCATCAGTGTCAAAAATTAGCTTTTGCGCACTCATAAAGATCAGGTATGCAATAAAACCAGAAATAGCAGGGGTAACAATCCAGCTACCAACAATACCCATTACCTTGTTCCATTGGATTGCTTCGCTACCGACAGCAACCAAAGCGAAACCAATGATGGCACCAATGATTGAGTGAGTCGTAGATACAGGCCAGCCTAAGAAAGAGGCAATCAATAACCAGCTACCTGCAGCGAATAGTGCGGCAATCATACCAAGGATCATAAGTTCCGGTATGTCCATAAATGGCGTCGCATCAATAATTCCTTTTCGGATTGTAGATGTAACCTCACCACCAGCAAGGTATGCGCCAGCGAATTCAAACACCATCGCGATGATGATTGCTTGTTTAATTGTAAGTGCTTTTGAGCCAACTGATGTACCCATCGCATTGGCAACATCATTTGCACCAATACCATAAGCCATGAAGAAACCAACTGCGGCGGCAGTTAAAACCAGTATCGTGCCGTAATTTGCAATGATATCCATTGTGTGAACCTTTAATTTTTTCGTTTTTGAACTGATTTGAAATTAACGAGCTAACATCAGCTCAAGACGAGAACCTACGCGCTCAGCAATATCTGCAAGCTCGCCTACCCATTCAATGATCTTGTATAAGAACATTACGTCGACAGGATTAAGTTCATTTTCGATGGCGCGCAATTGACGGCGAATTTTGATTTGCATGTCATCCGTGTCTTGTTCAATAGCGTCCAATTCAACGAGCATTTTCTCAACTAAAGTAACTTCGCGACCTTTGAAGCCAGTTTCTAGCAGCTCATCTAGCTCGTTGATTGCTTTTGATGCTTGTTTAGTCGCATCAACACAACGCGTTAAATAAACAAGGAAATCTTCTTGTATTTCAGTAGGAATAGTCATCTCACGACCAACTACACGACCTGCAATGTCTTTTGCTTTGTTAGCAATTTTGTCTTGTTGGGTAACAAGCTCAAGCAAATCGGTACGCTCAACGGGCATGAATAAACCACGTGGTAGTTGAAGGCGGATGTTACGTTTCATTTCATCAGCTTCACGCTCTAAATTGCGAATGTTTAGGCGGATTTCTTCCGCTTCTTGCCACTCTGCTTTAAAAACGTGATTAAAGAAAGGTATCAATGCTTTACTTGCTTGATGTGCTTTCTTAATGTGATCTTCCATAGGCTTAATAGGTGATTTAGCAAAAACCCCTAAAAATGCATTTGTAGGCATAACTGACCCTTTATAAATTAGTATGCTTTGGCAGCTGCGAATTTTACAGCATTGTGTTCGATTGTGAACGCTTTTTCTGCCTTACATCACCAATAAAACACAAAGCGGCCCAAGGGCCGCTCGATTTAATAATGAAAAGGAGCGGCTTAATTTACAGCGACTTTTCTATATCTTCTTGAGATGTATGACGAATATCTTTACCGTTTACAAAATAGATGATGTATTCAGCTATATTTTGGCAACGATCGCCAATTCGCTCTAATGAACGAACTGACCACACTAAATCCATAATTTTCGGAATTGAGCGTGGATCTTCCATCATGTATGTCATGATCTGACGTGTAATTGCTTCATATTCACGGTCAACTTTGGCATCTTCTTTGTGTACTTCAAACGCACACTGCACATCCATACGTGCAAATGCATCAAGAACATCGTGAAGCATTTTCGATACTTGGCGACCCATGTTTTCAATGTTCACCAGTAGGTCTTGCTGATCTTTTGTGAATGAGTCCAGCGCTACTTTAGCAATGCGCTCAGCTTCATCACCAATACGCTCTAAATCAGCAATTGTTTTAGCAATTGCAATCACAAGGCGTAGGTCACTTGCTGCTGGCTGACGACGAGCAATGATGCGCGTGCACTCTTCGTCGATGTTCACTTCCATTGCATTCACTTTATAGTCGTTTTCACGTACTTTTTGTGCAAGTTCTGCATCACCATTGCTAACAGCATCTAGTGCACTGTTTAGTTGTTGCTCAACTAACCCTCCCATGTTCAATACATGGTTTCGCACATTTTCAAGCTCTTCATTAAAACGGCCCGAAATGTGTTTATTGATATTATGTTCCATTGTCTACCTCTATAAATTTCGTCTACGAGACCAAGTGACTTTATTGACTAACCGTAACGGCCTGTAATGTAGTCTTCTGTTTTCTTCTTGCTTGGTGTTGTAAATAACGTATTGGTATCTGAATACTCAATCAACTCACCCATGTACATAAACGCAGTTTGGTCAGATACACGAGCGGCTTGTTGCATGTTGTGAGTAACGATTACCACGGTAAACTTGTTCTTTAAGTCGTTAATTAGCTCTTCGATAACTAAAGTAGAAATTGGATCTAGTGCCGATGTAGGCTCATCCAGAAGTAGTACTTCAGGCTCGATAGCAATTGAGCGAGCAATAACAAGACGCTGTTGCTGACCACCAGATAGACCAAATGCGCTATCGTGTAAGCGGTCTTTCACTTCATCCCATAACGCTGCGCCACGTAAAGATTGTTCAACCACTTCGTCTAGTTTACGCTTTTCTTTAATACCTTGTAAGCGTAGGCCATAAACGACATTTTCGTAGATCGATTTTGGAAATGGATTAGGACGTTGGAATACCATCCCGACATTTCTTCGTAGTGCAGCAACATCTACATTCTTATCATAGATATTGTGACCATGTAGTAAGATCTCACCATCTATACGACAGCTATCAACTAGGTCATTCATACGGTTGATACAACGTAAAAGTGTTGATTTACCACAACCTGATGGACCGATAAATGCCGTTACCTGACCCTTCGGGATGTTCATATTTACGCTGCTAAGTGCCTGTTTATCACCGTAGTATAGATCTAAGTTTTTAATTTCTAACGCAGTTTGCTCTGCAGTTAGGTTATCTAAATCTAGCTTTGCCGCGCTTTTCGCTTGGTTTACTTGTGGTGCAACTGTAATCATCTCTGTCTACCTATAAAAATTCTGTATTAATGCTCAAGAGCTCTAAACTTTTCGCGTAAGTGGTTACGAATACCAATCGCGGTGATATTCAGGGCGATAATTACTGATACCAGTAAGAATGCCGTGGCATATACCAGCGGGCGTGCCGCTTCTACGTTAGGGCTTTGGAAACCAACATCATAAATGTGGAAACCTAAGTGCATAAATTTTCTATCTAAATGTATGTATGGGAAGTTACCGTCAAGTGGCAGTGTTGGCGCCATCTTAACAACACCAACAAGCATTAGTGGTGCTACTTCACCGGCTGCACGTGCAACCGCTAAGATTAAACCGGTCATAATCGCTGGGCTTGCCATCGGAATGATGATACGCCATAGCGTTTCTGCTTTTGTTGCGCCAAGTGCAAGTGAACCATGGCGCACTGTACTAGGAATACGTGATAAACCTTCTTCAGTCGAAACAATTACAACGGGTAGCGTTAGAATTGCTAGCGTTAATGCTGACCAAATAACACCTGGCGTACCAAATACAGGGCTTGGCGACGACTCAGGGTAGAACAATTGGTCAATACTGCCGCCTAGCATGTATACAAAGAAACCTAGGCCAAATACACCGTATACAATTGAAGGTACACCGGCAAGGTTGATTACCGCGATACGGATCATCTTAGTAATGGCGTTTTTTGCTGCGTATTCATGTAAGTAAATCGCTGCGACTACACCAAATGGCGTCACAATCACTGCCATTAGTAAGACCATAAACACAGTACCGAAAATCGCAGGGAATACACCCCCTTCAGTGTTGGCTTCACGAGGGTCATCCGAAACAAATTTACCAAGTTGTACAAAGTAATGACCAAGCTTAGCAAAGAAGCCCATGTCATTAGGGAACCACACATCAAGAACTTGATAAAGTGGCAAAGTAACCACTTCACCACGCATGTCTTTAACCGTTACTTGGTCACGCTTAGCTGCTTTGCGAAGTGCGAATAACTGTTTTTCTAATACAGTGTACTCAGCGCGTAGCTCAGCACGCGCTTGTGCAAGCTCTGCAACACGCTCATCTGTTAGTTCGTTATCAAGCTGGTATGCTTTTTCTTTTAAACGTAAACGCTCAAGCTCATAGTTGATATGGCCAATTTCACCATTTTGTAAATCTAAGGCTTGGTCATTCAGGTCAACTGCGCGGTCAACAAGATCATAAAGCTCTTCGATTTTGTTATCTGTGATAACTTCACCGTCTTTAATAACCTGTTCAACATAACCGTAAAAGTTACCGTTTTTGCTACGCTCGAATACAGCAAGCTCAGCTGGCGTAGTACGTGATGTAATATCTGTCTCTAATACCCAACGGAAATCTAGATCTACATACTCTCGGTTACCTGTTTTAATGAGTAAGCGCTCTAGTTGCTCTTTGTCGTAATCAGATAAATCAACGCCCGTCGCCTCAATACGTGATTTTGCAACTAGTTCTCGGTCATAAACTTCACCGATCACTGTTTGCTTTGCTACTGAACCTTGCAGCTCAAGTTGCACTACTTCTGATGGCCAGAAAAAGCTTAAACCTTTCCAAGCAATCATGGCTAGTAAGCCAAGAACCGAGATTAAACTGATGCTTACCGCACCGCCGGTCATCCAAATCCAAGGAGAACCAGACTTAAACCACTGCTTTACCATGTCGTGTTTCTCCACCTACATTGAACTGTATTTTTCGCGCAGTTGCTGACGAACAAACTCAGCCACTGTGTTGAAAACGAATGTGAATATGAATAATACAAATGCTGCTAAGAATAGGATGCGATAATGCGAGCTGCCTACCTCAGATTCTGGCATCTCTACTGCGATATTCGCAGCAAGTGTTCTCATACCCTGGAAAATACTCCAGTCCATAATAGGTGTATTACCTGTTGCCATTAGAACAATCATTGTTTCGCCTACAGCGCGGCCTAGACCCATCATCACTGCTGAGAAAATACCTGGGCTTGCTGTTAGTAGTACTACGCGAACCAATGTTTGCCATTGCGTTGCACCTAGTGCTAATGAACCGTTTGATAAGTGCTTTGGAACACTGAATACCGCATCTTCAGCAATTGAGAAAATAGTTGGGATTACAGCAAAGCCCATAGCAATACCAACAACTAACGAGTTACGTTGGTCGAATGTCATACCTAATTCATTGGTTAAGTACTGACGCACATTACCGTCAAACATCCATAACTCAATTGAGTTACTCATCGCAAACGATAGCCAACCAATAAAGATAACCACTGGAATCAGTAATATTGAGTGAGAACCTTCAGGAACACGGTGACGGATAGACGCCGGTAATTTGTTCCAGCCAAATGCGGTTAATAAGATACCAATTGGCAGCAACACTAATAATCCGACAATCGCTGGTAAATGTTCTTCAATTAATGGTGCTAACCAAAGACCTGCTAAGAAGCCTAGAATTACCGTTGGTAATGCTTCCATGATTTCTACAGTCGGTTTAACTACTTTACGTAGTTCACTCGACATAAAGTACGCCGTGTAAATTGCCGCTGAAAGTGCAATGGGTACCGCAAATAACATCGCGTACATTGCAGCTTTAATCGTACCGAATGAAATTGGCACTAATGAGAACTTAGATTCAAAGTCATCACTTGCCGACGTTGACTGCCAGATATAACCCGGCTCTGGATAACCTTCGTACCATACTTCTTGCCATAGTGCAGACCAAGTGACTTCTGGATGCTCATTATGAATTTCAATTACTTTCAACGCGTCATCTGCAAGAATCAATGCCGCATTAGAACGTGGTGCAATTGCAAAGTTTTGAATTGGACCTTCACTTACTTTACCTTGCCACAGTTTGGCATCGCTAGTTGTGTAATAAATACCTAGCTCACCGTTAGCACCTGTTGTGAAGAAAGTACGTCGGTAGAATTCTGTAAAAATGTTTAGTTTAGATTGCTTGCTGGTTTCAAATGCACGAATCTTTTGGAACTCACGGCCATCTTCAGTGTTTACTTCAAACCACTGAGATACTTCACCATTATCGTTGGCAAGCATCAGTGAGTTTGCACCAGCTAATAGTTGAGTTGAAACTAGGTTCGCGTTTTCTTCGTTCGCAGCAAGCAGTTGGATTTGCTCAACCTCTGAAGGGTAACGCGTATCGTATACGTAAATTTGATTTGCTGAACGCACGAATGTACGTGTTGTATCAGGTGAGATTAATAGCTCATCAACACGACCTTCAATATCAAGCTCAGTTCGTTCAACAACCCACTCAACTTCGCCAGTGAACATGTTTTCTTCACCCACAAAGCTGCTAAACAAAACGCGCCTATCAGCCGTTAAAGCAACAACCGCTGTTTTATCTTCATAGTGGCTAAATGCAAATTTAGTGATTGCCGCACCTTGGTCATCGACCTCAAGCGCCAAATCACCCAGCGGGTAATCTAAACGTGGTGTTAATTGACGTTGGTTGTTAGGGAATGTCACTAAGAATTTTGGTGCAACCACAACAACAGAACCATTTTCAAGGCCATATGCGTATTGACCTTGGAACGGTGCAGAGCTTGCAAAGCTGCTTACATCGCTAGGTAATTCTGTATTAAGAGTGGTGATCTTTTTACCAAACTGCTCTTTTTCAACACTGTAAAAGTCAACATTACCTTTTTCACCAAGTAAAAAGGCAACTTCTGTTTGCTCTTCAATGCCAAGACCAACAACTTCTGACGCATTTTGTAGTTTTACACTGTTACGTGTCTCTACTTTTGCTGACTCAAAAATAGGTTGAACAACATAAAGAAGGTAAAAGAATATGAGTAGTAGTGCTACTAGCACCATTACGCCACCTGCGGAAATACCCCACTTGGCAAACCTGTCTTTAAATAGACGGCTTCTATCCGTATGAAAGGTAGGTTTATTCGGATTGGAAGTCATCAAAACACCCTTAAAACTTAACGTTGCGCGCATTATATTTCACCAAGATGACAGTAATGTTACAAACGTCATAATTCAGTGTAATAAAGCATGTATTTAAGGAACGTATTTTAACGTTAACAAATGACCAAATTGCGACATTGTTCTGCGTATTTATAACGACCAAATTCACAAGCTAACAAATTGTTATAACTAATTTTTTATAACTATATGGAAAAAATTGGACAAACAATAAAACTACATCAATACTCAATAAGACTTATTTTTTCGACAATAAGAATCATTTTTAAACCAACGCCTCCTTCCTTTTTTCGCATTTTTCAGAGGCATTTTTATAGAGATATAAGTATGAAGCAGTTAGTAATTACTATTTTAGGACCAGATAAACCCGGCCTGGTTGAAGACCTCTCAGCTACGATTTTAAACCACCATGGTAATTGGTTAAGCAGTAACTTGAGCCATCTTGCAGGCCACTTTGCAGGAATTATTGAAGCCGCAGTCCCCGAAGAACATCTGCAAGAGCTGCAAGATGCACTACATAGCCTGCCGTATTTAGAAATTAGAATTGAACGCGGTGCCGAAATACTACCTGAAGAAAAGTCTGAACAGATTAATTTTGTTATCACAGGAAATGACAGACCAGGCATTGTGCAAGAGTTAGCCAGCGTTATTCGCCATAAAGGTGCGAATATCACTCATCTAAATTCAAAACAACAAAGTGCACCTAACTGGGGGGTACCTATTTTTAGTGCTGTTGCCACCGTTGCTTTACCAATAGGCATGAACAAAGACGAAGTAATCACTGCACTTGAGTCTATTACCACAGACCTAATTGTTGATATTGAGGACGCATAACAAACAAGTCTATAGGGACATCCGAGCTTAAACTAAGCTTTAAAATTAATGACATACATGTCACAAAACCGACATGTTGAATACTCAAACTACCTCTAGATACAGAATTCAGCGTTTCTCTGGGGTTTAATATCAAGGCGTTACTTTGCAGGAATGGCATTCCCTTTTAAAAAGTAACAACGCAGAGAGTAAGCCCCAGAGAATCGCCCTATGGGTTGGTTTAAAAGCGATTTATTCTGCGTTATTGAATTTAACAAGGGAGCAACCATTCTTTGCATTCAATGCCTTGCCTAAATCGCTTTTAATTCCAACTGAAACGGTATCTAGAGGCAGCTTGAGTATTTTAATACAACCGTCATCTGCATCCTCTATATTCTAACTAGCTATAAACGTTGGAAAACCAGATGAACGCATCACATTCTTCTTCTCAAACTGTAAACTACTTTGCTAAAGAGCTTAGTTGGCTGTCTTTTAATGAACGCGTGCTGCAAGAAGCCAAAGATAAATCGAACCCGATTATTGAGCGCATGCGCTTTTTAGGTATTTACTCAAACAACATGGATGAGTTTTTCAGAGTACGTGTAGCCGATGTAAAGCGTCGAATTTTACTTAATAAAATTCCTGATGCGAACTTTGAAGAAGACGAAATACTACTTCATCAGATCCAAAGTAAAGTGCTACTGCTTGGTAAAAAGTTTAATCAAATTCATAAAGATATTTTGAATGATTTAAACGAGCACAATATTCACGTAGAGCTACCAGAGAAACTATCTGAATTTCATTTAACCTGGCTGAAAAAGTTTTTCCACGACAATGTGCTACAACATATACTGCCAATTTTACTCACTGAAAAGAAAGACTATTCAGATCAAATAAACGACACCATGACCTATTTGTTTGTCGAAATGACCAATCAAAAAAGTCATTATGCCATGATGGAGGTGCCAACTGACCGCGTATCTCGCTTTGTTATTTTGCCACCAGAGAAAACACGCCGCCATAAAACTATTGTGATGCTTGATGACATTATCGCCTACTTTATTCGCGATGTGTTTAGCAGCTTCTTTAGCTTTGATGATATTCAATGTTATGCCATTAAACTAACTCGTGATGCCGAGTACAATTTAGATGACGAGCTTGAAGAAGGCTTGCTCGATAAAATGTCGAAAGGACTAAAGCAACGTATTTATGCTGAACCTGTGCGTCTTGTTTATGACGAAAGTATGCCAGCTGAAATGCTTAAAGTGATGAAAAAACGCCTTAATATTAGTCAACATGATGCGCTGATCCCCGGTGGTCGTTACCGTAACTTCCGCGATTTTATTGCGTTTCCGAATGTTGGCCGCCAGTACTTAGAAAACAAACCACTACCAGCGTTACAAAGCACGGCCTTTAATAATCACTCGAGTGTGTTTGATGCCATCTCAGAGCAAGATATTTTGCTGTATTACCCATATCACACTTTTAACCATTTACTTGAGTTTGTACGCCAAGCAGCCTTTGATCCGGATGTGACACAAATTAAGGTCAATATTTATCGCGTTGCTAGTCAGTCTCGTCTAGTTTCTACGCTCATTAATGCCGCCAAAAATGGCAAACATGTAACTGTCATGGTCGAGCTTAAAGCGCGCTTTGATGAACAAAATAATATCGAATGGGCAAAAACACTCAGTAATGCTGGTGTTAAAGTGATCTTTGGTATCCCAGCACTTAAAGTACACAGCAAGTTATGTGTCATTCACCGTAAAGAAAAAAACAACATAGTGAAGTACGCACACATTGGCACAGGTAACTTTCACGAAAAAACAGCCAAAATATACACTGACTTTAGCTTATTCACTAAGCATGAAAGTATTAGCGAAGAATGCGATAGCGTTTTTAAATTCATTGAAAGTAGTTATAAGCCATTTCAGTTTGATCATTTGATGATCTCGCCAGTCAATGCAAGGCAAACTATCATCTCACTGATAGATGCAGAAATTAGCAATGTAGAGCACGGTAAGGCTGGGCGAATTACTTTAAAAATAAACAACCTTGTCGATAAAGAGCTGGTTGATCACCTTTATTTTGCCGCAAGACGTGGCGTAAAAATTCGTATTATAGTGCGTGGTATGTGTTCGTTAGTACCCTCTGTCGCAAATGATAACATTCGTATCATTAGTATTGTTGACCGCTTTTTAGAGCATCCGCGGGTTATGGTGTTTCATAATAATGGTGATGAAAAAGTATATATTTCATCAGCTGACTGGATGACCCGTAACCTAGATCATCGTGTTGAAGTGGCCACTCCGATTTATGATAAAAAATTAAAACAGCTTATCATTGATATTCTTGAACTACAGTTTAAAGATAGAACAAAAGCACGCATAATCGATAGTGAGCAAAAAAATAGCTATGTGCGCCGTGGTAATCGTAAGAAAATTCGCTCACAAATTGCCATTTATGACCACCTTAAAAAATGGGAAAGTAACTATAATAATGAATGATTATCCCTCAATAGCTGCCGTTGATTTAGGCTCAAACAGTTTTCATTTAGTGGTGGCAAGAGAGGTCGATGGCTCTTTGCAGATCTTACACAAAGAAAAGCAGCGCGTTTACTTAGCTGACGGTTTGGATGATAAAAATCACTTAAGCCAAGAAGCTATTGAACGTGCTCTAGCCATCCTTAAACAATTTGCGACCACCTTACAGGACTTTCCCATCGAGAATGTCAAAGTTGCCGCGACGTACACATTACGCCGCGCTAAAAATATTCATTCGTTCTTAACCCAAGCAAGTAGGGTATTTAACTACCCGATTGAAGTGATCTCAGGGCAAGAAGAGGCGCGCTTAATTTATCAAGGTGTCGCCCATTACATTCATCATGATGAAAATCGCTTAGTTATTGATATTGGTGGTGGCAGTACTGAGCTCATAATTGGCAAACATTTTAAACACAAGCTACTAGCTAGTCGAAACATGGGATGTGTCAGCTATACCAAGCAGTTTTTCGCTGATGGGCAAATTACAGCTAAGCGCTTTGATAAAGCAGAGGTTCGCGCAGAACAAGAACTCGAAGTGATCTTTGCCAACTACTTATCGGCTGGCTGGCAATCTGTAGTAGGGACATCTGGCACAATTAAATCAATCCTTGCCATGATTAACGCCAATGATGCCGAGCAACAGTTAATCACGCTTGAGAGATTACTAGAATTAAAAACCCAGTTTATTGCTGCTAAACAAATTCAGGCGCTACAAATTGAAGGTCTCACAGCTGAGCGACAAGTCAGTATTTGTGGTGGTTTAGCGATATTGATTGCAGTATTTAAGCTATTTAAAATAGAAGCAATGCAATACAGCGACTTTTCTCTTCGTGAAGGTTTACTTCATGAAATGCAGCAAAAGCTCGCCCATAAAGATATTCGCACTAATACCATAGAGAACCTGTCTGAACGTAACGCCATAGATAAAGAGCATGCTAACCGCGTATCTAAAACTGCAAAATGGCTGTTTGAACAAGTAAAAGGTGCATGGCAATTTACTGATCCGGACTATATCAACTTACTGGATTGGGCCGCGCAGCTGCATGAAATTGGCTTAGGGGTAAATTCATCAGGAATACATAAGCATAGTGCGTACATCGTTGCGAATAGCCAATTACCAGGGTTTACGCAGCAACAGCAAACCTTGCTCAGTTGCATGATCCGCTTTTATCGGAAAAAGATCCGTTTAGAAGAGTTTCCGGCACTGCATACAATGCAGCATTATGAAATATTACAACTTATTGTGATTTTGCGCTTAGCGGTACTGTTGAATCAAAAGCGTATTACCGATCAAGGTTTTAAGCTTGAGATAACAGCCAAGCAAAATAGTATGTTCCTAAAGTTTCACAATAAGTGGCTCAAAGAACATACCTTGCTTTTAGCTGACTTACAGCAAGAGCAAAAATACCTTAAGAAGGTCGGCTTCTTACTCGATTTTCATTAAGCTGATTAATATATACCCAAACCACCTCAAGATGTAAGTTTCAGTTGGAATTAAAAGCGATTTAGGCAAGGCATTGATTGCAAGAAATAGTGGTTCTATTGTTAAGATCAATAACGCAGTATAAATCGCTTTTAAACCAACCCGTTGGGCGCTTCACAGGTACTTACTCTCATCGTTGTTACTTCTTAAAAGGGACTGCCATTCTTGCAAAGTAACGCCTTGATATTAAGCACCTGTGAAACGCTGAATTCTGCATCTTGAGGTGGTTTGGGTATACTACATATCCATATGGCGGTTTGAGCTTTGCATCATTTGCTTAAGGCCTTGATGCTCAAGCTCTAGCAATCGCTCAAGCTTTTCTTTGCTTTGCTCTGTATCAGCGCGCGATACCAAGTACTCGTATAAGTCGATTACTTTTTGGTGTTGCGTGGTTAAGTAAACCTGAATCGCCTTTTCATCAATTTGCTGATCTGTGCTGATATCGTTGAAGGTAATTAGCTCAGGGTTTTCAGCAAAATACTCATAGCAATACGTATCTAGCGTGTTTATCTCAGTAATTGCTTTAAAGCCAACGAGATCTTCTGCTAGTTTCTTCTCATATTGCAGATAATAATCCACCAGCATTTGATTATGCTCGTCCAGTAAATCTTTAACGCTGTGGAAATTGGCTGCCATTTGAGTATGAAATAACACGGTCCAATCATAAACTTGTTGTATTGTTTTAACTTGCATGTGTATTCCTTATCAAAATCAATTTAATATGACTTTGCATAAATCACACCATTAGAAAAAACATTAATTATCAGCGCCTTAAAAATAAAAAGTGTAACTTGAAGCAAGTAAAAGCGTACAAGTTACACACTGACTGTAAAATTTATAGGTGGCGTTTACGCCATATAAAATAAAGTGCAGGTAACACGAGTAGCGTTAAAACAATGGCACTGAGCATCCCGCCAACCATCGGCGCTGCAATTCGGCTCATCACCTCGCTTCCCGTTCCAGTACCATACAGCACAGGTAATAAACCTATGATAATAGTGGCAACTGTCATCATCACAGGCCTAACCCGAAGGCCTGCACCATTGATAATTGCTTGGCGCAGCTCTGTAACCGTAAACTGTGCTGATTGCGCTTTGGCATCTTGATACGCTTGATTGAGATAAACCAGCATGATCACGCCGATTTCTACGGCAACCCCTGCTAGGGCAATAAAGCCAACCCCAACAGCGACCGAGAAATTAAAGCCTTCAAGGTACATCAACCAAATACCGCCTATCATCGCAAGTGGTAAGGTCAGCATGATCATTGCCACCTCAATAAAACTTCTAAAATTGAGATATAACAGCACCACAATAATTGCCAAAGTTAGTGGCAATACGTAACTGAGTTTGGCTTTTGCGCGCTCCATATATTCATATTGCCCCGCCCATGTAATTGAGTAACCAGCAGGTAGCTCGAGTTGCTCATGCAGTGCTTGTTGCGCATACTCAACATAACTGCCGATATCACTGCCTTCAATATCAATTAAGCTCCAGCCATTGATACGTGCATTTTCACTTTTAATACCCGGCGGACCATCTTCAATAAAAACATGAGCAACGTCAGCCAATGCAATACGTTGTCCATTTGGCGTCACAATGGGTAACAACTTAAGCTCTTCTGGCGAGTCACGATAATCTTGCGGGTAACGCAAGTTAACAGGGTAACGCTCTTGCCCTTCAACCGTTTCGGTCACATTCATACCACCGATAGCGGTGGCAACGACCTGTTGCACATCAGCAATGTTCAAACCGTACCGTGCTGCTTTTTCACGGTTGATATCGACTTTGATGTAGCGACCACCGGCAACGCGCTCTGAGTAAACCGAAGCTGTGCCCGGTAAATCTTTTAAGATGACTTCAATTTGCTCACCGATTTTTTGAATTTCACTCAGCTTTGGCCCTGCAACTTTGATCCCCACAGGCGTTTTAATACCAGTGGCAAGCATGTCGATTCGCGTTTTGATTGGCATAACCCACGCATTGGTGAGCCCTGGGAACTTAACCAGATTATCGAGCTCTTTTTTAAGTTTCTCGGTTGTCATACCCTCGCGCCACTGTGACTTTGGCTTTAACTGAATAAAGGTTTCGATCATGGTTAGCGGCGCTGGATCTGTCGCAGTATCTGCACGACCAACTTTACCAAATACCGACTCAACCTCTGGCACACTGGCAATTAATTTGTCGGTCTGTTGTAAAATTTCACGGGCCTTACCAATTGAAATACCAGGATAAGTAGTTGGCATATACATCAAGTCCCCCTCATCAAGAGGAGGAATAAACTCACTACCAATTTTATTAACCGGGTAAAAGCCGATAACTGCCAAAACTAAAGCCAGTACCAGTGTTGTTTTCGGCGCTTTTAACACCGCATTTAACAAGGGTTTATACGCTGCCACCAATAAGCGGTTTACAGGGTTTTTCTGCTCCGAAATAACCTTACCGCGAATAAAGTAGCCCATTAATACCGGCACCAGTGTAATCGCTAGACCAGCCGAGGCCGCCATTGCATAGGTTTTTGTGTAAGCCAGCGGCGAGAACATACGCCCTTCTTGTGCTTCTAAAATAAACACTGGCATAAAACTGACTGTGATAATTAATAAACTAAAGAATAACGCGGGCCCCACTTCTGCGGCTGAGTCCATCACTACTTGCCAGCGGTTTTCGTCGGTCAGTGGAGTTTTCTCCATATGTTTATGCATATTTTCTATCATCACGATAGCGCCATCTGTCATTGCACCAATCGCAATCGCTATCCCGCCAAGCGACATGATGTTGGCATTTATACCTTGCCAATACATAACCACAAAAGCCGTTAAAATCCCCATTGGCAGCGTGATAATGGCAACTATCGATGAACGTATATGGAATAAAAACACCACACACACTAAGGCCACGACAATTAATTCTTCAATTAGTTTTGAACTTAAGTTATCAAGTGCCTGTGTAATAAGGTTTGAACGGTCGTACACAGGGATGATTTCAACGCCCTCTGGCAGGCCTTTTTTGAGCGACTCTAGCTTTTCCTTTACTAATTTGATGGTCGCTTCAGCGTTTTCTCCAAAGCGCATCACCACCACACCACCTGTCACTTCGCCCTCGCCGTTAAGTTCGGCAATCCCACGGCGCATTTGCGGCCCAAGTTTAATATCGGCCACATCGCGTAATTGCAGTGGTGTACCATTGGCATTGGTACCAAGTGGGATGGCTTCTAAATCGGCAACACCTTTAATATAACCTGTGCTTGATACCATGTATTCGGCTTCAGCCATTTCGACCACTGAGGCACCGCGCTCTTGGTTACCTTGTTTAATCGCTGTTTGAATTAAACTCAGTGGAATACCATATGCTCGTAATTTGTCGGGGTCGACATTAACCTGATACTGCTTAACCATACCACCAACAGAAGCCACTTCTGATACACCTGGCACAGTTTGCAGTTCAAACTTTAAAAACCAATCTTGCAGACTTCGTAGCTGGCTAATATCGTGTTTGCCAGTTTTATCCACCAGCGCATAAAGGTAAATCCAACCCACACCTGTTGCGTCTGGGCCAAGTTCTGGCCTAGCTGAATCGGGTAAGCGAGCACTTACTTGACTCAAATACTCTTGTACTCGACTACGAGCCCAATAAAGGTCGGTATCTTCGTTAAAAATAACGTACACGTAAGAGTCACCAAAGAACGAAAAACCCCTGACCGTTTCAGCCCCCGGCACCGACAACATTGCCGTAGTGATCGGAAACGTCACTTGGTCTTGCACTACCTGCGGCGCTTGTCCTGGGTAAGAGGTTTTTACAATAACCTGTATATCAGATAAGTCAGGTAAGGCATCAACTGGGGTATTCTTTAAAGAAAAAACCCCAAAACCTGCCAACATTAAAGACAGCAGTAATACAAAGAAGCGATTCCCGACTGACCAACGGATCACGGCTGCTATCATTGCATTTCTCCTTGCATAGGATGGCTCATGGTCATGATGTCAAAAATCATAAACTCACCGTCCACTAACTTAAAAGTAAAATGCACTTCATCATCGCTTTGCAAACTAGACATATCAATGCGCGGCGAAAAGTGAAATTCCATGGTTGCGGCCTCTCGGCCCCACTTGGGGATGGCTTCACGACTGATTACAGCAGTTCTGGCTTCACGGTCAATGCTGTTGATCACGCCATTCACCATTGCGCTGTCACTATCTGGTTCTTGCATACGCATAAAGTCAGAGCTTTTGCTTGATTCTGAGTCGATTAAGAACTGCGCTGAAATAACCACCTTATCGTCTTTCAGTAAGCCTGATAAAATCTCGACGTCATGATTATCACTGCGGCCTAACGTCACAGCGACTGACTTAAAGCGGCCTTCGCCTAAATCAATCACGACACGGTCTTGGCTACCAGTGCGGATCACCGCTTCTTTTGCGATGACTAATTGCGGCTCAGTCGGCTTAGTAATAATACTCACTTCAGCAAACATATTCGGTTTTAGTAGGCCATCTTGGTTAGCAAAGCGAAGGCGTACACGAAGAGTACGGTTTTTCTCATCAAGGGTTGGATAGATGTAATCGACCTTCCCTTGCCAACGTTTACCCGGTAAATAATCTAAGCTCATGGTAACTGGCAAGCCTTTATGAATAAGGCCAGCTTGACGCTCAAAAACTTCTGCCTCAACCCACACTTCTTCTAGGTGAGCGATACTCATCATGGTGGTGCCCGGCTTCACATAAAAACCCTCGCGGATATTTAGCTCATCCAATACGCCACTTTGCTTGGCATAAAAGGTTATGTTTTGCCTAACCTTTTGGCTTTGCTCTAATCGCGCAATAAAATCGCCAGAAACATTTAATGAGGCTAAGCGCGCTTTAGCCGCACGAATAAGTACTGCATTGTTACGTTTGAGGGCAAGCAGTAGCTCTTCCTGTGCATTCACTAACTGTGGAGAATACAAGGTATAAAGAGGCTCGCCTTGCTTAACTTGGTCACCCGCAGCCTTTACATATAAAGTTTCGATCCAGCCTTCGACACGAGGATGAATATGCACTAATTGGTCTTGGTCATATTGCACATAGCCAACCGTATCAACTGTGCTTTGTAATGATTTAAAACGCACTGGCGCTGTTCTTACCCCTAAGTTATTCACTACGGCTGGTGAGATTCTCACAGTACCTGGGCTGTCTTCAGCGCTGCTTTGTTCCTCATAAACAGGCACCAATTCCATACCCATCGGCGATAAACCTGGCTCATCACGACGGTAGTTGCTATCCATAGGTGCCACCCAATATAGCGGTTTTTTTTCAGCGCTAGGCATAGTTGCATGATCTGGCTCAGCAAGTTTGTTTACAGCCGTTGCCAATGCAGCACCTACCGCCAAAGCGACAACTAATTTGACTGTGTTATTCATAGGTAACTCCTTGGCTTTGTGCCGCATTTATTTGGCTATCCTTTGCCGCCGCGTAATAGTTAAGGCGAGCGAGGGTTATTTGTTTATCTACTTCGATATTTAACGCATCAATTTTCGCATTAAGTTCGCTGATGCGTGCACGCATCACTTCTGAAAAGTCACCAGCATCGTTAGTGTAAGCATTTAATGTCGCCTCAGCTTGCTCTGCCATTTGCGGTAATAGCTTTTGCTGATACAGCGCTTTGCGCTGGGCTAGCCGGCTTAACTGGCTTAACTCTTTAAAATACTGACCTTGTAGTTTTTGTAGGGTAATAAGTTTGTTAGTTTTTACCGCCTCTGCACTAGCTATCGCAGCATTAACTTGTTGGTCCTGACGGTTATCTGTAAAGAGAGGTAAATCAACACTAACCCCTATTGAGAGTAAGTCAGCGCGCGAGTCCCCCATAGGCGTGTCTTCACGATAGCCATAGCCTAGGTTCATTCCAAATTGAGGCTTATACGCTTCTTCTGCCACTTGCACTTGTGTATTCTTAGCACGCAAAGCATGCTCAATAGCAATAATTGCGGGATGAGCCATCAACACTTCTATCACCCCTGATGGAGCAAGCTCTTGATAAGGCATTAATGCGGCCACCTTTATATTTTCATCGCTTACAGCACCGTTTAACATGTCAATCGGTAGCCATTGAGCTAGTCGCTTTTTGGCACTATCAAACTGCTGCTCTAACATCACTAGCTTATCTTCAAGACGAGTGAGCTCTAGTTGAGCGCGAATAATATCCTGCTGGCGAGTCGCACCAAGTGTATTTGCGTAACTTGCCTCAGTAATATCAATTAATTGATTGAATAAAGCTTTATCTTGGTTGATTAATTGAATGCTTTTTTGCGCGCGATAGGCATTTAGCCAGGCTTCGCTAACAATGGCTTTAACCTGGGCTTGACGATCTGCTCTAAGCCAAGGATATTGCTCAGCTGATTGCCTTAATGCCTGCTGCTGCAAGGCAAGGCTATCACCTCGACTAAACTGCTGCGACAAGCCCACTTTAAATTGCGTCATACCTTCTTGATCAAAGGCAAAGCCATCGGTTGGTAAATTCATTAGTCCGACAGTTAATACTGGGTCTGGTAAAGTGCCTGCAGCAATACTTTGCGCTTCTATCGCCTGCTGCTGGTATTTATTCGCCTGCAACCAAGGCTCGTGAGTCAGTGCATAATCAATCACCTGATTGAGTGCCAACGGCTCTGCTTTCACTAAACTTGAGGTTATCAATACTACGCCTAGAAAAAGCGCCTTAATCAATTTGCTGTGAGTCATCACATGCTCCAAAAATCTTAAAAATGGTTAAAAAACAATAGATTTCGGGTGCAGAATGAGGTGTATTTCAGCGTTTTACTGAATTTTAGACAGACCTATCCTGCTTAAGCAGTAATAGGTGGACGATATAAAGAACTTGCGTGGAAACTAAGCTGGCTGGCGCCTAACACTGTGACTTTTTCGGATTGCTTAATTGATTTAACAACTAAATCATTTAACGGAAGGAGTGAGTGAGCTGTACAGGCATTAAACGGACACGCGCAATCGCTGTTATCCATTGCATCTTCATGGCAACAATCCATATCACTCATGTCGCTCATGTCGCTGTCAGCATTCATATTAGCATGATGATCCATTTGCATGCTGCCATGTGGCATATCACATACCATAGCAACAGACGCAACTGACTGACCCACAAAAGTGAGCAGCATCATAGCTATCAATAAGTAGCTTGAAAGTCGCGTCATCATCATACCTTAAAAATTAATTGCCCAAATTGTAGCCCGAAATTTACGCGCTCGACAAGGGTTTATCTATTTTAATACTATTGCTGGCAGCAATAGCAAACAGGCAGTAACCAGTAAAATACCAAAATCCATCCCCCAGTTCGGCATGCATTTTTATAAGTTCGCCCATTTGCCCATCGGCGTTGCCAGCTAAATAAGACACGATCAATGCAATCACAAACACATCGACCATGCTCCATTTACTTAGTCCTTGTATGAGTTGACCGAGTAAATGTTTAATTTTATTCATAGGTAAGAAACAATAAAACAATTGCATCAGCAATTTTAAAGTGGGGATCACTATGGAGAACACGGCAACAAGCGCGGCGACAAGGTAGTTTTTGTTATTAGCAAGCTCATTCACGGTACCCCAAATGCTGCGTGTTTTTTTATAGGCATCAATTTCACCTTCAAGCCTATCAAGCCCCAACATGCTTGATGCCATCATTAGTACACTACGGGTATTCCGGTCGCCTTCATCGGCAATCATTTCAATACCTGTTTTAGCAAGCTTAGATTTATCGATTTTTCCTTCAAGGGTAAGTACCGGCTGGGTTACTCCTGGTATAAGTAACGCCAAAGCAACTAAGATGGTCACTACCTGTAAAGCTAAACGCATTATTTACAAACCTTTTTGATACACAGAGCCCGCATCATAGCGAACTCTGCACTTTTAGTCTGTAACCGAAGATAAGCTTACGAAAACGTCATCTGCATATGCACGAGCATCGTACATGGCTTGAAAAACTACATCCATTTTTGAGGCAGGACGAATCATCATTAGCAACTCATGAGCCGTTTCCCATTGCTCTTCCTCTACCGCTTTCGTGAGTTGTAAGCTTGCACCTTGCATCCCATTAAAGTTTAAAAGAGCGCTAGAGAGCTCACTACCAAGCGAAAACTCTTTTGCTATGGTATCAAGTTCCATATCTAAAATAGCATCAAGCACAGAAAGTAGCCCAACCAAATACCCTTGCTCAGCAAGCTCTTTCCCACCTGGCTCAAGCATCAAAGAGATAAATTTTGCCCTTGTTAAACCAAGTTTTGTCAGCTCCTGCGGTTTATCATTACCTAATTCGCTAAGTGCTAATACACGCACAAATTGCCTAATCGCATCTTCACCAAGATAAATAACCGCTTGCGAGATCGAACGAATAGTTTGTTGGGTGCTGCTAGCTCGCGCATTAACTAACTTTAAAATGCGTGCGGTAAGCCCTAAATCTTTAGCAACACGTTGTTGAATAGCATCAAAATTTAAATCAGTTTGTGCAGTGCAATTGAGTAATTCAAGTACGGCAACTTTTGATGGTTCAACATTTCCAAAACTTAAAAGTTCTGGTTTGGCAAAAAAGTACCCTTGGAACAGATCACAACCAGCGGTTTTTAACTGCTCAAAGTCTTCATAATTTTCAATACGTTCAACTATGATAGTGGTATCAGGGAAGCTGCGTTTTAGTTTTTTGATCATCATGTTGGTTTTGATAATCGGCTGCGTTACTTCAAGCTTAATAAAATCCATCAAAGGTAAGATATCTTGCCATTTATCAGTGCCATCGTAATCATCTAAAGCGAACAAGTAGCCTTCTTGCTTTAACTGCTTAACGCGGTTCACTACTTTAGGAATACTCGTCGCTCGTTCAACGATTTCGATAACCGCACTGCGTGGTTGCAACAGCTTTGGAAAGTCATCCAAAATAGCGTCGGTTGATAGGTTGATAAACGCGGGTTGAAACCCCGTTAGCTTTTCGAGCCCCATCAGCATCAACGCATTAAAAAACAGCCGCCCTGTCGCTTGACCATCACTCGTGCCTACCGGAAAAACATTGTCGCTCGATTCTCTGTACAGTAATTCGTATGCATACAAACTTCTATCAGCATTAAATATTGGCTGCCGTGCTATATACTGAGTCACACTCTGACTTTTGTTACCTTCAATACTTAATTCTGACATTCTACTTCTCACTTGGATGTGGCTATCTCCACATTACTATTGTTATAAGTATAGTGAAAGATGTTTACCTTGCTAAAAAACAAAAACCCAACCAAACTAGGTACATGAAAACGTATTCAATCAGACCATTGAACTTTTTTAACTCGACTTTATTAATTTTACTTTTGCTCTCACCAGTAGTTTTTGCTGAGCAGCAACGGGTATTAAAATACAATGTTACTGGCTCGGGTAACTATTATCCTTATTACATCAACGACAACAACACCCCTGGGATCCTACCCGAAATGATTAAGCAAGTTATGCAGCTTGCTGATATTCAAGTGCAGCATATCGAACTTCCTGCAAAAAGGACTGTAAAATACCTACACCAAGGAGACATCGACTTTGATGTTCTTAGCCCTGAATGGCTAAGCCAAGCAGAAAAACAAAACCCACAATTTATTTATTCAGATACCCTGTTTGTCATTGAGGAGTACCTGGTCAGTTTAAAAAACTCTGTGACTCAATGGCAGCAACTTAACAATATTAATAATCAGCCAGTGGGTACTGTCTTAGGCTATTACTACTACGATGACAATCGCTTTAAGCGCGTTGATTTTCATTCTGAAAAACAACTAATAAAAGCATTAAAAATGCAGCGTATCGAAGTTGTCATAATAGACAAACTTCCGGCACAATACTGGGCTGAGCAATTTAATGTTGATATTGACTTTGGCGCTTTACATTCGCTGGGAAACTTAAAAATTCGCCTGCGTAGTGAACATCAGCTATTGCTACCAAAAATAAATGCAGCTATTAAAGAGCTTAAAAACTCTGGCAGCTTAGATGCCATAATCAATAAATACACAAAAAGCATATCCCTACAATAATTAGGGATATTCCGCTTTGGACCTGCTTTTGCTATAATGCGCGCTGTTTTTCTTACCTTGTTAACTAAAAAGAGTCTCCTATGAGCATTGAACAAGCACTAATCGAACGCAGTAATAACCAATGTGAACTTTGCACCGCTACAGATAACCTATCTGTTTACGAGGTGCCACCTGTTACAGAGGCTCATTCTGATAAATGCATTTATGTTTGCCAAACTTGTAAAGATCAAATTGAGAATAATGCCGATCTAACTGCAAACCACTGGCATTGTTTAAATGATAGTATGTGGAGTCAAACACCTGCAGTACAAGTAGTGGCTTATCGCATGTTAAAACGTTTAGCGGCTGATAACGGCTGGGCACAAGATGCTCTAGACATGATTTATTTAGAAGAAGACACGCTAAAGTGGGCACAAACAGCACTTGCGGAAGACGATGATATTAAACACATCGACAGTAATGGCGTTGTACTTCAAGCAGGTGACACTGTAACACTAATTAAAGATCTTGATGTTAAAGGCAGTAGCCTTGTTGCTAAACGTGGCACAGCAGTAAGAAACATCGGTTTAACAAGCAACCCTGAGCACATCGAAGGTCGTGTTGACGGGCAGCGTATTGTTATCCTCACCAAATACGTGAAAAAGTAACGATTACTCTAATACGCTTTATTTTCATAAAGCGACTCGTTATGACGAAAATGGGCCTAGTGCCCATTTTTTGTTAATTAAGCTATGATTAAGTCAGCGAACTTTATGCTAACTTTAAAACAAAGACGCATACCCCTAAAAACGCAAGGAAACAATCATGGCTTCGGATACCATCTCATCTTTCAAACGCGCTTCTCTATGCAGTTTAATGATCTTAGGGAGCAGCTTAGTATTAACAGGTTGTGGTGAAGACTCAGGTGCACCACAGGCTGAACAATCAACAATGAAAACCCTAAATACTCAAGTTACTTATTTAGACCGTAGCATGCTACCCCCTGGTTCGGTATTAAAAGTACAGTTGGCTGATGTTTCAAAAATGGATGCCAAAGCTGACGTACTCAGCGAACAAGAAATTGAATTAAACGGCGCCCCACCATACAGCGTGGAACTCGAATATGATGAAAGCAAAATTGCTGACCGTCACCGTTATAGTGTAAGTGCGCGCATAGAGAATCAAGGTAAATTACTTTACATTAGCACCACTCACAATAACCCATTTGCTGAAGATGTATCGGGCGATGTTTACAAGGTAACAGTGACAAAAGTATCGGCTAAAAAACCCGATGTTACTTTAACAAATACCTACTGGAAAGCAGTTACAATTAGCGGTGAAACAATCACTGTTGAAAATAAAGAACCCTTCGTGCAGTTTAAAGACGATGGTTCAACCAATGGTTACTTAGGCTGTAATAACTTCTCAGGTAATTACGAAGTTAATGAGCAAATGCTGACCTTCAAACCATTAGCTATCACCGAAAGAATGTGTGTAGCACAAATGGATATCGAAGCAGCCATGTCAGCAACACTAGCAGCCACTGCTAAATACTCTATCAATGGTGAGCAATTAACCTTGCTAGATGATAGTGACGAGCCACTAGCGACCTTTGCAGCTACTTACATGAATTAATAGCGGTAAAATTAAAAACGCCCAGCAATTGCTGGGCGTTTTGTATTGAAAAAGAATTATTCTTCAACTAATTGCTCGCTACGATAAAAACCACTGCTGTCGCTTAATAATGAAACAAGTTCTGGTAATACCGCATCCATTGTTTGCTTTAATTTCCATGGTGGGTTAATCACTATCATACCCGACGCTGTCATTCCATGAACGTCAGTATCGGCCTGTGTTGCGAGCTCGAAAAGCTGAATGTTACGCATACCCGATGCAATTAAACCCGCTTCCATTCTATCGATTCGTTCACGGTCAACAACCGGATACCAAATCATATATGTTCCCGTTGCAAAGCGCTTATATGCTTTAACAAGGGTGTTAACAACCGTGTCGTAATCATTTTTAATTTCGTATGGAGGGTCAATAAGCACGCAAGCTCGACGTGATGCTGGAGGTAACAAACCAACTAAGCCTTGAAAGCCGTTTTCGCCACGAACACGAATAGAACGTTTACCTTTCATATTGTCTTGCAGTAATTGTAGATCTCGTGGGTGTAACTCAAAAAACCAACCGTTATCTTGGCGACGCAAAAAGTGCTCGGCAATTTTTGGTGAACCTGGGTAAAAATCTAAATTACCGTTTTGGTTAAATGATTTAATTAGCTCAATATATTCATTAAGTGCATCATGCTCACTATTATGCTGCCAAAGCTTAGCAATACCCTCTAAATATTCTTGTGTTTTTTGTGCGTCACTGCCTGCAAGTTCAAAAAAACCAGCACCTGAGTGCGTGTCTACATAATCAAGTGGCTTATCTTTGATTGTTTGGTATTTAAGTACTTCAGCTAGAACAAGATGTTTTAGCACATCAGCAGGGTTACCCGCATGAAAAGAGTGTCGATAACTAAGCATATTTATAATTCGCCAGATGCAAACTGCGTTAAAAATGAATAGTCTTATTGTACATGATAAACAACAAATGATCCTAAGTTCAGGCTATTCCATGAACCATAAATGAATAAAAAAGCCATTACGCTGAATTAAGCCTTAATAATAAATAAAAATACGCTAAAACAGCCGTAAATGCTGGCATATCAAGACACTTTCCTTTACATTTGCATGACAATAACCACAGTTTTATGAGCGCATTTATGAATAACGAAACTCTTTCCCAACTCGAACAACTGATCGACAAATTAATCCTTCGCAATAGCGAACTTGAAAGCGAAGTTAAAAGCCTACAAGAGCAAACAGCTAAGCTTTTAGATGAGAACGAAACTCTGCAACTTGAAGTGCTAGAAAACGAAGAGAAGCAAAAAGATGCAAGCAGTACACTAACAGGCCTGCTTGAGAAATTACAAAGCGTACAACAGGCTAGCTAATGAGCAGCCCACAAAGTCAGCGGGTCAGCGTAGAGCTACTAGGTAAAGAACATGAGTTCTCTTGCCCACCTGGGCAAGAGCACGCCCTAGTTGCTGCTGCACAAAATTTGAATGACTTAGTGGAGCAAATGAAACAACGCTCATCGGTTCGAAATGACCAAAAAGCCCTGCTGATGGCCGCATTACATTTAAGTCATGAATTACTCGAAGTTAAATCGCAACAAGCAGAACAAGAGCAACAACATGACAAACTAATAGATAAGCTCAGCCAACATCTTAGTATTTAGAAAAAAGCGCATCCAGCGCTTTTTTTGTTTACAATCAACTGCACTGACTATTATTCGAGCGGAACACCATGCGATTTTGTGCTTTTTTGATCTGTCTTTTTGTAAGCTATAGCGCCCAATCAAGCGTTAGCTGGCATAGCATCACTCCCGAAATTCAATTTCTTCAACAACAAAATAAACTGCGCTTTTACGATTCGAATCAAGTGCTAATTGAAGGTAAAGAGTGCGCCTTAATGTTTGATGCCAGCGGTAACTTTGCCGAAGTAGAAATGCTCGCAGAGCAGCTAAAAGAACACCTAAAAACACCATTATGTTATTTAGTGGCCAGTCATTATCATGATGATCATCTACTAGGATTAGCGGTTTTACAGGCTGAATTCCCTAAAGCCAAACTGATAGTTCATCAGCAAGTAGAAACTGAGTTTGCCGCCATGCAGCAAGCATTAACTGATAAATTAGATGGCTATGAAAAAAGCATAGAGCTGAGCTATCAACGCCTTGCCAATCAACCAGAAGATCAACAAGTGATTTGGCGTGACAAACTAGAACTTGCTAAAAAGCGTTTATTTCGCTGGCGGGAGTTAACCTTAAACCCGCCGGCTATTAGCATTACTGAATCAACACAGCTAGACCTTGGTGATTATCCCGTAGTTATTACACCTTACCAAGCGCACACTAAAGGCGATCTTACTTTAAGTGCAGATCAAGGCCGCGTTCTGTTAGGCGCAGATATAGTCGACAGCTTACCCTACCCCGGGCATGGTACCTTTACTAGCTGGATCACAGTACTGCAAGATATTCAAAAAAATACCACGCTCGTAACTATTTTACCTGGTCATGGCAAGCCACTATCGCCACAAGATCTTGCGCTCCCTTTAAGGTTTTTAAAAACGATTAAAGAGATGACAAAATCAGCGCCAGATAAATCAGTTAGTGAATTAATTCCGCTTTTTCCTGCCGAGATAAAACAGCAATATCAGCTTGATGAAATAGGTGAAAGGGCTTTCTCTATGTTTCTAGAGGCTGGACTAAAACAGAGCAAGTTGTCAAAATAGAGCTAAAATAGTAAAAGGATTTTATTATATGGCTCGAGTAAGTTTGAGATATTTACTTTGGCTGAGCTTAGTTATTGGTCTACAGGGATGCCAACTAACTCAGCAGAAAACAGATGAGCGGGAAAGGCCAGCGGTTTTTAACCATTATGAGCCCGACTTAGCAACCCAGCAAGCAACTAGTGACTATGTGGCTTCAACGGCTGTTGAACCACCCGCTACAGTTGCGCCACTGCCAGCTGGTGACACTCCGTTACCAACACCTCGTTCGAACGATCTTTGGCAGCATATCGCCAACAATTTAACACTCGTCTTTCAAACTAATAAGCATACTTCTGCACGTGTAAAATGGTATTTAAAACAGCCTCATTACCTCATAAAAGTAAACAAACGTGCAGCACCTTACTTGTATCATATCGTGACACGGATCGAACAACAAAAGCTACCTATGGAGCTGGCCTTGCTGCCATTTGTCGAGAGTGATTTTAGACCGACAGTAAGCTCATCAAAGAATGCTGTAGGTGTTTGGCAACTTGTTGGCGCAACAGCTTATCATTTTGGCGTACAAAGCGATCAATGGTATGACGGACGCCAAGATATTCTCGCCTCAACCGATGCCGCTTTGGCTTATTTAAGTTACTTACACAAGCGCTTTGATGGTGACTGGTTACATGCACTTGCCGCTTACAACAGTGGCGAGGGACGTGTAAAAAAAGCCATTGAAAAGAATAAAAAAATAGGTAAAAAAACTGACTATTGGTCGTTATCTTTACCAAAAGAAACTGCCGATTATATTCCTAAACTATTAGCACTAAGTTATTTACTGAAACATCCTGAGCAAGGCTTAAAACGGCCTAAATTGGTTAATAAAGCACTCACTACTGAGTTTGATGTTGGCCAGCAGTTTGATTTTTCAGTAATAGCTAACTTATCTGGCGTGGGACATAACCAGCTCCATAAATTAAATCCAGGATATTTAAAAAACCAAAGCTCCCCGAATGGTCCACATACCCTGCTATTGCCTCTTGACCAGCGTACGCTATTACAAAGCAAATTGTTTCGCAATAACTTTGCTGGTGAGTATATAGTGCAAAAAGGCGATACTCTTTACAGTCTTTCTAGACGCTTTAATATGTCTGTAAAGGATCTAAAAGCACTCAATAGCAAAACAAGCAACCTAATCAAAGTAGGTGAGCAGTTGCGTTTATCACAGCCACAAACCATGCCAGAATCATTACTGGTTGATTACAATATTAGCCCCTACCTCGAACAGCATGAAGAAACTATCGCAACCATTGCGGTTGATTACCTAGTAAAGCCAGGTGACTCAATTTGGAGTATCAGCCAATTATACGACGTGCCACACAAAGACATTGCAACTTGGAATAAACTGAGTGCCACCAGCATATTAAGACCAGGCACGATTTTGACACTTCACTTACCGCAAGCAAAACCTGCAGAGCGACAAACGCCAACCAGTGAAGCCATGCTGTCAAGAATAGAAGGCTCGTTGAAAAAGCCTTGATTGCTCAGTCTTAACGGTTAGCGTAAAATCACCGCCTATATTTTAAATTCTAAAGAGAAATAACATGCAAATCAGTAAAGACGCAGTGGTTGAATTTCACTACACACTTAGTGAAGCAGGCGAGCAAGTCGAATCAAGTAAAGATGGCGAGCCACTTTCATATATCCATGGTACTGAAGGCATGCTTCCGGGTCTTGAAAAAGCGCTTGAAGGTAAAGCAGCTGGTGATAACTTCAGCGTAACACTTGAGCCTAGCGAATCTTACGGTGAGCGCGTTGACAACCTAATCCAACGTATTCCACTTAAGCACTTACAAGGCAACACAAAAGTGTGGAAGCCAGGTATGACTGCTATTGTTCATTCTAACCAAGGCCGTCACCAAGTGACTATCGTTAAAGTGGGTCGCTTCAATGCAGATTGTGACTTAAACCACCCATTTGCAGGTAAAACCCTGACATTTGATGTTGAAGTAGTCAATGTTCGCCAAGCAACAGCCGACGAATTATCACACGGCCACGTGCACGGTGAAGGCGGTTGTGGCCACAGCCACTAAGGGTAAATGATGACAAACGTTGCAATTGTCACAGGTGGCAGTAAAGGCATAGGCAAAGCTATAGTAGAGCGTTTAGAACGTGAAGCATACACCGTTTACAACTTAGATATCACCCCGTCTGAGGGCAATTATCACCACTGTGACGTCAGTGATACTCAGCAGGTGAAATCGGTTATCACCGATATCATTGCACAGACGGGCCGTGTCGATGCCTTAATCTCTAATGCGGGTCGTCATCTAAGTGCCAACATTGAAAACACCGATGAAGCAACGTTTGATGCCCTGTTTGCGCTCAATGTGAAAGGTGCCTATGCAGCAATTCAAGCCGTATTACCTAGTATGAAAATCCAGCAAAGCGGCAGTATCGTGTTGGTTGCCTCTGATCAGGCAATTATTGGCAAACCAAACTCGTTTGCTTATAACCTAACCAAGCACGCGCTAGCTTCCATGGCAAAAACGACAGCACTCGATTATGCCGCGTTTAATATTCGTGCTAACGCAGTGTGTCCGGGTACAATAGAAACACCACTGTTTCATAATGCGATTGATGCCTACTGTAAACGCAGTGGTGCCGATAAAGCAGAGGTTGTTGCTGAAGAAGCCGCGCTGCAACCGCTAGGGCGTTTAGGTCAACCAGAAGAAATTGCTGCTTTGGTGAACTTTTTAATAAGCCCAGAAGCGAGCTTTATTACTGGTAGCTTACAAAGTATTGATGGTGGATACACCACGCAATGAGCGACAAAATAATTGACCCCCATGTGCACTTTTTTAACCTCACTGAGGGTCAATACACTTGGCTACGAGGTAGCAATCCCCCCTCTTGGCCAAATCTAGATAGAATTAAAAAGCAAATTACTAGCTCAGAACTTAAAGCCGCTTGTCCATTTCAACTAGAAGCCTTGGTGCATATTGAAGCTGGCTTTGATAATCAAGCGCCAGTGAATGAGCTTAATTGGCTTGCAACGCATTTAAATGACATTCCCTATCGAGCAATCAGCTACAGTGTGATTGACGCATCTACCAAACACTTTGAAGCGTCACTCAATGAGTTAGATCATCCATCTTTGGTTGGTATTCGCGATATAACCGAAGGTGATGAAGCCAAGCGCTTATTAACTCCTCACTGCCAAGACAACCTAGCCATGCTCGCAGGCGAAAATTTACACTTTGAAGCACAGTTTGAAATTGAAAACATGCAGACAACTGAGCAGCTTATTAAGTATTGCACAGCCCTGCCATCATTACGTGTGGTTATTAATCATTTAGGCTTTATTAGTGATGAGAAAACATGGCTTGAAGCAATCATTAAACTCAGCCACTGCGATAATATCGCGATAAAGTTCTCAGGCTTAGAATTCACGCAAATAGCCGTAAACAAACACCTTTGGCTGGTTAATAATTTAGTTAAGTACTTTGGTGAACATCGTGTGATGTTTGCAAGTAATTTCCCTGTTTGCCAAATAAATACCAGTTACGAAAACTGTTGGCATCACTATCACTCATTGTGCTCCGAGCAGAGTTTATGGCAAAAACTAAGCTATAAAAACGCCCGTGAAATCTATCAAATTGTTTAAAAAATAGCTATATTCAATAAAGTTAAAACTTATAAAGCGAACAAGCATCAAGTCTAAAATCTGTTTGCTTGTTCAGGAGTATTAATGAAAGCCTCTATTACCAGCCTTATACTAGTTAGTGTCTTATTTGGCTGTAGTTCTAAGCAAGAACCCACTCCAAAACTACAACATGCACGGCTAACAGAGCCGCAAAGTGAGCTAATAGCACTTGGCATAGCAAGGCTAATGCACAGTAAGCCTGTTAACGTAGCCGAAGATGCGTTTATCAATAGCAGCATACTTGTTATTGAAAGCTTGAATAACGCTGCTATACCAGAGAAGTCCAACCATGGGTCTTACCCAGATATGCCTGAACGTTTTGAGCTGTTAATAAAAAACCAAATGTGTTTTGTTCGTCACTTAGACAGCAAAGCAACCGAGCCACTGCCTTTGGTTAAATGCAAAGCGGTTGATTAATTTCAACCTAAAAAGTAAATATAAAAAAAGCCCTTACGGGCTTTTTATATATAATATTTAACTTAATAGTATTATCGATTGTTACTTAATCTCAACACGCTGTGAGCGCATAACAACTTCGTCATTCAGCTCAATACCGATCCCTGGCTCTTCTGATACTTGGAAGAAACCATTTTTAGGCTGTGGATCTTGAATACATAACTCACGGTTCCACTTTTTAATCGCATAGGTGTGATGTTCGTGAATTAAGAAGTTAGGAATTGCGGTTTCTAGGTGTAACGAAGCTGCGGTTGCTACTGGTCCACCACACACGTGAGCTTGAATGCGCACATCGAAAATATCTGCATAATCACACACTTTTTTAGTTTCTGTGAAACCACCACATAGACCTAAGTCTGGCTGTAGTACGTCAATACTTTGATCTTCTAGGTATGGACGCACACCCCAGCGATTATACAAACGTTCACCGCCCGCAATTGGCACGGCAACTTTGTCGGCAACTTTTGCATGTAATGAATGATTTAAGTAGTTCACTGGCTCTTCGTAATACATACAATCGAACTCTTCAGCAATCTCACCTATTTGAATTGCTGATGTCGCACCTGGTAAGCTGTGACATTCAAAAATAATATCAACTTCGTCACCGACCGCTTCACGAATAGCTTGCATACGCGCACGATATAACTTCATTTCTGCACGAGAAATAATGTTAGTACGATCATAATAAGTATTGCCGTTTTTATCGTACTGAATTGGATCAACTTTTACCGCATCATAACCTTCAGCCATCGCCTTAAGCGCTGCTTCTGCGTATTCTTCTGGGTGAACAAGCGCTTTAAATTCGCTGTCCCAGTCAAACTGTAATTGTGATGCGTAAGTACGTAGCTTATCGTTAACTTTACCGCCTAATAGCTGATAAACAGGTAAACCTAATGCTTTACCTTTTATATCCCAAAGCGCAGTATCAATGGCGCTCATTGCTGCATACACAACAGGACCACCACCTAAACCCCAAAAGCTTTCGCGTAGCATTCGTGACCACAGTTTTTCTGTTTGAAATGGGTCATGACCAATTAAAAAGGCATCAGCCATTTCTTTGATCATTGCCGCTGCTGCGCTATGACCTAAATCATAAGCAAGACCCGCTTCCCCCACACCGCTAATACCTTCATCAGTGTGAATACGCACAAAAACAGGTGTCCAAGCTGGTCTTTCTGGACAATGAATATCGAACACTTCGACGCGATTAACTTTCATGGCTACTCCTTACTGAGCAAAACTAGGATCAAGACGATAAGCTTTACGTAGCATTGCTGGCCAAGCTAACTGGCCACCGGTGCTGCCGCTATGCACGACATTCGCTTGATTATAAATATTATCGATAATAGGTTGTGGTACTGGGATTGCCGTTTGGCCACTGGCTTGAATAGCCAATTGAATTTCACAGGCGCGCTGCAAATCATAAAAGCGCATAAAGGCATCACCTACTGTTGGTCCCACGGTTAAGCCACCATGGTTAACCAATAGCATGTGATTAGTGGTGCCTAAGTCATCCTGTAAACGCTTTTTCTCGTCACTGTTTACCGCTAACCCTTCGTAGCCATGATAAGACAATGATGGTAATGAGAACATTGAGTATTGGCTTAGTGGTAACAGGCCTTTTTCTTGCGTTGCAACGGCAATGGTCTCTTTTGTATGTAAATGAATTACACAGTGAGCGTCATCACGTACTTCATGAATAGCACTGTGAATGGTAAAACCTGCCGGATTAATTTTAAACGGCGTGTCATCAAGAATATTGCCAGCTAAATCTACCTTCACAAGATTTGATGCAGTCACTTCGTCAAAACTTAAACCAAATGCATTAACTAAATAGTGATCTGTGCCTGGTAAACGCGCCGATAGGTGGGTGTAAATTAAATCACCCCATCGAAAATGATCAACTAAACGATAGCATGCAGCTAGATCAACACGTAGCTGCCATTCTTGTTCAGATACTTTATTTTTTAAATCGAGTTTTGGTAAGTCAAACATGGAAAACCTTGTATATGTGACACTGCACAAATAGATGTATAGAAGTCTAAATTACTATTAATGGATGATCAATAGTTGATACAAAAAGGCCACATCAATTGATGTGGCCTTTTTCACTCAATTAGCGCTTATTTTACTTGCGATAAGTAATCAGCAATTGCAGACATTTCTTCTTCAGATACATTTGCAACCATCGCTTTCATTGCAGCAGTCATACCGTTACTACGCGCACCTGATTTGATATCTTTCATTTGGGCTAGTAAGTACTCTTTATTTTGACCGTTTAACTTAGGGTACTGAGGCATGATAGGTGCTTTACCTTCTGCACCATGACAAGTTTGACAAAGCTTAGCTGTGTAAAGTGTTGCACCATCGGCAGCCATAGTATTAAAAGATAGGCTTGCAGCCATTGCAATGCCAGCCCCACATAAAATTTTCGTGATCTTGCTCATTTGTATCTTCTCTTTTTTGACGGGTTATTAAACATTTTCTTTAGTGTAGACCATGATTTAACAATATTGCACCGAAAATTGTAATGGCAATCGAAACAATAACTACCAAATTAAATCATCAGGCACTTCAAAATCAGCATACGGATCATCTTCATCCTTTTGCTTATCTTCAGGCTCAACATGGAACACTATATAATCTTCGCTGACTTCAGCGACTTTTCGTGCTGGTTCGTCTTCCAGTACAAAAAACTGGCCTTCTAAAACACAAATTGCTAAACGGCCACCAGCTAGGGCCTTCTGTGTTTTTTCGTTAACTTCGAGCTCTTTCACTTTATTTTGATAAGTGAAGTTAAATGTACGATCTCCACGGATCTCTTCTTGATTGTGATGCTCTAAAATCTGCTTAACGCGAGCCACTTGCTCACGTTGCTTCTGCTCTTCTAAACGCGCTTGATTAAGCTCATCAGCTTTTTTCTGTTGCTCTAGCTTAGTTTGCTCTATATGTTTTTGTAGATCGCTAGGATTACTCGTTGCGCCTTTCTTTTTCTTCTTTTGCTGCTTGCGCTTCTCTGTTTTGGCTACTTTAGCTTTGTGTGACGTAGTAAGGCCAGCCTTAAGTAATTGATCTTGTAATGAACCCATGACGAAATTCCAATTTATTAATGCGTATTAGGGTTATTTTAATCAGCTCTGCCAACAAATAACAGTACTGAGCCCACTTGATTCACAGCAATCGAGTATATTGCAGTGAGATTAACACGCGATGAAATCATGACATATTGATTTAACGCAAGATTTATAATTTTAGTCGCCTTTGAACTTGTAAAAAACCCTGTACCCGATAAGCTAGGGCTTTTCCTCTCGGGAGCTTAAAATGCAGCTGCGACATTTGTTACTTTGCTCTGTATTTATTTTCTTTGTTTTATACGCCCCACAACCCTTGCTTGGATTATTTGCCAACCATTTTTCTGTATTGCCAGCCACTGCAGGTAGCTTAATGACAGCGACCATGCTGCCATTGGCTATCGCCCCTTTAGTGTATGGCTTGTTTTTAGCAAAACGAAATCCGTTAACAATTTTAAAGATTGCTATGTTTGTGCTAGCAATAAGCTGTGTCGCTTTTACCTTAGCACCTAGTTTTGAATTGCTATTACTGGTTCGCTTTATTCAAGGGCTCACTCTCCCAGCGGCTCTCACAGCCATGACCAGTTATATTGGTGTAACTTATCAGGCCGACCAATTACAGCGTAATATGACCCTATACATTGGCAGCACCATCGTCGGCGGTTACTTTGGACGTATACTCGCGGCCTTATTTACTGACTTTTTGAGCTGGCAAAGCTTTTATTATGTGATTGCGTTAGGGTTAGTACTGTTTGCAATCACCATTCCAAAATCAAGCAAAGGTGCGAGCATTCATGCAGCCAAATCGCCCCTGTTGTATCTAAAACAATTAAAAGATCCGCAGGTATTAAAGCTATATGGAGCGATTTTTTGTATGTTCTTTTGCTTTGCAGCGCTATTGAATTATTTACCTTTCATCCTACAAGACAGTTTTGCTATCACTAATACCCGAGATATCGGGCTGGTTTACAGCGGTTACTTGCTTGGTGCACTCGCATCCATAGCTACACCTTGGCTGTTACGAAAGTCATCAACACCTTGGCGTTTATTAACTTGGGTATTTGTATTCTATAGTCTGACCATGGTGCTACTGATGAGTCAGCAGTTAATACTTTTTGTTATTGCTTTTACCGGCTTTTGTGGCGCAATGTTCGTGATCCACTCAAGTGCGGCGCCATTAGTAAATAAAATCAGCAGTGCACCTGCAAGTGTCACCAATGGGGGTTATGTATCGTTTTATTACAGCGGTGGCGCACTCGGTTCGTTATTGCCTGGACTGGTATATCAGCAACACGGCCAAGTTGCCTTTATGACCGTGCTACTTTTAGTTTGCTTAGTGGGTTTAAGCTTAGTTTATTTGGCTGGAAGAAATACGATACGAGGCTGATGCCCGGTACTTGCAAAAAACAGCTCTAAGTCATCTTTTTTCATCAACCATGTCGCGGTATTTTCAAAAGGGTGACAATGAAAAAGCTCGTTGAACCAAATTTCTTGGTCTAGCCAAAGGGTAACATTATTTTGTTTGTCGTTTAAAAGTGCCAGCATAGAAACACAGCCCGGTGGCACTTTCAGATAACGCGCTAACCGCTCATCAGATGCAAATCCTAAACGAGATAACCCTTGCTGCTGAGCAATGGCTTTTAAGTCAAGCTGCTTGTCATGGGCAGTGATCACTAAAAAATGCCGCTTGCCTTCGTTATCTCGTAAAAACAGGTTTTTTAATCGTGTGCCCGGTCTATCGAGCATAAATTTATCGGCATCTAAACTACCATGTAACGGTGGATGCTCAATCACATCATAGTTAATATCTAATTGAGCTAGCGTAGCAGCTAACTTATTTTTATCTGCATACATTTACAAACAACGTCCTCGTAATTGTACACTTAAATCACGCCATAATACTTCGTCAATAACGTGTTTATCGTCGCAGTACTTTCGTTCTTTAAGCTCTTTATTTAATAATTCGACCGCTTGATCTTCGAGCATAAGTTTTAAGTTGCTCGATTCTTCAAATACTTCTTGCTCGGCAAAGTCTTTAAACTGCCTGCGTGTCATTGGCTTATCAAGGTTAATTGGCTGTCTTCCTTGTGCTTTAACTGACACCACATAGGCAAAAATTTTATTGCCTTGGTCGTCATTTTTTTCATAAAACTGCTTATTATTAATTTCAAATGGAGGTGCTTCTCCTTGGCTTGCGCAACCGGTAAGTAAAACAACCAAAAGCCATGCTATTTTTTTCATTATTGGATAAGCCTTGTACAGTGAATGCGCTTTAGTCTACCAAAAATAAAACAATAGAGTAAAAATTCGAACATTTTAAAAAAAATACTTGACCAAATATGTAAAAATATTTAAAGTTCACCCCGCTTGAGACGCAAGACTTAAGCATCCTGTATTTTAGGAATGTGGGGCTATAGCTCAGCTGGGAGAGCGCCTGCCTTGCACGCAGGAGGTCAGCAGTTCGATCCTGCTTAGCTCCACCACTTTCCTACCTTTCTTTAGGCAACCTGCCGAATTTAATAATCAAAACTAAGTTATCTAACCAATTTTTATATTTCTAGTCGTTTATACGTTTTACTTTATTAAAGTAAACTTGTTTTAGACATAAAAAAACCGAGCAGAGCCCGGCTTTTAAAATGATCACTTGTTATCGGTTACTCACGAATTTGACCTTCGCCATTCACTAAGTATTTTTCAGTCGTAAGTGACTCAAGACCCATTGGACCGTAAGCATGTAGCTTAGTTGTCGCAATACCAATCTCAGCACCTAGACCTAGCTGTGAACCATCAGAAAAACGCGATGACGCATTAACCATCACAACAGAGGCATCAACGCTGCGTTGGAATAGCTCAGCCGCAGCTTGGTCTTTAGTACAAATCACTTCAGTGTGGTTTGAACCAAACTTAGCAATATGATCAATTGCACCAGCAAAATCTGGCACAACTTTGATTGCGATTTCTAAATCTAAATACTCTTCACCAAATTCATCATCAGCAAGCACAGTAGCATTATCAAAATATTCAGCAGCTTTAGCATCTGCGTTTACTTTTACGCCTTCTTGACGAAGTACCACTGCACATAGATTTAAAAACTCATCTGCAATATCTTGGTGTACCACTAAACCTTCTAGGGCATTGCACACACCGGTACGCTGAGTTTTACCATTTAATAATAAGTTGATAGCGACATTCAGATCAGCGTCTTTATCGACATAAAGGTGACAAACACCTTTAAAGTGCTGAATTACTGGAATGGTACTGTTTTCTGTTACAAAATTAATTAAACCCTCACCACCACGCGGGATGATTAAATCAATAGTGTCACGTTGTTGCATCAGTTCCATTAGTAGACCACGGTCTGGATCTGGGATCACTGAAATCAACGCTGCTGGTAAACCATGCTTCTCAAGTACTTTGTGCATCACACTAGCGATCGCTTGTGAACTACGTAGTGCTTCTTTACCACCACGTAAAATAACACCATTACCTGATTTAAAGCATAATGCACCAGCATCAGCCGTCACATTTGGACGTGCTTCATAAATCATGCACACAACACCAAGTGGTACGCGCATCTTGCTGATCTTGATACCATTCGGGCGCTCTGAAATTTCGCGTAATTGACCCACAGGATCATCGAGACTAACAATGACTTCAATACCTTCAGCCATCGCTTCAATACGCTCATCGTTAAGCGTTAATCGGTCAATCATAGATGCAGCAAGGTTATTATCACGTGCTGCCGCTAAATCGCTTTCGTTTTCTTTGATGATAAAGGCTTTGCTTTCACGTAATGCCTGTGCCATCTCAGCTAAAACTTGATTCTTAGTAGCAGTATCAAGTAAAGCTAACTGGGTTGCAGCTTTGGCAGCTTGACTCGAAATATCCGTAATTAAACTCATGACTTCTCCAATAATGCGATATCTTTCTCTGAAACAACTGGGCCGATTGAATCTTGCATTTTTTCGCTAAATTCACTTTGCTCGTTGTCAGCAATAAAATTCAATAAACAGCTACTGTAATTCGCTGTTGCTTTTGCTAGACGCGTACCATCATCACTACGAACTAGTATAGTATCGCCTACGCCAAATTCTCCGTGCACCGCAACGATCTCGTCGCTACGAATACAGCCGTCTTCATCTTTTAATGATTCATCAAATGAACCTTCAACTACAACCTCACCTTGCTCATTCGCTGTGTGAGTCATCCAATGCACAGCCTCTTGCATTGGTTTTTCATATGGTGTGAAGATAGTACCTGGGTTGTCACCCGCTAGTAGTCGATTAAACGTCTCTTCTTTAAAACCATTTAAGATAAAAGTTGTAATACCATGTGAAGTGGCTTTTTCAGCCGCTTCGATTTTCGTTTTCATACCACCTGTACCAACGGCACTGGTTGCACAACCGGCCATGGCATAAATTGATTCATCAATATTTTCAATTTTAGGAAGCAACACAGCATCTTCATGTAAATTCGGATTTTTGTCATAAAGACCATCAACATCCGAAAAAATCATCAATGCATCTGCATCCGCAGCTGCGGCGACCATTGCCGACAGGTTATCATTGTCGCCAACTTTTAAATCATCGGTCGTTACCGTGTCATTCTCATTAATGATAGGTAATACACCATGTTCAAGTAAGGTGAAAACTGTTTCACGAATACTGGTGTAACGCTCACGGTCACGTAAGTCACCGTGGGTTAATAAAATCTGTGCCGAAGGAAAATCAAAAAATCGATCCCACATTGCCATCATTTCTGTTTGACCGGCAGCAGCCATTGCTTTTTTCATCGTCACTGAACGTTTTTCTTGTTCTGGGAATAAATGCGAACCAGCAGCTACCGAACCTGATGATACTAAAATCACTTCGATACCTTGCGCTCGACAGCGAACGATGAACTGTGCAATGGTCAGTAAATAACGTGAGCGACACCCGTCTTGTTCGGGTGCGATTAATGCGCTACCTACTTTTAGTACTATACGTCGCCAATTTAACTTTTGCATAACTGTTCAACTTTCCATTTTACTATCTGTTCAGTGCCAATTTGCCACTGATTAAAAGACTCGCGTTTAGCACAACTAAACGCACTGACTATTATCACTTTGCCAAACGACTTATCTATGCACACGACTACGCCACGCAAATACTGCGATTAGATATAGCACAACTTTTATTCAGTCAGTAGACCAAACGGTTATAAACCATAAGTTGATAAAAAAAGATAAGTGTTGTTTATGTATCGCTGTAAAAAGCTGTGTGCGGCTTTTATTAATAACAACATACATAGAGCCTATACAATCTGGTACACCAACAGATAGGGTGTAGATTGTATGACCGAGATTTAGCTGCCACGATGGGAGCTAAACATTGACCAGATAATGAACTTTAATTCTATTCAACACGTAATAAATACACACTGAACACTAACAAGCTCATTTCTATTTAATTAGAAAACAAAGTGTATAAAACACTAAAACTGTTACAAACAATTGAATATTTAGAGGTAGAACTCTGAAAGTATAAGACAACGCTTATAAATATTTAGATATCAAATTGTTTGAACACGAAATATAATACGGGAAATCAGGGTCAAAGATCAAGTGTAAAAAGTAATCATGGCTTTTATACTTACCATAAATGGTAAAAATAGACTTTTTTTAACAGCAACTTAGGACGCAACATCTTCGACCTGATGATTTTTCATTAACAAATCAGATTTTTGTTTTCAAAATAGCCCAAAAAGTAGTAATAACGACTAAAATCGTATTTGAAGCAACAAGTTTGCTTGTATCCATGACGGTGAGTAGGCTTTAATAGATAAGTATTTTTTAAAAGTTCAGCGGCTGTTTATCGTCTTCAAACACGATTATCTAAGGTGTTGGTATTTTTTAAATAGTAGTAACTAAAGGATAATTCATTCTATGTCAGCAATTTATATAGCAGGGATCGCCTTGTGCTCTGTATTAGCACAGTGGGTAGCATGGGCGTTTCGTGTACCGGCTATTTTATTTTTACTACTAACAGGTTTAATACTTGGACCATTTAGTGGTGTGCTTGAACCTGACGCACTGTTAGGGGATTTATTATTTCCTGTGGTTTCTTTAAGCGTAGCGGTGATCTTATTCGAGGGTTCACTTACCCTGCACTTTAGAGAGCTCAAAGGTATCGGCAAGGTTGTTCGCAACCTCTGCTCCATCGGGATGATCACAACATGCTTGGTGGTAAGCCTAAGTGCTTATTGGATTTTAGAGCTGAATTGGCGGGTTGCCGCTGTACTTGGTGCAGTTCTTGTCGTTACTGGTCCTACGGTTATCGCACCGCTGTTAAACTCTATGAGACCTACTCAAGATATCGATCGTATTTTACGCTGGGAAGGCATAGTAATAGACCCAATTGGCGCATTATTCGCTGTACTCGTATTCGAAGCTGTAATGCTTGTAGGTCAAGGCGAAGTACTAAGCCATACCATTATCGCCCTATTTAAAACTTTAGGGGTGGGTTTAACAATTGGTGTGGTTGCAGGTTGGCTTACTACATTACTGATACGCCGCGAATGGCTCCCTTTCGAATTACATAAATTTGGTATTTTAGCTTTAGTCTTAATTAGTTTTACTGTGTCTAACCACTTAAGTCATGAATCTGGTCTATTGGCTGTAACCGTATTTGGTATTTGGCTTGCTAATCAAGATGAGCTCGAAATTGACTCAGTACTTGAGTTTAAAGAAGACCTTTCGATGATCTTAATTTCATCGCTATTCATCTTACTTGCAGCCCGCCTACAGTTATCTGATTTAATGATGCTACATAGCGATGTATTTATTTTCTTAGCTATCGTGCTCTTCGTGGCACGTCCAGCATGTATTGCAATATCAACCTTTAAAACCGATTTACCGCTAAAGTCTCGCTTAGTGCTATCGTGGATTGCGCCACGAGGCATTGTTGCAGCAGCGGTAGGCTCTGTATTCGCTTTGAGTATGGTAGAAGCAGGCATTGCCGACGCCGAAAAAATAGTGCCACTCATATTCACTGTGATCATAGTAACAGTGGTACTACAAAGCCTGACAGCAACGCCATTAGCTAAACTATTAAAAGTACGCCAGCCTGCTCCAAATACCATATTAATTATTGGTGCAAACCATGTAGCACGTGCTATTGCTTGTGGCTTAAAAGATCAAAACATTCCGGTGCACTTGTCTGATCCTGCATGGGAAAACTGTAAAATGGCGCGCATGGACGGCTTACCTTGTTACTATGGTAACCCGCAATCAGAACATGCAGAGCGTTATTTACCATTAACGACGATTCGTAGCGTATTAGCGCTATCGCCTAACCGTCATCACAACGCATTGGGCGTGCAATATTTCTCGCATTTACTCGACGAAAAAGACGTGTTTTCACTGCGCTCTTCAACTAACCATGCTAAAGCAAACAAAGACAGTGCGACGTTCTTATCACGTCAGATTTTGTTTGGAGACAATGGTGCGTACGCTCGCTTAAGTAGCTTAATAGCCAAAGGCGGCAAAGTCAGTGCAACTCGCATTTCTGAGGAATTTAGTTGGGAGCAATACAAAGAGATCAATAGCGAAGCAATACCACTGTTCATTTTAAGTGGTGAAAAAAATGATGATGACGATTCACCAATTAAAATTCGCCCATTTACGACAAGTATGGAAAAGACACCACAAGTAGGTGAGCGTATCGTTGCGCTACAACCACCTAAGTTGTCGGTGTTAAAAGACCCAAACAACGGCAAACCAAAAGAAAGTAAAGAAGAGAAATAATACCAATTCGCTTAATTAAATAGTCTATTTTGAGGCAAGAAAATCTTGTTGATAACAAGGCAAAAATTTCGTTATTTAGTTGTTCTAAATGAGAAATTTTTAACGCAGGTAGCGACAGGTTTAATCCCTCAAAATGATTAAGTATTATTGCGGATTGGTATAACAAGAGGCCAGCATCAGTTGGCCTTTTTATTTGTATGTTTCTACATAGGTAAACGCGCGCGCTCAACGACGCTATCTGGCATCTTTTCGGCAAGCTTCGCTAGTAAGTTTTCGATTTTTTTGTGAGTAGCTTTATCAGCAACCATTGAATGAAATAACCAACGGTAGGCATCTTCATAATCACGTGGACTGCCATAACCTTGGTTAAACAGATTTACTAAACGCATTTGCGCTTTTAAGTTGCCTTGCGCAGACGCTTCACGCAGATAGGTTACCGCCATGGCTTTATCTTGCTGTACGAGCCGTCCTGTATCATAGTAGCGGCCAAGTTGCTCTAATGCAGCGCTTAGCCCTTGTTGAGCGGCCTGACGCATATAATAAACCCCTAATTCTACATTGCGGTCTACACACACCGCATAAGCTAACATATCACCATACAAGAACTGATACGATGGTAGTGCCATTTTATTGGCTCGTGCTTCGATATCTTGTACTAACTGGCAATCATCTGCCTTTACACGTGCTAGGTGTGCATTTTTATTGATCAAGCCAATTAACTCGCTCTCTGAGTACAGAGGTACTGCTGCAATGGGCTCTTCAGCCATGCTCAGGCTGGAAAAGAGTAATGTTAAAGGCAATAAAACACGCATCAAAATCACTTAAAAAAAGTCGGTCTTAGCAAATAATATACAATTATCATTCCAGAGTGAATTTTAGGCACAAAAAAAGCTGCCGAAGCAGCTTTTTTAGTCACTATGGCAATTATGCAAACGGGTTGCGTAATACCATCGTCTCTACACGGTCAGGACCTGTAGAGATAATATCAACTGGAACACCAGTGATTTCTTCAATACGTTTGATGTAATCAAGTGCCGCTTGTGGTAATTGATCAACTGACGTTACACCTACTGTGTTTTCAGACCAGCCAGGCATTTCTTCGTATACTGGCGTTACTTTTTCGTAACCTTCAGCAGCTAATGGTGTAACGTTCGTTACAGTGCCATCTTCTAACTGGTAACCAGTACAGATTTTTAATGTTTCTAAACCGTCTAATACATCTAGTTTAGTTAAACAGAAGCCTGAGATGCTGTTGATTTGAACTGCACGGCGCATTGCTACTGCATCTAACCAACCTGTACGGCGTAAACGACCTGTCGTTGCACCGAACTCATGGCCTTTATCACCTAAGTGCTTACCAACTGGATCTTGTTTATCAAGACCGTCATAAAGCTCTGTAGGGAAAGGACCTGAACCTACACGTGTCGTGTATGCTTTGATAATACCTAATACGTAATCAAGGTGTAGTGGACCAAAACCAGCACCAGTTGCTACACCACCAGCAGTCGTATTTGATGATGTTACGTACGGGTATGTACCATGGTCGATATCAAGTAATGTACCTTGTGCACCTTCAAATAAGATGTTATCACCAGCTAAACGAGTTTGATCAAGAAGCTCAGTAACATCAACAACCATTGCTTTTAAGATATCTGCGATAGCCATTGCATCGTCAAATGTCTTTTGGAAATCAACTGGTTCAGCTTTGTAGTAATGCTCTAATGTGAAGTTATGGTATTCCAATACTTCTTTAAGCTTGCTAGCAAACTGTTCAGGGTTGAATAAGTCACCTACACGTAAACCACGACGTGCTACTTTATCTTCATAAGCTGGACCGATACCACGACCTGTAGTACCAATTGGCTTATCGCCACGTGCTTTTTCACGGGCTAAATCTAATGCAATGTGGAAAGGTAAAATTAATGGACATGCTTCGCTGATTAATAAGCGCTCACGTACTGGTACGCCACGCTCTTCTAGCATGCCGATTTCTTTCATTAATGCTTCTGGTGATAAAACAACACCATTACCGATCACACACTTAACATTGTCACGTAATACACCCGATGGAATAAGGTGTAAAACCGTCTTTTCACCGTTGATTACCAGAGTATGGCCTGCGTTATGACCACCTTGATAACGAACTACTAAAGATGCTTTGTCTGTAAGGAGGTCAACTACCTTACCCTTACCTTCGTCACCCCATTGGGTGCCTAGTACAACAACGTTTTTACCCATTGCAAATTCACTTAGAAAAAATTAGGACGAGATTTTATCAGAAAACGAGGTGAAAGATCACCCCGTTTAGCTTATTTTTTCTGCGCCTGAATTTTTACCTTCTTTAATAATTCAACAACTACAGGCAGAACAGAGGTTTATAAAAAAGTTGAGGATGAAAATTAATCATTCACAGAAACAAAAAAGCCCTACAAAATGCAGGGCTTTTCATCACACAAATTTTAGTTACTGTGCTTTTGTACCTTTCATATAATTAAAGAAGTCGCTATCTGGTGAAAGCACCATCACGTCTTGTTTATCTTTGAAAGTCTTCTTATACGCTTCTAAGCTACGCACAAAACCAAAGAATTCTGCATCTTTGCTATAGGCATTCGCGTAAATAGCAGCGGCATCTGCATCACCTTGACCACGAACAGTACGCGCATTACGCTCAGCATCTGCAAGCATAACTGTGACTCGACGGTCCACTTCGGCACGAATCGTTTCAGCTTTTTCTTGACCTTCAGAACGGTGCTCTTTAGCTACCGCAGTACGCTCAGCTCGCATACGTTGGAAGATTGAGCTACTCACTTCTTGCGGTAAGTTAATTTGCTTTACACGCACATCAAGTACTTCAATGCCTAGCTCTTGTGCACTTTCAGAAGCTTGTACTAATGCTTCTTCCATCAGTTCACTACGCTCACCTGAGACAATTTCTCTGATAGTACGAGAACCAAAGTTAGTACGCAGGCCATTATTCACTTTTTGCTTTAGTAGTGTTTCTGCATATTGCTTATCACCACGAGCACGAAGATAAAAAGCACTAAAGTCATTAATTCGCCATTTTACATATGAATCAACGATTAAATCTTTTTTCTCACTTGTTACAAAGCGATCTGGTGCACCATCTAGCGTTTGAATACGTGCATCTAAACGACGTACTTGGCTAAAGAAAGGCACTTTTAAGTGTAATCCTGGACCATATACCACCGCGTTGTCATTACTATCTTTTTCAACTTTGCTGAATAACAGAACGATTGCCTTCTCGCCTTCTTGTACAACAAAAATCGAAGAAAAAGACAGCACAACTGCAAGGGCAAGTATTACTAAACTAAAATTTTTCATCTTGCTTATCTCCCCTCATTGAAACGGTCAGTTGCGAAACGGTCATTACTTGAATTTACCGTACTGTTACGTGAAGTGTTTATTTTGTTGCGAAGATCTTTAATATCACTTGAGCTTGGTAATGCAACACGTGTCGCTGTACCTTGTTTTTCCATGATTTTATCAAGTGGTAAATACAGCATATTGTTACCACCTTTCACATCAACTAACACTTTAGAGCTGTTACTTAGCACTTCTTCCATTGCATCAATATATAAGCGATTACGTGTAACTTCTTTTGCCGCTTGATACTCTGGTAATAGCTTTTCAAATCGAGCCACTTCACCTTGTGCTTCAAGTGTAATACGTTCACGGTATGCTTCGGCTTCTTGTGTCATACGTGTTACTTGACCACGAGCACGAGGTTCAATTTCACGAGCGTACGCTTCGGCTTCACGGATGAAACGCTCTTCATCTTCTTGTGCAGCGATAGCGTCATCAAAGGCATCTTTTACTTCACCCGGCGGACGTGAATCTTTAAAGTTCACATCGCTCACAATAATACCTAGATTGTAAGGCTCGATGATTTTGTTAAGCTCATCCCACGTTTGTTGACGCACTAACTCACGACCAGTCGTTAACACTTGGTCCATTTTTACATGGCCAATAACATAACGTAGTGCACTATCAAGCGCTTGTTGTAAGCTGTGGTCAGCATCAGTAACACTGAACTTGTAAAGGTGTGGATCGATAACACGGTACTGTACTTCAAACTCAACATTAACCACGTTTTCGTCTTCGGTTAGCATGAAGCCTTTTGCAGATAGAGAGCGAACCGCTTCTATATCAACCGGAATCACACGTTCAATGAAAGTCATTTTCCAACGTAAGCCAGGCTCTGCAATACGGTCATATTGTCCAAACTGTAAAACAATACCGCGCTCAGCTTCTTTTACCGTGTAAATACCACTTAATGCCCATACGATGATGGCAATAATGAGGATGAAAGAAATGCCTGCGCCGCCAAGTCCGCCGCCGCTTTTACCTGGTTTATTACCACCAAATAAACCGCCAAACTTGTTGCCGAACTTACGCATTACCTCGTCTAAATCAGGTGGGCCTTGATCTTTTCCGCCTTTATTATTCCACGGATCTTTATCATTGCCATTATTACCCGGTTCATTCCAGGCCATAGCTATACTCCATTGTTATCTAAATGAATTAGGTTAAATCTATCAAATCTACAGCGTTTCTCATACTAAAAAAGACAAATGCCGGTGATTTTTAATTAGTCACTACGAAAGAGTCGAGCTCTTGTCCCATCTCTTTTTTCAAGCGATTCCAGTCTGCCATTGGTAAGCGTACCGATAGTAACCAGTTTCCTTGTTCATCGAAACTCTCTTGATGAACTGCGTTTAAGTTAAATAATGCTGCACGAATACGACCATATTGTGGTGCTAATTTTAGTTCATCAGCAAACATCTTCTTGGCAAGTAACTCATTAATTGCCTCAGACAGTAGCTCACAGCCTACGCCTGTTCGCGCAGATAACCAAACTCGTACTGGTTGACCTTCATCGTTTCTATCTATACGTGGCGCAACGTCATCTAGTGCATCTATTTTGTTATAAACCAATAACTGAGGCACTTCATCTGCTTCAATTTCTTTTAAAACAGACTGTACTTGCTCAATATTTTCTTTTCGACGAGGGTCTGCCACATCAATAACATGTAGCTGCAAATCAGCTTCACGGGTTTCTGTTAAGGTTGCTTTAAACGCTGCAACAAGGTCATGCGGTAAGTGACGTATAAAACCTACCGTATCAGCTAAAATAACCGGACCTATATCACCAATATCCAACTTACGTAAGGTTGGATCTAGGGTTGCGAATAACTGGTCGGCTGCATACACATCAGAATCTGTAATGCGGTTAAATAACGTTGATTTACCAGCATTGGTATAACCAACTAGTGAAACCGTTGGAATTTCATTTCGCGTTCGTGCACGCCTACCCTGCTCACGTTGAACAGCGACTTTATCTAAACGGGCACGAATATTTTTAATTCTTGCGCGCAATAATCGTCTATCGGTTTCGAGCTGGGTTTCACCCGGACCACGTAAACCTATCCCCCCTTTTTGTCTTTCAAGGTGGGTCCAACCACGGATCAATCGAGTAGAAATATGGCGTAACTGAGCTAACTCAACCTGAAGTTTACCTTCGTGAGTACGCGCTCGCTGCGCAAAAATATCTAGGATCAAACTCGTACGATCAAGAACACGACACTGGCAAACGCGTTCTAAGTTGCGCTCCTGTGACGGGCTAAGTTGATGGTTGAAAATGATGACATCTGCATTGTGGATTTTGACAGTTTCAGCGATTTCTTCTGCTTTTCCGGTCCCGACGAAAAGTTTCGGATGTGGTGCTTGACGACTGCCTTGCACAATCGCCAAACTACTAACACCAGCAGAAGATACCAACAACTCTAATTCGTGGAGATCTTCACGATCCCCCTCTTTAGGTAAGTCGATATGAACTAAAACTGCCTGTTCGCCGGCTTCATAACGGTCAAACAAGCATTACGCTCCTAAGTTTAAAAATTTCCAGGTTCTTGCTCTTCTGAATCATCACTTCCTTGAACACCTTGGAAGTTAACAGAACGCGCTGGAACAACAGTTGAAATAGCGTGTTTATACACCATTTGATTAACGGTGTTTTCAAGTAAAATAACAAATTGGTCAAATGACTGGATTTTACCCTGCAATTTAATGCCATTAACCAAAAAGATTGATACTGGAATGCGCTCACGACGTAACGCATTTAAAAATGGGTCTTGTAACGACTGGCCTTTTGCCATGTTATTTTCCTTCGTTCTAGGTGTTATTATAATTAAGTAGCTGAACTAATTTAACAAAGCTAAAAAACTTTCAGCTACTACTAGCTTAGCGAACTTACTACACGTTGCAAGTTTTCTTCATCACCCGAAGTCAACCAAGTTACATCAGGCCAACCTCTTAACCAAGTCAGTTGTCTCTTGGCTAACTGCCGTGTGGCTGCAATACCGCGAAAGACCATTTCATCATAGTCAATTTCGCCAGCAATGTAATCCCACATTTGTCTATAACCCACACAACGAATCGAAGGTAGGTCTGGGTGTAAATCCTTACGTTTATATAGGGATGAAACTTCATTTTCAAACCCCTGATCGAGCATTATTTTGAACCTTTTCTCAATTCGCTGATGTAATTCACTGCGATCATCAGGCGCAATGGCAAATTGATGGAAAGTATAAGGAAGCTCAGGCTGTTTTTGTTTTTGCAGCTCAGTCATTGTTTTACCTGTTATACGATACACTTCCAATGCGCGATTAATTCGTTGCGAATCATTTTCGCTTATTTTTTGTGCTGCATCAGGATCAATTTTCACAAGCTCTTTATGCAAATGTGGCCAGCCTAACTGCTTTGCTTCTTTTTCAAGCTCGGCACGTACTTCAGGTGATGCCTCTGGTAGCGGTGATAAGCCATCAATAAGCGACTTAAAATACATCATTGTACCGCCAACCAATACAGGTACTTTACCTTGCTTATGAAATAGATCAATCTTTTCAATGGCATCACGGCGAAAATCTGCTACTGAATAACTATCTGCTGGGTCAATAATATCGATCAAATGATGCGGCGCACGAGCTAGCTCTTCTGCATTTGGTTTTGCAGTGCCGATATCCATATCTTTATAGACTAATGCTGAATCAACACTGATTACTTCTGTGTTTAAATGCCCACACAGCGAAATTGCTAAGTCTGTTTTCCCTGCAGCGGTTGGTCCCATTAAAAAAATGACGGGTAAGTTATTCAAGCCTAAATACCTTGCTTAGTTTAAAAACTGAGATAGATCTATTTTAACTGCTTTTTGACGTAAACGTTGCATAGTTTGTGGATTATTTTCTAACCGAGTCACTTGCTCCATAAAGGCTTGACTTGCGTAATAGCGTTTTGGAATTTGCTGTGTTAACCATTCTAGCCATTTATCCAGTGAACTTAGCGATGATTTGCAGCCGCTAATCAGGCACTCAATAGCATGACTCACATCAAGTAAATACACACAAGGCGGGAGCCTTTTAACCATCACAAATTGCTTTTCAATAACCAAATCAAAACCGAGTAAGGTAAACCACGACTGCTGAGCATTTAAGGCGCTAATGTCATCAGCACTTGCATTCACTCGCACAGGCAACAACAAAGCTTTGCCATCAAGACTGCCAGCTTGTTCTACTTGCACTTGCCAGTCGAGTGCTAAAGCATACTTAAAGTGCGCAGCAAATAGCTGGTTATCTTCACTAAATACGCATTCGCCTTCTCGTACGTGAATGAGTTTGGCAAGCTTAGCTTGCTCAGCAACCGGTGCTGCAATGCTTGGTTCAGGGCGTACTTGGTCAAAATGCGCGGCATGTTGCTCACTGATCCCTTGATAAAAAGCATTCACATCTTGATGCGATGTTTTACTGCGCCCTTGGCTGTCGCTACCAAAACCACCTCCAGAACGACCTGTTGTACCAGAATAACTTGTTAAACGTGTCGGTTGTAATTCAGATTTGGGGTAATCATACTGCTCTGCTGGCACTGATTGATTCAAACTTGGCTGCGTGCTGCTTAGGTTTGTCTCATCAAACGAAGCATGTTGAAAAGCAGTGTCATTATGTTCGGTAAAACCGGCTTCATGCTGAAGCGGCACTACAACTTGTTTTATTGCCTGCAGAATAAAATCATGTACTAAGCGACCTTGATGAAACCGTACTTCATGTTTAGCCGGGTGCACATTAACATCGACCTGGCGTGGATCAATATCAATATAAATTACAAATCCTGGAAGCTCTTCTGATCCAGCAACTTCTTCAAAAGCTTGGCGAATCGCATGCAAAATGAGTTTATCGCGCATCATGCGATTATTGACATAGGTATATTGAGTGCTATTTGCTGAACCCACTGGTAATACCCAGCCTCGTAGCATCAAGCCTGCTTCACCTGATTGAATATGCAAACCCTGCTCACTGAACGCCTTACCAGCAACTTGCGCTACACGTGTTATTGCGTGCTCAGGGTTTGGCTTTGCACGGTATTGACGCACAACTTTGCCGTTGTGTGTAAGAGTAATAGATACATCAAAGCGACTCAACGCGATACGCTTTATTAGCTCATCGATATGTGAAAACTCAGTTTTCTCGGTGCGAAGAAACTTTCGCCGCGCAGGGGTATTAAAAAATAAGTCTTTTACCTCAATGGTGGTGCCATCGGGATGTGCAGTTGGCTTGATTTGCACCGCCATATCGCGTCCTTCAGCAAACGCTTGCCATGCGGCTTCTTGTTGTTTTGGTTTTGAACTCAAAGTTAGCCGTGATACTGAGCTAATAGAAGCGAGTGCTTCACCACGAAAACCCAGTGAACAGATGTTCTCTAGATCATCAAGTGACTTAAGTTTACTTGTAGCATGGCGCGACAAAGCTAATGTCAGCTCATCTTTATTAATGCCCGAACCATTATCGCGAATGCGAATCAGCTTATGACCACCGCGCTCAATATCGATTTGAATGCGCGTTGCGCCGGCATCTAAACTGTTTTCGACTAGCTCTTTAACAACAGATGCGGGGCGTTCAACCACCTCACCCGCAGCAATTTGGTTAGCCAATCGCGCGGGTAGTATTTCTATGCTCATAGTGTTCCTAACACGAAAATTGACTAGCTTTGAGGAATATCAAGCTCTTGACCAATAAACAAGGTATTCGATTTTAACTTGTTGGCCGTTTTTAGCTTACTAACAGAGGTGTTGTATCTGCTTGCCAAAATACTTAACGACTCACCGGGACGTACTTTATGTTTAGTCGGAAACTGCGCTTTTAACTTAGCAAATAACGAGTCATCTGGCGGGTTTTGCATATAGTAATTTTTAATCGAAGTGAAAATTGCTTTTGCTAAACGCTCCTGATGCTGCGCCGTTTTTAGCATTCGCTCTTCGCGCGGGTTCGAAATAAACCCTGTTTCTACCAAAATAGACGGAATATCCGGTGATTTTAATACTGCAAGACTCGCCGCTTGTGGACGCTTCTTATGCATTTTAGCAACTTTTCTTAATTCGCTAACCACTTCTTCCGCAACACTAAAACCTGTTTTCATTGAGTGATCCATTGACATATCTAGCAGTGCTTGTGCTAAATATTTTTCGCTAGCAGTATCTTTTAACACCCCAGCAGCACCACCTAAAAGCTCTGAGTGTTTTTCTTTATCCTCAATCCATTTACCAATTTCAGAATTAGCGCGGCGCAGTGATAGCACCCAGACAGAAGCGCCGTTTGGCTGCGGGCTGGTAAATGCGTCAGCATGAATCGACACAAAGAAGTCTGCTTTTTTCTTTCGAGCAATGCTAGTACGGGTGTTTAAATTGACAAAGTAGTCACTACGGCGAACCATGCGCGAAATCATGCCTTTTTCAGCATCTATCATTCGCTCCAGGCGCTTCGCTATTTGCAGCGTGATATCTTTTTCATACGTGCCCGACGGACCAATTGAGCCCGGGTCTTCACCACCATGGCCTGCGTCAATCGCAATGACGATATCGCGTTCTTGATGAAGCTCACGCTTTTTAACACTGGTATTGGTTGAAGCAACTGGTTCTGCCTTCGGCGTTTTATCCACAAGGTCAACCACTAAACGGTGTTTATATGGATCGGTCGGTAATAAAGCAAACACAACTGGTTTACTGGCACGAGCTAGTTCAAAAACAAAACGCACACTCTTGCTATCTTTTGGTTTTGAATAACGCAGTTTTGAAACAATCTGATGCTTTTTAGGAATAGCAGGCAAGCTATCTAGTTTGTCGGTATTTTTTAAGTCAATCACTAAACGAGCTGGGTTCTTCAACATGAAGTAGCTAAAATCTGGCTTATCGTTTAAGTCAAAGACCACACGAGTGCTGTCAGGTGAGGGCCACACACGTACGCTATTAATCGTATTTTGTGCAAGCGCAACTTGGCTCACAAACAAAAACATCAATATAGTTAATAGTTTAAATGTACAACGAGCCATTTTTACTAATACACCTTTATTTTTATATGTTTATTCTTACGCGCTCTTAAGTTGCTGAACAATTGCCTGACCACGGTCGGTTAAGCTGTTAATTAAAATAGCACGCGCCTCGCCTTCATAGCGCAGGGTGATATCAAGATCCGGTGTTGGAATAAATTCGCCGCCTTTTTCGGGCCATTCCACAACACAAATAGCCTGTGGTGAAAAATAGTCACGAATACCCATATATTCAAGTTCTTCAGGATCACCTAAGCGATATAAATCAAAGTGATAGACATCAGCTTTAGTTAATTGGTAAGGCTCGACCAGTGTATAAGTTGGACTCTTAACCTTACCTTGATGACCGAAACCTTGCACGATACCACGGGTTAATGTCGTTTTACCGGCACCTAAGTCACCATGTAAATAGATGACTGCTCCTTGCTCCATTAAGGCTGCAAGTTGCTTACCCATATTAACCGTTGCCGCTTCATCAGCGAGTGGAAAACCAACACTGTCGGTCATTATTACCTCATGAAAAACTAAAAACACATTACTTTATTAATCATACCAGAATATTTTTGTAAGGCGAGAGCCGCTCTTATGCCTAATTTGACAAAAAAAAGCCGGCAAAGTTGCCGGCTTTTTAGCTTAAACAGAATTTTGTTTACAGACCTAGCTTCTTCTCAAGGTAGTGGATGTTTGTACCACCGTTTTGGAAGTTCTCATCTGCCAAGATTTTCTTGTGTAGTGGTGTGTTGGTCTTGATACCGTCAATCACTAATTCGTTTAACGCATTGCGTGAACGAGCAATGGCTACATCACGGTTTTCACCATAACAGATCAGCTTACCAATCATTGAATCGTAATGAGGTGGTACGGTGTAATCTGCATAGATATGACTGTCCCAACGAATACCTAAACCGCCAGCAGGGTGGAATCGCGTGATTTTACCTGGTGATGGAATAAAGGTTTCTGGGTCTTCAGCATTAATACGGCACTCAATTGCATGACCACGAATAACCACATCTTCTTGTGTGAATGATAATGGCTGGCCAGCTGCAATTTTTAGCTGTTCTTTGATTAAGTCAACGCCAGTTACCATTTCTGTTACTGGGTGCTCAACCTGAATACGAGTATTCATTTCGATGAAATAGAACTCGCCGTTTTCGTATAAGAACTCGAACGTACCTGCACCACGATAACCAATTTCGATACATGCACGAGTACAACGGTCACCGATGAACTTACGCATTTCAGCTGTGATACCTGGCGCTGGCGCTTCTTCAACAACTTTTTGGTGACGACGTTGCATTGAACAATCACGCTCACCTAAGTGAACTGCGTTACCTTGACCGTCAGCAAGTACTTGAACTTCGATATGACGTGGGTTTTCAAGGAATTTTTCCATGTAAACCATACCATTACCGAAGAACTGCTTTGCTTCTTGCTGAGTAAGAGCGATTGAATCGATTAGTTCTTTTTCGCTGCGAACAACACGCATACCACGACCACCGCCGCCGCCTGCTGCTTTAATAATTACAGGGTAACCAATACGTTTTGCGATTTGAATGTTGCGTTCGCTGTCTGCCGTTAATGGACCATCTGAACCAGGTACACAAGGTACACCTGCTTTACGCATCGCTTCGATTGCAGAAACTTTATCACCCATTAAGCGAATCGTGTCGCCTTTAGGACCGATAAACACAAAGCCACTTTGCTCAACTTGATCAGCAAAGTCTGCATTTTCAGAAAGGAAACCATAACCTGGATGGATAGCAACTGCGTCTGTTACTTCTGCCGCTGCAATAATGCGCGGAATATCTAAGTAACTTTCAGTCGCTGATGGTTTACCAATACAAATTGTTTCATCTGCCAGTAACACGTGCTTAAGATCACGGTCTGCCGTTGAATGCACAGCAACAGTTTTGATCCCAAGCTCTTTGCAGGCGCGCAGTACGCGAAGTGCAATTTCACCTCGGTTTGCAATGACTACTTTATCTAACATAGAGTTGGCCTTTTGTTGCGCTATTATTCAATGATGAATAAAGGTTGATCGAATTCTACTGGCTCGCCATTTTCAACTAAGATAGCTTTTACTGTGCCTGCTTTATCAGATTCGATTTGGTTCATCATTTTCATTGCTTCAACGATACATAACGTGTCGCCAACATTTACTTTAGAACCTACTTCTACATAAGGTGCTGCTTCTGGAGAAGCCGCTGAGTAGAATGAACCAACCATAGGTGATTTAACTTGGTGACCAGTCGGTGCAGCTGGAGCAGCCGCTTCTGCTGCAGGAGCATCTGCTACTGGAGCTGGCGCCGCTGCAGGCGCAGGTGCTGCAAACTGTTGTGGAGCATATTGCATTGCAGGTGCTGCAGCCATGTTGTTACGATTGATGCGTACTGACTCTTCACCTTCAGTGATTTCTAATTCAGCAATACCAGATTCTTCTACTAGTTCGATAAGTTTTTTGATCTTGCGAATATCCATTGAACGACCCGCCTGTTAGTTATTTAAAAATTAATGTGTGTTTTGCAATTGGTTAACTGCAGCTTCTAGTGCCACCTTATAACCCATTGCTCCTAATCCAATAATGACGCCTTGTGCCACATCCGAAAAATACGAATGATGACGGAATGCTTCGCGAGCATGCACATTAGTTAAATGCACCTCGTAAAAGGGAATGTTTACACTGAGTAATGCATCCCGTAAGGCTACGCTTGTATGCGTAAATGCAGCAGGGTTAATAATAATTGCATCAACCTCTTGCCATACATCGTGAATGCGCTCTATTAATGCAGCTTCACTATTACTTTGGAAATGCGTTAAATCAACATTGAGACCTGCAGCAACCTGACTAAGTTCAGCTATAATCTCATCAAGAGATTGAGTGCCGTACTTTTCTGGTTCACGCTTGCCAAGCATGTTTAAATTTGGCCCATTTAGAACTAAAAGTTTGAATTTTGCAGCCATAATACGCGATATATCCTATAAGTAAGCAGTTTAACCATATTCATCATAAACCCACGCTTAACCTAAGCGTGCTGATGTAAAATAGCAACTATTTCTCACGTTAACCACCTATTATAGATATTTCGACGTAAATAGCAGCAAAATACTGGTCTAATCACTACCTACTTACGGCAAATGCAGGCATGACAAGGCACTCAAGTAAGTTAATCACTGTCTTTGCTTGTTGTGTAATTGAACATTTACAAGAAAAAGCGCTGAATTTTAGCTAATAAAAGCATTTTTCTTAGCTAGAAACAAAAACGCCACTCTAATGAGTGGCGTTTTGCTATTTTCCTGCACGTTTGCGTTTATTTGGCAGTATTTCTTACTTTTGCTAAATGTTCAGCAAAGTCTTTCGCGTTTAAAAACCCAGTTACACGTTGCTCTAAAAGCTCATTACCTTGGGTATCAAAGAACAAAATACTCGGTAAACCGAATACCGTGTACTCTTCCATTAATTCAATAGTTTTTGCATCACTTTCGGTTAAATCAATTTGGATTAACTCAAAGTGAGCAAACTGCTCTTGCACCTTAGCGTCAGGAAAGGTGTAGTGTTCAAACTCTTTACACGCAACACACCAATCAGCGTATAAATCGACCATCACTAAACGCCCTTCGCTACTTGCGGCAGCAATTTCTTCTTTCAATTCACTTAAATTAGCAACGTGTTTAAAACGATGTGTTTGTACGGCAGCTTCAGCAACCACCGCTTTACTAGGCCAGAAATAATTTTTCGTTAAACTAGCCCCTGTCACAACAAGTAATGTTGCAGCAAACCACAATGCTGTTTTTAGCTTGCCCTGCGATTGCGCACTTTGCCAGTGGTGTAAATACAGCGCTGTTGCAAGTGCTAATAAACCAGCCATCAACCAGATGAGTTCGATATCAACAATACGTTCAAGCAGAATAAGTGGCACAACCAGCATGATAAAACCGAATAAGGTTTTTACTTGCTCCATCCAACCACCGGCTTTTGGCAGTAATTTACCACCAGAAGTACCCAATAATAACAGTGGTAAGCCCATGCCTAAACTTAGTACATAGAGTGTTAAACCACCCACTAGGTAGTCACCACTTTGCGCCACGTAGAGTAAAGCAGCAGACAACGGCGCGGTTGTACAAGGTGAAGCTATCAAACCAGACAGTACACCCATCATAAATACGCCAACATAGTTGCCGCCTTTTTGCTGGTTACTAACCTGAGTGAGCTTATTCATTATGCCACTAGGTAATTTGATTTCGTACCAGCCAAACATCGACATTGCCAGCAATACAAACAAAATACTAAAGCTGATTAGCACCGTTGGATGCTGCAAATATCCTTGGACTTGACCACCTAATGATGCAACCACTAAGCCCAGTGCTGCATACGTAACGGCCATACCTTGTACGTAAACGAACGACAGCGAAAACGCTTTTTTGGTCGATAAATTCTGCTGTCCCGCGATAAGACTCGATAAAATTGGAAACATTGGAAATACACAAGGTGTAAAAGCAAGACCAACACCGACTAAAAAGAAAATAACAAGATTCGTCAATAAGCCTTGCGATGCCAGTTTATCGGTATATGACTGCTCACCAGCTGGTTTTGATGCTTCTTGAGAAGGCGCTGGTGACGCTTCATTTGTATCAGCTGCTTGTGTTAATGCTGCTAATGCGTTCCCCGCATCTGCAGTCTCTGATACTCGCTCACCTGCAATCACAGATAAAGGAATGGTTCTAACTTCTGGCGGATAACATAACCCCGCCTCGGCACAGCCTTGAAAACGAATTTTAACAACCGCCCCTTCAGTGACATTACTGACCTTAGTAACCACACTTAACGAGTCAAAGAAGACCTCAGTCTTACCAAAAAACTCATCTTCTATAATTTGCCCTTTACCAAGATCAGGTATTTCAATATCAGCACCTTTAGCGATTATTTCGACTTTCTTTTTATAAAGGTAATAATCAGGCGCAATATCCCAGCCAATAAATAAGGTTTTGCCTTGCTGGTCAAAATCGAAAACAAAGGCCTGTTCAACCGGCAGAAATGTTTGCTCTGCGGGCTGCAGTAGATTTCCAAGTAAATTGTTATTACTTGCACTTGCCGGCACAAGCCACAGTGCACAAAGTAATAAAAGGAACGATCGCATTAATTAAGTACCTCATCCATCCAATTAAAATAGGCTAAATTGCCTGTAGCAACATCAACGACCTGAATTTCTGGTATCTCATAACTATGCAATTTCTTGATAGTTTGGATCACTTCATTCATTTTTTCTGACTTAGTTTTGATCAGTAACTTACTTTCTAAAGCTTGAGTTATCTCGCCTTCCCACATGTAGATAGATTCAATTGTAGGCATAATGTTCACACAAGCCGCTAGCTTTTCTTTAACTAGATGTTGTGCCAACTGACGGGCTTCATCCTCATTTGCACAAGTAGTAAAAATAAGTCGAAAATGCGTAGTCATAAGGAACCTTTGTTTGATTACGTGAGTCGCACCATAGTAGCCGATAGTAACTATAATGTGTAGCGAGCAAGGCGATCCTAGGTTCCACCTTGAAAAATGACCTGCTCACCCCTATTTATATTTCACTGACTCGAAAGAGAATGACATTTTTTAGAGAGCCTTATGTTTAGATTTTTGTTTTTATTATTTATTTTAGTGCCGATTGTGGAGATTGCATTACTCATTCAAGTGAGTGAAGTGATCGGTGGCTTTGCCACCATAGCGCTTGTCATTGTAACCGCGATTGTCGGTGCAAAATTAGTTAAGCAACAAGGTATAGGTGCGATTCAAAACGTGCAGTTACAAATGGCACAAGGGCAAATGCCTGCCAAAGAATTGTTTACTGGTTTATGTGTGATTATCGCCGGTGTTTTATTGATGACTCCGGGGATTATGACTGACTTTTTTGGCTTTTTATTACTCACCCCAGCAATACGAAACAAGCTAGCTGCAGGCCTTGCCAGTCAAGCCACTGTGCGCATGAGTTCGCAGACAAATCAAGGCTCTGCACACTTCCAATATCACAGTAAAACAACAACTCACGAAGAGCCAAACCACCAACCGACAACTATTGATGGTGAATTTGAGCGAAAAGATTAAAATTTTTTAATTTTTGTACTTGGATTTTTTTAAGCCACCCCCATTAATGAATGCAATGAAACGCAGCGGGTGGCTAAGCACTCCCCTGCAATAACACAAGATTTTTTCTGTACTGTTCAGAAACTGTTAGGAGAACTAAATAAATGAACATTCGTCCTTTACATGATCGCGTCATCGTTAAGCGTCTAGAAGAAGAAACTAAGTCTGCTGGCGGTATTGTATTAACTGGCTCTGCAGCTGAAAAATCAACTCGCGGAGAAGTTATCGCTGTTGGTAATGGCCGTGTTTTAGACAACGGTGAAGTAAGAGCGTTAGAAGTTAAAGCCGGTGACACTGTGCTGTTCGGCTCTTATGTTGAAAAAGTTGAAAAGATCGAAGGTCAAGAGTACCTGATCATGCGTGAAGATAACATTCTAGGCATTGTAGGCTAATCCTACTTTTCGTTTAGCAACCCGTTTACAGAATTTAAGAGGAATTAAATCATGGCAGCAAAAGAAGTACTTTTTGCAGGTGACGCACGTGGCAAAATGCTAACTGGCGTGAACATTTTAGCAAACGCAGTAAAAGTAACTTTAGGTCCTAAAGGCCGTAACGTTGTATTAGACAAATCATTCGGTGCTCCAGTGATCACTAAAGACGGTGTATCGGTAGCTAAAGAGATCGAGCTTGAAGACAAGTTCGAAAACATGGGCGCACAAATGGTTAAAGAAGTAGCGTCAAAAGCGAATGACGCTGCAGGTGACGGTACAACAACTGCAACAGTATTAGCGCAATCTATCGTAAACGAAGGCTTAAAAGCAGTTGCAGCGGGTATGAACCCAATGGACCTTAAGCGCGGTATCGACAAAGCAGTTACTGCAGCAGTTGAAGAGCTTAAAGCACTTTCTGTTCCATGTGCAGACACTAAAGCAATTGCACAAGTAGGTACTATTTCTGCTAACTCTGATAAAGAAATCGGTGACATCATTGCACAAGCAATGGAAAAAGTAGGCCGTGACTCAGGCGTTATAACTGTTGAAGAAGGTCAGTCATTAGAAAACGAACTAGACGTAGTTGAAGGTATGCAGTTTGACCGCGGTTACCTTTCTCCATACTTCATCAACAACGCTGAAAAAGGCGCTGTAGAGCTAGACAACCCATTCATTCTACTTGTAGACAAAAAAGTATCTAACATCCGTGAGCTACTACCTACACTAGAAGCAGTTGCTAAAGCAAGCAAGCCACTACTTATCATTGCTGAAGACCTTGAAGGTGAAGCACTTGCAACACTAGTAGTGAACAACATGCGCGGCATCGTTAAAGTGTCTGCAGTTAAAGCCCCTGGTTTTGGCGACCGTCGTAAAGCAATGCTTCAAGACATCGCTGTATTAACAGGTGGTACTGTAATTTCTGAAGAAATCGGTTTAGAGCTAGAAAAAGCAACTATCGAAGACCTGGGTACAGCGAAGCGCGTTGTAATCACTAAAGATGATACAACAATCATCGACGGTGCAGGCGAAGAAGACGGCATCAATGGTCGTGTTGCACAAATCAAAGCACAAATCGAAGAAGCGACGTCTGACTACGATAAAGAGAAACTACAAGAGCGTATGGCTAAACTAGCTGGCGGTGTTGCAGTAATCAAAGTTGGCGCAGCAACTGAAATCGAAATGAAAGAGAAAAAAGACCGCGTTGAAGATGCACTACACGCAACTCGCGCAGCGGTTGAAGAAGGTGTTGTACCAGGTGGTGGTGTTGCACTAGTTCGCGTAGCAAGCAAACTTGTTGAACTTGCTGGCGACAACGAAGACCAAAGCCACGGTATTAAAGTTGCACTACGTGCAATGGAAGCACCACTTCGTCAAATCGTAACGAACGCTGGTGACGAAGCATCAGTTGTTGTTAACTCAGTAAAAGGCGGTGAAGGTAACTACGGTTACAACGCAGCATCAGGCGAGTACAACGACATGATCGAAATGGGTATCTTAGACCCAACGAAAGTAACGCGTTCTGCACTTCAGTACGCAGCTTCAATCGCAGGTCTAATGATCACAACTGAAGCAATGGTTGCTGAAATCCCGAAAGATGAGCCAGCTGCTCCAGATATGGGCGGCATGGGCGGCATGGGTGGTATGGGCGGAATGATGTAATCATCCCTCCCAAGCACTTTGCTTAAAAAACCCAGCTCCGGCTGGGTTTTTTGCATTCATTTACTTGCTCTGTAAATAAACAAAGACCTTCTAACTTTACAAGTCATTTGAACCCGCAATAAATAGTTGCCTTTTCCTAATCACCCTTAATTTTGTATTTTACATACTTGTACCTAAGTATATACTGGTGCGAATACTACTAGAATGCTCCAAATACGTTCAGGATAACAATGGGTTCAGCTTTATCAAACGCCACTGTAATAACTTGCAATAGCGATCAAAATAATATTCATACTTTTATAAAAAATAGTACCGACTTCCTTCACTCTCGTGTGGAAAAACAACTAGGTGCAGTATTATTCGATAAAAATATGACCCAACAATCGTATTTAGAAATTTTAATCGCAATGCATAGTAGCTATTCTATTATGGAGGATGCTATATCAACCTATGGTGCCACAAAACATCTACTTGTTGGCCGCAGCAAGCTAAGCTGGTTAAATCAAGATATTGCTTATTTGCAAACATCTCAACACGCTCCACCTGTTAAATTATATAAACACGATGATTTAAAAAATATCTGCAACGTATCACATGCATTTGGAATGATGTATGTAATGGAGGGAGCCACCATGGGTGGAGGTCACATATTTAAAGCGCTTAAAAAGCATAATTGGATAAATGAGCTTGAAGGGATCCGTTTTTTTTATAGTTATGGTGAACTTAGGAATCAGAAGTGGGCTCAATTTATCCACGCACTAAAGCAGTATCATAACGACAACCCAAACTCAGCAGATGACATTTTATTGGGAGCAAATAAGGCATTTAGCTTAATCTCTCAAGCGCTTGGAGATATAAATTGAGCAATACATTTAAAGTCTCATTAGACAATTGCCATAAAGAACCTATTCATATTCCAGGCTCTATACAACCGCATGGGTACTTACTAGTTGTTGACCCTGAAACACTCAAAATATGCTATTTCAGCGAAAATATTTTATTGCTTTTAAATACACAAAAGGATCGCTTAGTAGGCTCACATATAACTAATTTCTTTGAAGCGAATACATCTAATATCATAGAGGAAAATAAAGCCCAAAAGGACTTTCATGCCATTAACCCACTCAAGATTGAGTTAAAAGGTAAATCGCCTGAGACCTCTATTAAAGGTGTTATTTCTCGTAACGATGAATACTTACTCATTGAACTTGAGTTTGATATAAAGAAAGAGCACTCAAGTATTGACCCCATGAATTACTTGATGAAGCAATCTCTTCACCTAATAGCTGACAAAAAAGAGCTAAACTCATCATTCGACACAGCAGTAGAAGAAGTTCGGAACTTAACAGGTTTTGATCGCGTTATGCTCTATCAGTTTGACCATGAATATAATGGTCAAGTCGTAGCAGAAGCCAAAAAAGATGAGTTAAACTCATTTCTACACCAGCATTTTCCTGAGTCAGATATTCCAAAGCAAGCACGCGCTTTATATTTGCGTAATCCTATAAGGTTACTTGCAGATGTGGATGCTGAAGTATCACCTATCTACCCACAAGACAAGCCTGTAGATTTAAGCACGTGTATAACCAGAAGTGTCTCCCCCATTCATTGCCAATATTTACGCAATATGGGTGTTAAAGCATCAATGTCTATCAGTATTATTATTGCTGGTAAATTATGGGGGTTAATTGCTTGTCACCACTATTCAAGCCATGTCGTCCCTTTTGAGGCACGACAAGTTGCACAGTATATGGGGTTGATGCTCTCATATATAATTTCCCTCAAAACACAATCAATCGAAGCGATTCAAGAAGCTAAAGCCACCGCCATCAGTGCAGAGATAGCAGAGCATATGTCTGAAGAAGTCTTTTTCATTGATGGCTTACGCAAACAAGTTCCTGCTTTACTTAGCATGCTAAGTGCTGATGGTGTTGCATGGCGGCTAGAAAAAGATATTGAAAGTTTCGGGGATGTACCCGCAAATGATGATATTTATCATTTATTTGAGTGGTTGAAAAGCAACCACTTAGAAGATGAACTGCTGTATCATAACCATCACTTGTCTAATGAAAATGCTGAATTTAGTAAGTTTGCTAATATTGCAAGCGGCGTACTTGCTATGCCTGTTTCTACTAATGAAAACCTATTTATTATGTGGTTTCGTAAAGAGGTGATTGAAACAAAAAATTGGGGTGGGAAACCTGAAAAGATAATCGAATTTCTTGACGACGGTAGTCACCGCCTTATGCCTCGTAGCTCATTTCGTTTATGGCAAGAGAATGTACGTAATAAATGCTCACCTTGGAAGGCAAACGAAATATCTTGCGCTATAAAGTTTCGCAATCATTTGGTTAATCATGTTATTGAAAAATCTGAGCGCCTTAAAAAGTTAAACAACTTATTAGAAACTAAAGTTAATGAGCGAACTGTCGCTTTAAAAGCGGAAATACTCACTCGACAACAAGCCGAGCTTGACCTTGAAATCGCACTTAGAAAATCTGAAGAGTCTAACCAAGAGTTAGAACGGTTTGCTTTTGTTGCGTCTCATGATTTACAAGAACCCTTACGAAAAATACAAATGTTCGGCGATCGCCTGCAAAACTCTAAAGAACAGATTGGAGAAAGAAACGCTTCTTATATCTCTCGTATGATGGATTCTGCCGAAAGAATGCAAAAACTTATCAAAGGAGTATTGAGTTTTTCTAGAATCAATCGAAAAGGCGAAGAGTTTCGTCACTTTTCAGCATCAGATGTTTTTCATGATATTCTTGATGATCTTGAGTTAATTATCGCTGACAAGGACGCGGTGTTTCACATAGAAGACATTGGTGAAATCTATGGCGACAAACGACAAATCCAGCGTTTGTTTCAAAACTTAATTCTCAATGCGCTTAAATTTAGTCACCCACATCAAGCACCCATTATAGGGATTAAGTCAGTTGAGCGAACAGACGAGCATCTTGTTATCGCTGTCATTGATAACGGAATAGGTTTTAATAGCGAGTTTAAAGACAGAATATTTAACCTTTTTGAACGGGTTCACTCTAAACAAGCATACGAAGGAACAGGGTTAGGCTTAGCTATTTGTAAGAAAATAGTCGAACGACACCATGGGACAATTACAGCAGAAGCAAATATCAATGAAGGCTCTCAGTTTTACGTCACCTTACCACTAAGAGAAATAAAACTAAGTCAGTTTTAGTAATTTACCGCTACGATTGTGGCGGTAAAACTCTATTAATATGCTCTTTAAGTTGTCTAATTTCATTTTCAATAGACTCAAAACGCTGACTTTGCATATGTGAGTCTTGATCGGTTATAGAACTTATTTTTGCTTTTACATGCCAGATTTCTAAGATATCACTTCCCTGAATTGAATATGTTTTGTACTCAGGGTTATCACTCTTAAATAAGTAACTGACGGGGTCTGTCTTGTGGCTAAAGAGGCGTTTTGCGACAATGCCATCTTTAGTGACAGCAACACAAACTGAACCATTCTCTAACTGATTAATATCCTTGACTTGCTCAGTGATCAGCGTTTCTCTGGGGCGGATAGTTGGCATCATGCTATCGCCTTCAACTTCGAATAGTCGATAATTGCCATTTTCAAACCCCGGAATTTTATAAACATCCAGAGTTTTAATATAGTCTTCATCACTACACTGTTCTATATAACCAGCTTGAGCTTCTTCATTGACAAGTGGAATAAATGAAGTCTCTAAGGCTTTTTGATAACTCTGGAAACTCGAGTCATCAAATCCTTCTATACCAAAAATAAGCCAGTTACAATCTACATTAAACACTTTGCTGATTTTAATAATAGTACTGAGAGATAGGGTCGACTTGCCAGCCTCCAGTTGTGATAGAGCCCCCTGAGTTATACCTATTTTATCGGCAAACTCTTGTTGAGAAAGGTTCAAACTTTCGCGAAGAGCTACCACTCTATTAGTACTAGTAAGATTTACTGTCATTGGGTTATTAATAAACTTATGTTTGTATTATGGGTATAAGCAAGTTAATATAACACCTACTTAACTAAAGTATATACTATTCGATTAACTAATTATTTAATTTGTTGTTTTATTTATAAGTATCTACGTGAAAAAGATAAGCTAATCAGGAGTTGCTAATGTTTAACGACAAATTATTTATCAAAAAGTTACGCTCTGTGAGCTATATTTTAGTTGCGGATGATGACCTCGATGATCAAGAACTCATCCGTGATGCCCTGGTTGAAAATAATGTCGATGAAAATAAAATTCAATTTGTTGATGACGGCATGCAATTACTTGAGTCACTCGATAAAAATAAAATTCTACCAAGCCTTATTTTATTAGACCTAAACATGCCACGAAAGGGTGGAAAAGAAGCGTTAGTCGAACTAAAAAAATCGGAGCGTTACCGCCATATTCCCATCATAATTTTTACGACTTCTGATTCAGAAGTTGATATTAAGCAATGTTATAGCTTAGGTACTAACGCCTTTATGACCAAGCCTTCTAGCTATTATGATTTAGTTGATTCAATGAAAATGCTAACTCAATATTGGCTTGTTCAAGCTAGGATAGTCTTAGACTAAGGCGAAATATTTAGCCTTACCTGCTCAAGTCAGCACTGCTTGCCAACTCTTTTATCAGCTTCCTTACAACGACAAACAAATCACTCGGTAACATGCCTCTTTCGCCTTCACGCTCTGCGGCAATATCACCAGCTTTTGCATGTAAGGTTACGCCTAAGCAAGCTGCTTGCTGAGGAGTAAGCCCCTGTGCGATCAGGGCCGCTATGATGCCTGTTAAAACATCGCCACTGCCGCCAACCGCAAGTGCAGGATTTCCATCTGTACACACCCATGTTTGGTTAGTGTCAGCAATTAAACTACCAGCACCTTTTAGTACACAAGTAGTGGTATAGCTATGTGCGAGCTGCTTTACCGCATGAAAGCGATTTTCTTCAATATCGCTTGCGCGACAATTGAGTAACCTTGCAGCCTCACCGGGGTGTGGTGTTATAACTGTATTAACTAATGGGAATGACGAAGCATGCTGAGCCATTAAGTTAAGTGCATCAGCATCAATCACCAGAGGTTTATTATTAGTGAAACAATACTGCATGACAGTTTCAAATGTTGTTTCTGACCAAGTGTCTTGTCCAAGCCCAGGGCCGATGGTGATACAACTTGCCCATTCTAATGCACTAATTAAGTTTGTATCAGTCACCATTAATTCTGGTCGGCCAATACTGACTGGCAAAATAGAACTGCTGTGAGTATAAACCTTCACCATACCTGCGCCAGTCCGAAGAGCGGCTTCTGCGGTCAAACGAATTGCACCCGCTGTCCCTGCGTTACCACCAATACATAGCAACTTACCATGGTTAGTTTTGTGACTGTTATTATCACGTCGAGAGAGCGGTGATTGACTTTGATAATTGATAAGCTCAGCAGTGGGTGCTGTCAGTTTTAAAAAGGTATCTCCAATACCCAAGTCAGCAAACTCAAGATTACCTGCATGTGCTCGTCCTTGCCCTGTCACTAAACCTTGTTTAATACCCACAAAGGTAACAGTGATTGCCGCTTTTATTGCGATCCCCTGTATTACACCTGTGTCTGCATGAATGCCTGATGGTAAATCAATGGCAACAATCGGCTTTTGACTTTCATTAGCGGCTTTAATCAACTCTGAGAAAGGTTCGCGCACCTCGCTTTGAATACCTGTACCGAGCAAACCGTCAATGATGATATCTGCTTGTTCAATAGCGCTAACATCCGTTGTTATTGCTCCCCCAGCATTGAGCCAAGCTTGCTGAGCACTCAGCGCATCACCTTTGAGAGGTTTATCTTGTAAGCCAGCAATAACTGTAACCTGCTTACCCGCTTGTTTAGCTAAGCGGGCAACAACATAGCCATCACCCGCATTGTTACCAACGCCAGCTAATACAACGAATGTACTTGCTTTAGGAAAATAGCTGATAGCTTGCTTATAAGTAGCCAGCCCTGCTCGCTCCATAAGCTCATATAAAGTTACACCAGAGCGCTTAGCTGCTGGGCCTTCATTTTCACGAACTTGTTCTGCTAAAAATACCGACTGCGAGAGCACAACTGACATGTCTATCCTTAAATTGGCCTTTTAACCAGCATATAAGTACAGGCTAATGTAGTCAATGAGCAACTCTAAGGAATAAAAAACGGCGCGTAACTTACATTACGCGCCGTTTCTTTAAAGCTTGTGGTTACTTACTCTGTATCTGGCAAGTTACGACCGTAGAAGATTTCTTGCATCTCGCGAGTCAGCTTTGAGTAGATAACTTCTTCTTCTTCTTCAGATAAATCCGCTGTAGAAACACCAAATAAATAAGTATTCAGGTCAGTTTCTTTTAACATCATCTTAGTATGGAACAAATTCTCTTGATACACATTCACGTCCATCATTTGGTACGCTTCTTTAGTATCTTCAGTCATGTAGTTCTGAATTGAGTTAATCGCGTGATCGATATAGTGTTTAACACCATCTACGTCACGCGTAAAACCACGTACACGGTAGTCAATGGTTACAACATCAGACTCAAGGCTGTGAATTAAGAAGTTTAACGCTTTTAATGGCGAAATTATGCCACATGTTGATACTTCGATATCAGCACGGAACGTACAAATACCATCATCAGGGTGTGCTTCTGGATATGTATGAACACAGATGTGGCTCTTATCTAAGTGCGCTACAACTGTTTCAGGAAGAGGGCCCGGCGCTTCATCAACTTCATACGTCGTTTGCTGTTCAATTGGCTCTTCTGAGATCAAGATTGTCACGCTAGCGCCTTGCGGATCATAATCTTGGCGAGAAACATTTAGAATGTTTGCGCCAATAATATCCACAACTTCACCTAAAATATCGGTCAGGCGATCAGCACTGTACTGTTCGTCGATATATTCGATATATTCCTTACGCTGTTGTTCAGTCTTTGCGTAACAAATATCGTAAATACTAAAGCTTAAGCTCTTAGTTAAGTTATTAAAGCCATGAAGCTTAATTTTATCGAAGGGTTTATTCATGCTAAACCAACCTTAAAACGAGTGAACCTGCACCAGCAGAAATAAAAGTTCGCGGATTTTATACGAATTTTCTGCTCGGAAAAAGCGTTATTTTACCTGTTCTTGCACAACTTCATGACTATGCGTAATTTCTACTGTCTTATCAAGCATTAAGGCTACAGAGCAATACTTTTCAGCAGATAATTGAACGGCACGAGCAAGGTGCTTTTCTGAAACATTATCACCAGTGACCACAAAGTGTAGATTAATCTTGGTAAACACGCGAGGAGCTGACTCAGCACGCTCTGCTGTTAGCTTAACTTGCACATCAGAAAATGATTGTTTTGCTTTTTTTAAAATACTAACAACATCAACAGATGAGCAGCACCCAGCTGACATTAAGACCATTTCCATTGGGCTTGGCGCTGCGCTATCACTACCTGCATCAAAAACTACATTATGACCTGAATTTGAAAGGCCAATAAACGTATCGCCATCTACCCATTTTACATTCGCTTGCATGTGTTTTATCTCTTAAAGTTATTTTGTTTGATTGTAAGCAAGTCACTCACAGATGCAAGGGATAAAAGGTAAGCTATATGAAAGCGAGTAGCTTATTTCAAGCTACTCGCTGAAAGACTAGAATTTTGTAGTTATTTATAAATTAGGCGCTTTCTACAACAGCGCTATCGAATAAGTTTTTCACTAATCCGGCAAATTCGTCAATAAAGGCATGTTGTTCAACGGTTACTGTGTGATTTGTAACGCTACTTAGTACTTCTTGTAAGTCGTATACGATACCGTCGACTTCACGGACAATTTGGCTGCGTTGTTCGGTATTAAGCTCTGTGTGTTGTTCGCAAAGTAACATGACGTTTTCTGCTATCACGTCTTCAATCAGCTCTAACACTGTTGGAGCTCCTGGTTTAATTTGACCCGGCTTCTCAAAAAGCGCTAAATTTTGAGTGAGATACATGACAAGATCATCATACCCTTGCCTATCTAAAACCATACGACTTCACACCTAATAAAAAACTACCTCTTTAGATTTAAGCAGAAAGCGCTTTTAATTGCTACCTTTGCCACGCATCTCATACAAAAAAAGCAGCCAAAGCTGCTTTTTATAGTTATTTACGATTACTAATCGATTTTTAAGCCTGGACTTAATGTCGCTGGCATCGCTACTTTTTCAAGCTCAACCGAAGCTACGGGGTATGCACAATAGTCAGCGGCATAATATGCGCTTGCTCTGTGGTTACCCGATGCTCCAATACCACCAAATGGAGCTGCACTTGATGCACCTGTGATAGGCCTGTTCCAGTTTACGATACCCGCACGAATACGACGTAAGAAATGGTCGTAATCTGCTGCGCTGTCACTTAACAAACCAGCTGATAAGCCAAAGCTAGTATCATTAGCTTTATCAATAGCGGCATCAAAATCGGTAAAACGGAATACTTTAAGAAGAGGTCCAAAGTGCTCTTCGTCTGGGAAGTTAGCGACATTTGTACACTCTAAAATACCCGGTGTTACAAAGCCGGTATTCTCTTTGTGAGTTAGCTCAACTAACACCTCAGCGCCAAGCTCAACAAGTTGCTGTTGTGCTGTGACCATACCAGCTGCTGCCGCAGCAGAAATCATTGACCCGATGAAAGGTTGCTCTTCTGCGTCGTAGTCACCGACTTTAATAGCTTTAGTTGCTTTAATAAGACCCGCTAAGATGGCATCACCTTGCTCGCCCGCAGGTAAGAATAACTTACGCGCGCAGGTACAACGTTGACCTGTAGAGATAAACGCTGATTGAATAATATCGTGGATAGCCGCTTTAGTGTCAGCAACATCAGTAACGATAAGCGGGTTATTACCACCCATTTCTAACGCGAGGATTTTACCCGGTTGACCAGCAAACTGTTCATGTAAAATATGACCAGTGCGCGAAGAGCCAGTAAAGAATAAACCGTCGATCCCTTTATGAGATGCAAGCGCTTTTCCCGTTTCTACTTCACCTTGCACAAGGTTAATTACACCCGCAGGAAGACCCGCTTTTTCCCATAACTTTAAAGTTAATTCAGCAACCGCTGGCGTTAACTCTGATGGTTTAAATACCACAGTGTTGCCTGCTAATAATGCTGGCACAATGTGACCATTTGGTAAGTGACCAGGGAAGTTGTAAGGGCCAAACACAGCTACAACACCATGAGGCTTATGGCGGATCATCGCACGACCTTGTGGCATTGGGTTTTCAACATCACCTGTACGCTCTAAAAATGCTTTTTCAGAGATAGCAATTTTACCCACCATCGCACCTGCTTCAGTGCGTGTTTCCCAAAGTGGTTTACCTGTTTCTTGTGCGATAGCAATCGCTAATTCTTCGCTGTGCTCTTTAAGCGTTTCTGCGAATGTTTTTACAATCGCTAAACGCTCTGCAAATGTTTTATCAGCCCAGCTGTAAAACGCTTCACGTGCAGCAGCGACTGCGCCGTCTACTTGTTCAGCAGTGGCAGTGTTTGCTTGCCAGATTACATCGTTATTTGCTGGGTTTACAGATTGAAAAGTATGACCAAGGCCTGCTTGCCATTGACCATTAATAAATTGCGCTGCATGAGTCATTAATATGTCTCCTGAATTCTATAGTTCTGCTAGTGATACTGAATCACCCGCTTCTAAGTGAAGTGCTTTTGCTAATTCACTTGAGATTGTGATGCTCTCGGCATCGCATGATAGGCTAACTTGAGTCACGGTTGCTCTAAAATCAGCAATTTTATCATTTGCTAACAATACCGTGGTGTCGCCTTGGCTTTCACCTATTTCAACTTTAACCGTGTGGGCATTTCTTACTGTAGCAATGTTATCTACTTTTGCTTCAACAGTTGGGCCTGCATCAAAAATGTCTACATAACCATTAAAGGTAAAACCTTCGCTCTTTAATAGTTCAATCGCAGGGCGTGTGTTGTCATGTACTTGACCAATCACAGCTTGTGCATCTTTGCTCAGTAAGTTAACGTAAATTGGGTATTTAGGCATTAACTCGGCAATGAATACTTTCTGGCCAATGCCCGTCAAGTAATCTGCCGTTGGAAAGTCCATTGAGAAAAAGTGCTCTTCTAGCCATTGCCAAAATGGGCTTTCGCCGCTTTCGTCTGACACACCACGCATTTCAGCAATTACGGTGTCAGCAAAACGCTCTCTATGTTGATTAATAAACATAAAGCGCGCTTTTGAAAGCAATTTACCGTTATTGTTTTTACGGTAGCCATCTTTTAAGAATAATGTGCACAGCTCTGTTGCACCGGTGTAATCATTACACAGGGTTAAAATATCAACGGCTTTATACACGTCTAGCGTCCGAGATGAATGAATCACTTTGCTTAAATGATAATGATAAAAAGCATCATCTAAACCAACGGCGGCTTCAATACCCGAAGTCCCTACGACTTCTCCCGTTTCGCTATCTTCAAGAACAAACAAGTAACCTTCATCACCTGGCTGCTGGGCTGCTTTAGCAAATGAGCTGACAGAATGATCAATTTTCTTTTGTAATAACTCTTCATTATTAGGCAAAGACGTAAAGCCATGGCCTGACTCATCAGCAATCTTTACTAACGCTTGGTAATCGCTTTGCTGGATTGGGCGAAGGATCATCATAAGTCCGCTTGCTCCCTTATAAATAACGGTAAATTAAGAAATGTGGGCAAGCTTAGCTTGCCCTGAAATGACAGTTTCGTTTAGCCGTTAACGACTTTTGCAACTGCTTTTTCGAAACGAGTCATACCTTCGCGGATATCAGCTTCTGGAATTACAAGTGACGGAGTGAAACGAACAACATCAGCGCCAGCCACTAAAGACATAACGCCTTCTGCAGTACCAGCCACTAAAAACTCTTTTGCACGACCTTTGAATTGCTCTGTTACTACAGCACCAATTAATAGACCTTCGCCACGGATTTCAGTGAATACATTGTACTTTTCGTTAATCGCAGTTAATAACTCGCGGAATAACGCTGATTTTTCTTTAACGCCATTAAGTACTTCTGGCGTATTAACAGTGTCGAATGCTGCTTCTGCTACTGCACATGCTAGTGGGTTACCACCGTAAGTAGAGCCATGAGTACCTACTTTTAAGTGCTTAGCAATATCAGTTGTGGTGATCATCGCACCGATAGGGAAACCACCACCTAACGCTTTTGCAGTCGTTAAGATATCTGGCGTTACATTTAGACCTTGATAAGCATAAAGCTCACCCGTACGACCAACACCTGTTTGTACTTCATCAAAGATTAGTAGTGCATTATGCTTAGTACATAACTCACGAACACCTTCAACAAACTCAGCTGTTGGAGAAATGATACCGCCTTCACCTTGCAGAGGTTCCATCATTACCGCACAAGTGTTGTCTGAGATAAGCGCTTCAAATGCCGCTAAATCGTTGTAGTCACAGTGAACGATATCACCCGGTTTAGGACCGAAACCATCAGAGTATGCAGCTTGACCGCCTACCGTTACAGTAAAGAATGTACGGCCGTGGAAACCTTTGTTAAATGAGATAATTTGTGACTTTTGCTCACCAAAGTTATCAAGTGCAAAACGGCGTGCTAGTTTAAGTGCTGCTTCGTTTGCTTCTGCACCAGAGTTAGCAAAATACACTTTTTCTGCGAATGTTGCGTTAGTTAGCTTTTTAGCTAAGCGAAGAGCTGGCTCATTAGTCATTACATTTGATAAGTGCCAAATTTTTTCGCCTTGTTCTTTTAATGCACTTACAAGAGCTGGGTGACAATGACCAAGACAGTTAACAGCAATACCACCAGCAAAATCGATAAATTCGCGACCTTCTTGGTCCCATACGCGAGACCCTTCGCCTCGAACTGGAATAACACTTGATGGTGCATAGTTAGGAACCATTACTTGATCAAATAATTCGCGATTGACTGTCATTTTATATCCTCTTAATTGTAAGCACACACAGAGCAAGGTGGCGCTCTAAAGCCAAACCAAGCCATTTTACTTAGCCGATTGAGCTTAGCGCAAAATCACCAAAATAACTCTTTGGTTCAATTTTCATTCATCCATTATTCCAGAAAATTTTCGTCCTGTCTCTTAGAAAACTTTCATGTAGCCCTTGAAAATAAAGGGCTTGAGATATTTTTTCATGGATAGTGAATAACTATTTGAAGGCTGTTTTTTGGTCTAATTACTATAAAAAGGCGTACGGCTAGTGAGCCAAGCACAGGCTAATGACAAAAAATTTGTCGCTGCAGATTGATAAACAATGAATGAATAGTCGCAAAAAAATTAACAATTTTTTTAATTAATTTGAATATGAAAGCGATCAAAATTGCATTTTGCTAGCTGATTAAGCTCTTCCTTGGTGAAATCGAAGTGCGTAAACCAACGTTCAGTTTCGTCATTTTCGACCAATTGATGCTCATTTAAACTTAAATACTGCGCGTAACAACGAGCTTTTAAAATCACCTTAGTAAGTGGCAAATATTCATCGTTTTTAGCTAAGGGTGTAGTTAATTGCTGCATTACCGCATTAAATGGCAAATATCTAAAGTCCATTTGCTCAATCACGGTCGTTGTTACCTTCATCGACTGCTTATTTAGCAAGGTGCTTAAAAATAATGGATCAGGTTTTAGTTCTAATAAAGCAGTGTGTAAGTCTTTCTTTTGCTCATCACGGGCTTTCGTTACTTGACGCTGCCAAACTAATTCGAAAATACGAAGGTATATACGTACTAGCGCTATTTTACCCACATCGAGTAGCATACCTAAGGTAAAGGCGTGCACCTCATTTACACCATTTAGCTTAGCAAGCTCTTGAGCTGCAATGGCACATGCCATTGAGTTATCACGAAGTCGACGTTTTAGTAGTGGAAATGGCTCTGTGCTGTGTGGCATCCAATGGCGTACCGCAAAGGTTGGCACCACAAACTTTAAATTGTCTAAGCCTATGTAACGCAGCGCTAATAATGGATTATCAACTTGAACTGAAGTGTGTTTATTACGTTGTTTTCGATAAAAAGGTAAATTCACAAACGCAACGAGCTCACGACCTAACCAACTTAAGTCTTTAACTAATGGCTCTAGTCGACCCACTGAGGCTGAACGCACAGCTAGAATATCTAGAATAGCAGGTACACTGTCTTGGATACCGATAGTTTCGTGGATAACTGAATCAATATCTTCAAGCTGCTTTTGCATGGCAGCTTCAATTACTTGGTGTAACTGTTTACTCGCCTGAGCACGGTATTTATGGTGAGCTGTACTGCTCTTTTGACGCTTTTTCTCGGCAGCGACCTCTACTTCTAATAGAGTACGCTGCTCCATTGACTCGCCATAATCAATTTCTAAGGTATGAATAAAGCCAATTTGACGCTGTGCAAAACTGTGACCAAGCAAAAGATCGTGTGCGCGCTCATTAAGCACCATCGCAGTCCTTTGTTGTCGGGTTTCTTCGGTCATTTGCACAGGCGTATTGTCGTTCATATTTGTTAATTCACTAGCCTAAGGTTAGAAGCGAGTTAAAAAGTTAGCAAGTAATTCAAGCCCTTGTTGGGTCAAAATTGCTTCGGGATGAAATTGTACTCCTTCAAGTGCTAAATCATTATGCATGATCCCCATAATTTCATCAAAATCAGAATTTTGTTCTGTCCATGCGGTAATAGTAAAGTCACTAGGCAGGCTTTGTTTATGCACCACTAAAGAGTGGTATCGGCATACCGTCAGCGGGTTGGCCAAACCGCTAAACACACCTTGATTGGTATGCTTAACTAACGAGGTTTTCCCATGCATCACTTGCTTGGCACGAATAACATCAGCACCTAGAGCCTGAGCAATAGTTTGGTGCCCTAAGCAAATACCAAGAATTGGCAACTGCCCTTTTAATTGTTCAACCACTTGCAGAGAAATACCTGCTTCATTTGGTGAACATGGCCCGGGTGAAAGTACGATATGCTCAGGGTTAAGCTGTTTAATTTCAGCAATGCTAATCTCATCGTTTCGTTTAACTAATACATCTTGGTCTAAGCGCTGAAAATATTGCACTAGGTTGTATGTAAACGAATCATAATTGTCGATCATTAACAGCATTGCGTGTAACCCAAAATTACTCAGTCAAAATAATGAAGGCGCATTTTACCCCAAGCACTCATAAATGTCGGCAAAAAATGGTTTATTTCTCAGCGATTAAATGCGCTGTAAGGGCAGCTCTTTCTTGCTCATCAAGTTTTTTCGAGCATTTATTTGCAAAGTCATAACGAACTAATACCGTTTTACCAACTGCACAGCAATTATCTTGCTGCCAAGCTTCTTGGCGAAGTACAAATGAACTAGAACCGACATGCTCAACACTGGTTTTCACTGTAACATCGTGACCATAAAACAACTCACCCACAAAGCTTACTTCAACCTTGGCAATGATCAGTTTCCACTCATAAGGGTTTAAATCGGGCGTAAAAAACCTGAAAATAGGCGCTCGGGCGGCTTCAAACCATACAGGGAGTACGGTATTGTTGATGTGCCCTAGCACATCTGTTTCGCTAAAGCGTGGTGTGATAGTTTCAGTAAACATAGTAACCCTATAAAAAATATAAACTAAAGGTAGCTCATGACGGACTTTATTCGCGTATACGAAAACGCCCTCAGCAAAGAATTTTGCGACAACTTTATCACGGTATTTGAACAAAGCCCGCATTTAAAACAAGGCATTACCTCAGGTGGTGTCGATCTAGCGAAAAAAGACAGTCGCGATTTATACCTTAATAACCACCCTGAATACGCTGAGCAACTAAAGCATATTCAACAAACGACCGCGGGTTACGTCTTCAAATACCTTGAAGAGCATATTTTTATGATGATTGGTGCCTTTGGTTTAAAGGTTTACCATCCGCAAACGGGCAAACCTGTTGACCTAACACAAGACAATTTTGAAGAAGTCGGTAAACCACAGTTGCCACTATTAGTGCAGCAAATTTTCCGCATGGGTCCAATTCAAGCACAAAAATACGATATCAATAAAGGTGGCTACCCTTATTGGCATAGCGAGGTATACCCGCAAGCTGGCCATAACGAGGCCCTACATCGCGTGCTGTTATTTATGTTTTATTTAAATGATGTAGAGGAAGGTGGGGAAACTGAATTTTACTATCAACAACGAAAAATATCACCCAAACAGGGCTCTATGGTCGTAGCACCGGGCTACTTTACCCACACTCACCGTGGTAATAAGCCTATTTCAAATGATAAGTATATTTTAACGTCGTGGGTTTTATTCAACCGCGCAGAACAAATTTATGGACAACCACAATCCTGACGGTAAGCAATAATAATCTAAGCTAAAAGCTGTAAGTTTTAAGCTTTAAATTAAAAGAGCGCGGCATTTGATGCCGCGCTTTTTGTTTGCTTTGATAAATGAGAGCACAAGTAATGGCTATGTTCACTTGGAAATTTCTGTAACTACTAAATTTATGAAAATAAAATTTTAATTGCCGATTTCATGCATTTTGCACTTTATGAACTAGCTGTTCTCATTCAAATGGCTTTAAACTGGCTAACTATCTTAATAGTTATCTTGTTACTTCCTTTAAATTTCATCATTGCTTCAGCACCTTTCAAGGCTTACAGCTTAATACTTTTAAAACGGCAAATAAATCTGGGCGCTGAGACCACCTTCTGGGCGGTTAAGTAGTTGTACTCGGCCGCCGTGCATATCGACAATACGTTTAATTATCGCAAGACCTAAGCCACTGCCTTCACTACCGCGAGCGGCATCACCTTGTTTAAACGGCTCAAATACAGTTTCAAGTTCACTTTCGGGAATCCCCGGGCCGTGATCATTAACTACTACCATGGCAAACTTTTTATTACTGCTCACGCGGGTTTCGACCTCTATATCACCATCTGAATAGCGAATTGCATTTTCAATCATATTAGTAACAACACGCTTTATCGCCACCATACTTACTGGCACTTCGCTTAAGCTTGGATTCTCTTTAAAGGTAATAGTACGGTGATGTTTTTGTTCTGCTTCGACGACTTCAGAAACGATCGCATTTAAGTCTTCTAGCTCAAGTTCTTCGCGCTTGTGGTGACGTAAATATTCAATGAATTGGTCGATAATTGCGTTCATATCTTCAATATCATGAATGATCCCTTCACGAAGGTAATCTTCATCATCCGACATCATTTCAGTCGCTAAACGAATCCGTGTAAGCGGCGTACGCAAATCATGAGAAACGCCTGCCATTAATAATCGACGGTCATTCTCAAGCGCAGCAATACCCCGTGACATTTGGTTAAATGCACGGGTTACTTCAATGACTTCAGTAGAGCCTTGCTCTTCTAATTTGGTAGAAAAGTCGCCCACTCCCACTTTAACAGCCGCTTGTTGCAGCGCTTTTAAAGGTCTATTTAGATGGCGGGCAAACAACCAGCCACCGAGAACACTTAAAAAACCAATACTTGATAGATAAAAGGTTAAGAACTTTAGGTTGTTTTCTTGCAATCCAGTGAGCGGCACACGCACCCAGTAGCCTGGTGCTTGCGGTGCTTCAACCCAATAAACAAGAGGATCTGTTTGGCTAATACGCACCCGTGCAGAGCCGTTAAGCTCTTTCGACATGCTTCGCGATAGCATCGAGTATTCACGAGTTTCAGCCAAGCCTTCACTCATTGCTTGGCGCTGGGTCATGACTTCAATGCCGGTGATCTCAAAAAACTTGTCAGAGGCTTCCTTACTTACCTCAACCCCCTCTTCCCATTCAATAAACACGGTTTTCACCTGTTTAGATAGGATCAGGTTTACTTGTTCTATAGTTGGTTTAACAACATAAAAACTGACCGTGATATAAGAGACAATTTGATTGATTAACAGCAAGGCCGCAACCAAAAATACTGTTTGTCCAAACGCACTACGTGGAAACATGCCCATTACTATTATTTTTCACCGTCTGGCACAAATACGTAGCCTAAGCCCCATACTGTTTGTATATAACGCGGATTAGCCGCATCGACTTCAATCATACGGCGTAATCGTGAAACCTGAACATCGATACTGCGCTCAAGCGCACTATAATCACGACCACGCGCTAAGTTCATCAGTTTATCGCGACTAAGTGGTTCACGAGGATGAGTTACCAACGCTTTTAGTACTGCAAACTCACCACTGGTTAACGACATTGTTTTGTCACCATGGCTCATTTCGCGGGTCGCAAGGTTTAGCGTGAAGTCGCCAAAGCTAATTTCGTTTTCTTCAGCAGCAGGAGCCCCCGGCACTTCTTTAGCGCGACGACGTAAAATTGCTTTAATGCGCGCTAACAGTTCACGCGGGTTGAATGGTTTAGGAATGTAATCATCAGCACCTAGCTCTAAACCGATTATACGGTCAACTTCATCGCCTTTGGCTGTAAGCATTACAATTGGAATGTCATTTTCTTTTTGACGTAAACGACGGCAAATTGATAACCCATCTTCACCTGGTAACATTAAATCTAATACAATCAAGTGGAAATTTTCACGCTCCAGCAAGCGATCCATCTGCTCTGAATTTGCTGCTGTGCGAACAATAAAGCCTTGTTCTACAAGGTAACGCTCTAGCAAACTGCGTAAGCGCATATCGTCATCAACAACCAATACTTTTGTCGTTTCGTGTCCCATAACTTTCATTCTTTTTGTAATATGTTACTTATTAATATAAATGAAAAAGTTAAGAATAAAAATCGAATTACGCGCTTAGATTGTTACTGAACATTTCAAAATCTGACTCGACAAAGGCATACTTTGCGGCTGGTTTTCTTTTTAGGCTAAATAAAAATGGCAAAGACAAATTTAATAACCCGAGAGGGGTATCAGCAATTACAACAAGAACATGATTACTTATGGCATGAAAAGCGCCCTGAAATTACTAAAATTGTTACTTGGGCAGCAAGCTTAGGCGACCGCTCTGAAAACGCAGATTATCAGTTTAATAAACGTGTTTTACGACAGATAGATCGCCGTGTACGCTATCTTCGTAAACGTATGCCAGATCTTAAAATCGTTGACTATAACCCGCAGCAAGCGGGTAAAGTGTTTTTTGGCGCTTGGGTCGAAATTGAGAATGAACAAGGCGATACAAAGCGTTTCCGCATTGTCGGTCCCGACGAAATTTACGAGCGCAAAGATTACATTTCTATTGATGCACCTATGGCTCGAGCGCTACTTGGTAAACAGGTTGATGATGATTTTTCGGTGATGACGCCTGAAGGCGCAAAAGAATGGTATATCAACGAGATAACTTATCCTGATGCGAAATAATTTTTCCCAGAAAATTCAGAAAGCGTTAATTATTGATTGTTTAGTCTGAAAATGTGATCTATAACTAAAGGTACTCAAGATAAATCATTACTTGAGTTTTAGAAGGTAGTAAGTATGTCAAACGCAATACAACGCATCATGAGTAATGCCATTGTATTCGCACTATTAATAAGTGTGAGTTTGATATCTTACGCCAGTGATATAGAAAGCCATTCAGACAGTGTTACGCCAACCGCTCACTTTATTGCGTGCGATAGTGCAGAGCCTGCCAACTTAGATACCGACCTCGATAAACATACTTCTGCGTTCGTCGCTAATGTAGCCCAACCACTGCCAGATGCACGTATGGCTTCGTATGTTCACTCTTCTAATAAGGTGTCTGTTTATAGCGCGCACCAGCGAGGGCCGCCTGCTTTTAATTAACTTAAATTTTCAATTTCAGTTTTATTAAAATGTATGGTGACCAAAATGAATAATTTCAAAGAATTACGTCTTCAAGATATCTCTAATGGCGCATTATCTAATGCAGTGAATGAAGTTGAGCCAACACTAGATCTCACTTCTCCAGCTTTAAAAGTACTTAATAGCTTTACTAAAAAAGACCCTTTACGTGCACATTACGGCACCACAATTGTCGATGCGTTAAAGCAAACTAATAGCTGTTGCTCAGATTTTATTTTAGTTGTAGATAGCGAGGACAAACTACTTGGCCTTACATCTAGCGCTGACTTACAAAGCTCAAAAATTATGATTCTTGCACAGCGCTTGAACTTACACCGTGACGAAATCACCTTGCATGATGTGATGACTCCTCTTGGCAATTTAGCGGGGGTAAGCCTGCAAAGCATCAGCTATGCATGTATTGGTGATGCTCTACAAACAATGGAGCACCAAGGTATGATGTTCCTATTAGTAACCAGTGCTAAACAAGAAATTTGTGGTTTGATTTCAGCTCGTGAAATTGCTAAAAAACTACATATCCCAGTTAATATCAACCCAATTGCTAATAGCTTTAGCGAAGTATTACAACATGTGGATCACCCACACTAAGCATTAAAATCTGCGTTGTGTAAGACTATTTTTGCAGGCCTTAAAAGCAGTGCTTTTAAGGCCTTCTTATTGTGATATTATTCAGGCAATTAATCTTCAGTTTTACTGATTTTCTATTTTTAAAAAAGGTTTATGCATGAGCAATATCTCTGCACGCTTAGCGACCGAGCTAAATGCCCAGCAATCACAAGTTGTTGCTGCAATCAAACTACTTGATGAAGGTGCCACAGTCCCTTTTATCGCCCGTTATCGTAAAGAAGTAACTGGTGGCTTAGATGACACGCAATTACGTTTACTTGAGCAGCGTTTATCGTATTTACGTGAATTAGAAGAACGCCGCAGCTTTATCCTTGCCACTATCGAAGAGCAAGGTAAGCTAACTGCCGAGCTAAGTGATGACATTAATAACGCTGACAGTAAAACTGAGCTCGAAGACTTATATCTGCCTTTCAAACCTAAACGCAGAACGAAAGGACAAATAGCTATTGAAGCAGGCATTGAACCGCTTGCCGATGCGCTATTTAATAACTCAAGCCTTGACCCAGAAGAACAAGCTAGTAGTTACATTAATGCTGAAGCAGGCTTTGCTGATACAAAAGCAGTGCTTGATGGCGCTAAATTTATTCTAATGGAGCGCTTTGCTGAAGACGCCAAATTACTTGCTAAATTTCGTAGTCATATTGCACAACACGGTCAAATTGAAAGTGCTGTAATCGCAGGCCATGAAAATGAAGGCGTGAAGTACCGCGACTACTTTGAGCATCAAGAACCGCTTAAGAAAGTACCATCACACCGTGCACTTGCTATGCTTCGTGCTCGTAATGAAGGCATATTACAACTGAGTATCAACCCTGAGCCAAGCGCAGAAAATCCAGCGCAAGTATGCGCGCAAATGATTGCTGATCATTACCGCTTAGATGTTAGCAACTCTGCTGCAAGCAGTTGGCTAATGGGCGTAGTGCAATGGGCATGGAAAATTAAGTTAAGCCTACATCTAGAGAATGAATTTTTAGGTGCAATGCGCGAAAAAGCAGAAACCGGCGCAATTGACGTTTTTGCTAAGAACTTAAAAGACTTATTAATGGCCGCTCCTGCAGGCCCACGCACCACGTTAGGTCTCGATCCTGGTTTACGCACAGGTTGTAAAATTGCCGTTGTAGACAGCACTGGCAAGCTGTTAACAACACAAACGATTTTCCCGCACGCTCCACAAAATCATTGGGATAAATCGCTTCGTACTTTAGAACAATTATGTCGCCAGCATAAAGTTGAGCTAATTGCTATTGGTAATGGTACGGCTTCACGTGAATCTGACAAGTTAGTAGCAGAACTGATTAAAGCAAACAGTGAACTAAAACTAAATAAAGTAATGGTCAGTGAAGCAGGCGCATCTGTTTATTCAGCGTCTGAATTTGCAGCCAATGAGTTCCCTAACCTTGATGTTTCACTACGTGGTGCGGTGTCTATTGCGCGCCGCTTACAAGACCCACTTGCCGAGCTGGTAAAAATTGAGCCTAAATCAATCGGTGTAGGTCAGTATCAACACGATGTATCGCAAAGCCAACTAGGGCAAACGCTAACTTCAGTAGTCGAAGACTGTGTAAACTCTGTAGGTGTAGACTTAAACATGGCATCAGTGCCATTACTTACTCGCGTATCAGGCTTAAACAAAACGTTAGCACAAAATATTGTTAGCTACCGCGATGCGAATGGCTCATTTAGTAAACGTTCTGAACTGAAAAAAGTTGAACGCTTAGGTCCAAAAGCCTTTGAACAAGCTGCCGGTTTCTTACGTATCAGTACAGGTTCAGATCCTCTCGATAACTCGTCAGTTCACCCTGAAGCCTACCCTGTTGTTAAGCGTATCTGCGAGAAAAACAGCTTAGATGTAAACAGCCTAATTGGTAACTCTGACATCCTAAACAAGCTCGTTGCTAACGATTACACAGACGAAAAGTTTGGTTTACCTACCGTTACCGACATTATCAAAGAACTTGATAAACCGGGTCGTGACCCGCGCCCTGAGTTTAAAACAGCGGAATTTAAAGCCGGTGTTGAAACCATTAACGACCTTAAACCTGGTATGATTTTAGAGGGTGTGGTGTCTAACGTTGCTAACTTCGGTGCCTTCGTTGATGTGGGCGTACACCAAGACGGTTTAGTGCATATTTCTGCTATTACCAATAAGTTTATTTCCGACCCACGTGAAGTGGTTAAAGCTGGTGATATTGTAAAAGTAAAAGTAGTTGAAGTAGATGCTGCACGTAAACGTATTAGCTTTACTATGCGTTTAGACGATGATGTTGATACCAGCAATAAAGCCGCACCAGCGAGCAAACCTAAGCCTGCAGCTAAAGCGAAAAGCGCACCAAAGCAAAAACGCGAATTTGGTAATGTTGCGATGGGCAATGCGTTTGCAGATGCATTTGCCAATGCAAAAGTGAAAAAGTAATCCCCAAATAGATTAATCAAACTGGTATCAATCGATAATAAAAAACCGCGTGAGTTTAAACTTACGCGGTTTTTATTTTTATACCAACTCACTGAATTAAGCTCGTTGATATTAAAGGCTCTATAAACTGAGCCTTTATCACTATTACTTACGACGACGAAGTGCAAGTAATGGCAGTAGTAACACAATGAAGTGACCCATTGAGCCGCTTGAAGAGCTCTTTGTTTCCGCTTCAGTTTCTGGTGTTACTTGTGAAGCATATTCACAGCTACCATCATCTTCATTCGCTGTTGCATCATAGTTAGTCGCTGCTGCATCAGTACAACCAAGCTCTACACCATCAGATTCAACCATAAGTAAGAACTCTTTGCTTACTTTGTCAGCTGGATTTGCTTTGTCTTGTACTGTAACTGTTACAACAGTTTCACCATGGAAATGTGCATCTGGGATTAAGTTAAACGACATTCCGTCAACTTCAGCCGTTACATTCTCACCCGTTACCACAAGCTCATTTGGCGACTGATCTGCGTCAACAACCATCACATCAATACCATCGATACGGTCATTTTCGGCTACCGTCATATCAGCAATATCACTCATTTTCAGGTTACTTTGTACACCGATAGAATGCATTAATGAACCACCATCTTGGTTACCTAGTTGGTAATCAAGAGTGATATCTTGCATAGTACCTTTTGCATCAGGCATAACCGTTGCAGTAAAGTTAAACTCAACTTCACTTTGCTCTGGACCAACATAATCAAAACAGATCACTAAGTCATCTTGTAAGATCTTACCAAGGTCGTCATAACCAACCACATTGCTTAATGCACCGTCTTTAAAGCCAGCAGTTGTAGAATAAACACTGTCGCCACCTTCAATAAAGATGGTCCCTTCGTCAACACCTGCGCCTAGATTATCGTAGGCAAATATAGCTTCGAACATCCCTTCGTGGTCATCAATACCACTACGTAAAATCACTTCATAGTCGAACGTGTCACCGGTATTTTTATCAGTCACATTATCGAATTCCATGAATACGAGATCACCTAAGTCAGGACGCTCTTCTTTATATTGCGTAGCAATCGTTAAACCTGTTGGATCAGTTGGATGGCGAAGGTTTTCGATTTCAAATGAACCACGCCAGAAAGGTGCCAATGCTTCAACTAAGAAACCAGGACCACGATGCGCACTCATCATCCACCAGATAGGTGTGAATTGCATTGCACCTGTTGGATGTAAACGCACTTCGTTATTATTTACTTGATTGTAAACTTCAAACTTAGCGCCTTCTTTATAGAATAACCAATCGATTGGAACATCAAAATAAACGTTAGAGCCACCTTCATACCAAGCAGCTTCCGGTTGAATGCGGAAATCACCCCATAAATCGATGTATCCCCCTGTTGAAAATTCATCAATCATTGGCGTTTTACACATCTCATTCGTGATATTGTTAGTTACCACATAATCACGTTGTACGTTGCGTGTTGCGTCTTGAGTACCTTGAATAGTTAACGTGTTACCTTCTACAATTAACGAAGCTTCAACTGCTTCATTGTTTGAAGTTAACGTTTCAGGCCAAACTTGCATACCATCAGGAATCGTTAATGACAGTGAATAGTCACGCGCTTTAGATTCATAGTTAGCTTTAAGTTTTACATTAACGTTAACTAGATCCATAGCGCGAGCTGTGTTTTGGTCGACATTTAAGGTAAGTGCTTCTGCATCACGCTTTAAATTAACCGATGTGAAACCAAGCGTGCCTTCAGCACCCTCGGCATTGCCTAATGCAAAGCCACCATAATAAACATCATTCGGCTGCGCATCTGGTAAATCCCAATTTACGGCAATTTCATAGTTACCATTACCACTGTGTTGCTGAGGCGCTGAAACACTGAACTCACCGGTATTTTGCTCTTTAACAATGGCGTAGTGCGTCACTGTTTGGTAGCCTACATCACGTAAACCCGCAAGTGCAGCGGTCGCAAACCAGTATTTACCAGGCTTAGGATCGATAATATTACAGTAGTTATCTTCAACGCTGCTTGAAGAATAACAAATCATCTCTTCATTGAGTGCTTTGATTAATGCTGAGGAATCTTCCGCAATCTCTTCATCAGAAACCATGAATGAGCCGCTTTCATTAGCATCATAACCCACAATTAAATGTGCTTTTTTAATCTGCCAACGTGGTTCAACAATATCTGCAAGATCTGTAGTTTGTTCAGTAGAAGCCACTTTAACCATTAAGCGCTTTGTACCTTCTGGTACTTCAAATGCTTGAATATCCCACGCTTTCTCAACACGATCTTTAGTTACATAAGGTGCAACGCCCAAAAGGTTCGCAGTAACTTCTGTTGGTTTTACAAGGCCATAATAAGTCGGCGTAAATTCACTGTAGCTATCGGTATTAACAACGATTGATTCTGATGCACTTGCGCGTGCCATATCGATATCAACCATGGTTGGTAACTCATCAATGACGTTTTTCGCAACCAGAGTGAAGTGAGCGTCAGGTAAGTCGCCATCAATGTTCTTGAATAACACTTTACCGTTGAACCAAGCATCTTTATTTAAGATATTGTCCCAAGGTGCACCCTCTTCAACAGGATCAAGCTTAGACTCGATGATATTTGGCAACTTCATGGTGACCATCACATCTTGTGTTTCACCTGCTTTAAGTGTGAAATTACTTGGTGTTACACTAACTTCTACACCAAAACTTTCTTCTTCACCTTCAACAGCCCAGCCATAAGCCGTTGCATCCCAAGTACCATCTTTTGTTGCCTTAACGGTACGCATCCATGAACATTCTAATTCACAGTCTTGATTAACTAATGAAGGAAGGTTAAGCCATTCTACTAAACCACCATTACGAGGGTTCGCATTATGGTAGTTCTCGATAGTCTCATCCATAATAAGACCAGCATTGGCAGCTTGTGCTACATCAATCGCACCACCACCAGCCATAAAGTTATAGTATGGGTCAACTAGAGTAACACCATTAGAAATGCGTACTTTATTAGCCGTCATCATTAGTGCTGACTGAATTTCTGCAGGCGTCCAGTCAGGGTGCATTTGCATCAATAACGTCATTGCACCAGTAACATGTGGCGTAGCCATTGAAGTGCCACTCATGAATGTCCAATCTGATGCACTTGGGTAAGCTGTAAATGGTTGGTCATCAGCATTCGCTGCATAAATATCAACACCTGGAGCTGTCACGTCTGGAACTAGGTTATTGATGTAATAACTTGGCCCCATAGAACTAAAGACTGCAAGTTGATTACCCGCTTCCTCATCAAATGCATAGTTATTTTCTGGTTCGCCAATCGTTGCAATCGCAGCGCCATCAGGGTTGGCATTGACCCAATTACGAATTGTGAAACGGGCGCTAGATGGTAAGTGAATGCCCGGGATCACATAATTATCAGCAACAATGCTCTCAGCCGAGCTCGTGTTTAATAAGATGAAGCCTCCAGCTCCACCAGCTGCAACATTCTTCGCTTTGTCTACACGAGCAATGTCACCACGTAAACAAACGACAATTTGATCAGCAGTAAATGTTCCTGTAGGGAAAGGTGCATTACAACTTGCTGCATTGTAATTATCATTTACGTTAGGGTCATCGTACTTTTCCGCAAGCACAACTTCACCTGTAATACCTCCAGAGAAGCTTTTACCAGTGTACTCGCCAGCATAAGGAGTGCGAGCACCTTGGAAGTTATTAATAGTTTTAACACCTAAATCCATCACGCGGTCATGAGTTGATGCACCCACAGTAGTTACCCAAGGTGATGTGTGGTCCGCTGAAATATAATAAGGACCTGAGTTACCCGCTGCCGCTGCCACTGAAATGCCCGCTTCACGTGCGCTTAAGAAAGCCATTTCCATTGGGTCTTCCCACGGGAAGCTTTCACTACCACCAATTGAGAAGTTAATTGCATCTACACCATCTTCAATCGCATCTTCAAATGCAGATAAAATAGCTGACTCAGGACAACCTGAGTAAGGATCGCCAGAACGGCCTGCATAACATACTTGGTATGAGATTATGTGTGCACGAGGAGCCACACCACTGGTACTTTCAAACGTGAATGGTAAGTTTTCACCATCACTTACTTTTTCACCTGTTGCAGCTTGCAGAGGCGTATTTTCAATGTAATTACCCGCCGTGGTACTTGCTGTGTGAGATCCGTGGCCATTGTAGTCTTCACCATTTTCAGGACGACGATCAGCACGAGCAAATTGATAATCCGCATTCATTGCTGTGACTTCTGGATATGAGCGAACACCAATTAGCTTGTCATTACACAGATCAGGTTCTTCCTCACAGTCGCCAACAAAATTACCTGCACCTAATGGGTTTTTCTTACTATATTCTTCGTCGCTTGCAAATGCAGGGTGGTCTGTATTGATACCAGTATCAATTATACCCACTACCATACCTTCACCTTTAACACCTACCGATGAAGCTGGTGTTGTACCCTGCCATAATTGGTCTGCGCCAATAAACTCTGGGCCACGGTCTGTACGTAATTCAAAAATACGGTTAGGAGTAATACGCTTAACGCCCGATTGCGTTGCAAGTATCTCGGCATCAGCCTGTGTCATTTCAACTACAACCGCGTTATTTGCAAGGGTAAATTGCTTTTTAATCGCAATATTTGCTCCAATTGCACGCGCTTTACTTAATACTGCTGATTGACGTTGTTTCAAGAATCCTTGATACGCACGTACATTTTGCGAAGCTGTATCAATGCGCTCTTTTACCATTAAAGAACGTGACTCAGTAATAGCTGTAGCGCTGAAACCTTTAATATCACCTTGATAACTTGCCACAGGTTCATCATGCATTTGTACAATGTATGTTTGAATACCTGTTACCCCATCTTGAGGTTGAAAAACATGTTCTGGCTGCTGACTTTGGTAATGCTGATTTAAACGCTGAACACTCCCCTTTAGTAAGCTTGGATGATCTTCGATTTGTTTTTCTTGTTGATAATTCGCGATATCTTCAGCTGTAAATGTTGGCTGATAAAAGCCTTTATCTGACACTTTATTAAAGCCTGGCTCTGCCGCAGCATAACCTGTAGCGCCGACATACAAGGCTGTTAGTACGGCTACTGAGCTTTTCTTCAAGTGTGTGATTTTCTTATTGCAAGGTTGCATATGATTCCCACTGATTTAATTCTAAACAGCTCATAAGTTACTTGAGCTGACACACTAAATTATTTAGCAGGCAAACATATACAGAGAGGGGTCTGCATGGTCAAACCAAACTGTACACAGTTATGATACAAGGTTAACAACAAATAAACATGAGAGTGTTAATAACAAACGCTTTGCGGGATATTTATACAAAATGTAGCATTTTGTATAAATACTATTACAGAAACAAAAATGAGTAGGGAAAACAGCTAGAGAAAGACACTCTAGCTGCTAAAAAATTAGAAATTATAACGAACCGACAATGCAATGTCTGAGTAATCATTTGCATCACGATAGCTTGCGCTGACAAGCCAAGCTGATGTGAAGGCATAGTTTGCACCTACATGAAATACTGCATTATTTTCGCTCTCTTCATTATGTAAACGCTCGTAGCCAACGCCAGCATTGACCTCAAATGACTCAGTTAATAAGTGTCTAATTTGTGCATTAGCAGACAAAATATCTGCAGTTTCTGAATTAGAGTGGTTCTCTGAAAAGCTATTAAAAACTTGATCTTGGTATGAGACAACTTCTTTAACATTAAGGTCAGTTTCTATCTTTAACTGGCCAATCTTTGCTGAAAAATCAACTTTGGTGCGATCTGATAGCGAATAAATATAGCCTAAACCAATTTCGTAACGCGTCATATCAACATCATAATCGAGCGTATAAGCTATGACAGTATTACCTAAATAATTATCATTGCTATCGTAAACACCTGAGCCATTGAATTCATTCGTTGCTGTCACATCGTCATTTAAAATTGAATAATGACCTGTAACATACCAATTCTCAGCAAACTGCTTACTAATATTAAAGCCAACCCCTTTAAGAGATAGCTCATCTAAGTCATCAATTTCTGTCTTTTTATATCCTGCTTCAACATAGTCATAACTTAAGGGGGAGGTGTTTTCTGCCATTACTGCTGTAGAAGAAAGTGACAACGCACAAGCAAGAAGAGTGTATTTCATTTGTTAAATCATCCTAATTAAAAATCGGGGACAATGTACCAAAGCGATATCGGACCCACAACAGAAACAGCATTCATTTTTGTAGGCTAAATGTAAGAAATTGTTATACCAACTCCTTAATTAAGTGAGCTGTTTTGAGGTAATAAGACGTAGTTGGATTAACACCTCAAAATGATGAAGTGAATTGACATTAGTTAAATAAAAGCAGAAAACTGATTTTGATTGGTGGGCGAGGTAGCTGCTTGATAAAAGTTAGCAATACGTGCGGCACGCTCGTCTACTTCTACATCACGCTTTGCTGTTTTAGTTTCACTGCTTTGAGTTGCGCTATCTTCGGCATACTCACTGTTTATTTTGAAGGTCGATTTGCCTGAATCAGCATCGCTATCTGCTGATTGACTGGCAAGCTCAGCTTGTGCTGCCATAAGTTTTTGTGTGGCATCGGCCGCGATAGAACGATCAGCACTTGAAGGTTCTTGTGGTGCAAGCGCTGCTGCACGCACTGTCTGCATTTTTTCGATTGTGGCTTTTGGGTCGCCTTTTATTTCAGCAACATCAATTTGCACTTCGCCGCCTACGGCATAGTTTGTACCGTCGGGGCCGCGTTGATACTCATAGCTTGGCGAGCCTGCATATTGACCACCAACTGTCGCATGCGCTTGCTCATGAATACGCACCTCGGTATCTCGTGCTTTTAACTCTTTAATTTGTTCAGCATCTTGCTGTTCTTGCTCTGCAACCTTTTGCTCTTTTTGTTGTTCTTGTTTAGCTTCCTGTTGTTCTTGCTCTGTTTGCTCAGACTCGCCTTGTTCGCGACCTTGCTGACGCTCTTCAATTACTTTGTCTTCAGCAAGACGCCCTTTAGCATCATAAGTACCGGCCTCAGAACCAGGCTGCTTGGTTTTGTCGCCATCATTAAGGGTTTTGTTTTCCGCGTTACTCGGCTTGGTAGCAGCAGGAGGTGGGATCACTTCACGTAACTGATTATCACGGCGAGCACTTTCAGTGTGCACATTCGCCGTGTTGATATTAATCGAAGGAAACGGAGTGACGATATTCATAAGTACTAAACTTTAATATCTATTAGTGTACCGAGCACTTCATCAGCAGTTTGAATCGTGTTGATATTGGCTTTTGCATTAAACTCTTCAACTTTCAAATTGACAAGCGACTCATCGATTGGGGCAGGTTGTGAAGCTGGCGGAGTAACAGCTTCATTTGGACTCGCCGCTTGTAATTGCCGTTGTTGAGCTAATTGGGCATCATCTTGCTGATCAATTGAGGCACGGCTAATCTCTGCGCTCGCCTTTTCGATACCTTGACTAGCACGGTTATAACCTTCTACCGCATTATTAAAAACAGAACTGATTGGCATAACACCCTCCAACAGTGAGATCTACTTGTTAAGTATCGCTCATAAAACGAGCAAAATAAAGCTAAATCCCGCTATTTTTCTGGCCTCTCAGCGAGTTTTGCTTAACACATTGATTTCAGTGCTGATATAAATGCTGCTTTATGAGAAATAAATGGCGCATGTGAGGCTTTATCTAAAACCTCATATTCAAACTGAGGCTGTAAAGCATGCATTTTTTCAATCGCACGATAAGGTACTAATGAATCTAAACGGCCGAAAATACCACGCACAGGTACGCTAAGGTTAGCGAATAGCTCACGCAAATCATCCTGCTGTAAAATGTCTAAGCCAGCACTTAAAGCCTGCTCTTGTGGCGCTGGATACTGGTTTAAAAGTGCTTTTAGCTGCTTAATATCGTCCCGAGCTGATTCACTGCCCATCGCTTGTATCGCCAAAAACCGTTCTATCGTTTTTTCTCTGTGGCTAACCAGCTGATCTTTAAAGGCGTTTAATACTTCAGGCTTGATACCCGGCCATTCGTCGGTTTGCGCAAAAAATGGCGTTGAAGAAACCAACACAACCTTTGCTACCTTGTCTGGCCAATGTGCAGCAATATACAAAGCAAAAAGACCACCTAAAGACCAGCCAACAAGAATAGAGTTATTATTGAGCTGGGCGCTTAATTGCTGAGCTGCATCATGCAAAGAGTAAGGTGTTGGAATTGACTGCGCATTACCAAATCCAGGTAAGTCAAAGCAACGGACTTCACCATCATGGAAAAACTCAAGCTCAGGCTTGATCACTTGCCAAACCCCCTGGTTCATTCCCCAGCCATGTAATAGCACCATATCATTTTGCATATTTTGTATTTCCCAACCACACTTAGCGCTCATAATAGCGTTTAAAGGAATGAATGCAATGTCTCACTTCTCTCATACCTTAAAACTAGGGCTAGACGCACTGTTCCCTAACTTTTGTATTAGCTGCCAAAGTCACATACAGGCTAATCAAGCCTTGTGTCAGTATTGTTTAAATGACCTCAATTTGTTCGATCTTACACGCCACCCAAACCTGTTACACAGACCTGATATATGTGATGCATTTCCTGATAGTAATTTTGATTATTTAATTGCCTGTGCTTGGTATCAAGCGCCTTTGAAACTTTGGCTCAAGCAATTGAAATTTAACGATCAGCAGTATTTTCGTGTGGCACTACAACAAGTAATAGAGAGGCAGCTGCAATTAGCTCGTCAGGTTAATATAAATTGGCCCGATCTTTTTATTGTGCTACCACTGCATAATCAGCGCTTTTTAGCACGCGGTTTTAATCAGGTAAGCCAAACTTGGCTGCCTGTTTTAAAAAAGCAGCAATGTACTGTTAGCTCAGCTCTTTACAAGCAAAAAGCAACCAAAGCGCAATCACAGTTAAGTAAAACGAAAAGAGTTAAAAATCTACAAAATGCGTTTGTTTGTCAGCAAGATTTAACAGGAAAAACCGTGGCAATTATTGATGATGTGATGACCTCTGGCGCAACCATAAATGCTGCGACAGAAGCCATAAAAAATGCAGGGGCTAAGCAAGTGTGGGCTATGCTCACTTGCTTAACTGGATTAGACAACCTGCGCTAAGATTAATTGTGATTATTTATCACCTGAGGCATGAAAGGCATTACCAAAGAATAATGCATTGCTCAGTAATCGGCTGGTACCATACCAATAACCACGGAACACTGGGTTATCGGTCATGCCTATCACACTCCCTTTACCATAAGAGTGCGCAATTAAGCCTGCCGCACCAGCTACTTGTTCTACGTTTACGTCATCAGTAAAGCCAGCTAAAAGCGGTTTATCTGTGTAAGTAAGCACGTTCACAAAAGGTGCGTCTGATTTCTCAAGTAGCCAAGTACTATTCTTAAACACAGGTAATGTATTGCGATTCAGCGAATACGTAAGTGGGTGAGATAAATCCACTGAAGTATTAAAAATAGCACCCGCAATACGCTGACGACCAGCTAAGTCATCTTTATCGGCATAGGTAAGCCCTGTTGTATCAAATGCACTGGCTACATCACGACGAGATAAGTAATTAGCCTTTAGTAGTTGCTGATCAGCTAAGAATTTAGCACCGCCTTTATGTCCCCAAATAACACCGCCTTTACGAACCCACGATTTAATAGCCACTTTAGTCGCATCATCAAGACGATTGAAATTTCCGTGCGCTAGAATAATATGACTGTAGTTTTCAAGGTCGATGCGATTTAAGCGCTCCATTTCGATAATGCTTGGCGCTGTGCCAACGAAACGATCTAAGTAATACCATACTTCACCAAGTTCATACTGGCTGGTTCCCTGACCTCCCACTAGTAATACTTTAGGCGCTTTCACAACCGCCATTGCACGAGAACCTAAATCAGCACCTTTAACCGTTAAGCCCGAGCTAATTGGTGTTATTTCAATGCCAAACTCATTCTGCGCTTGGTTTAAATAGCTAACCCAGTTGCTATCAGTTTGCAGACCTGCAGGAACAAGAATACTACCTGGCTCAAAAGCTATTTCACCTGAAGGCGTTTTTGCTGTAAGTGGGCTTAATGCCACCCGTGCTTTCACACCTTGTTCGAGTAAGCTATTAAGCATTTTTGGCGCTAGGTAATCATCCCATTTGAATGCATAAGCATAGCTTTGTGGTAAAGCGGCAAAGCTTGATTTAACACTTTGCTGCCAAGGCATTTTGGCAACCTTTAAGCCCCAATTACTGCTTACCTTTGCAAATTCTAAATTAAAGGCATGAGCAAGTGTCCAGCCAGATACATCATAAAATGTATTATCGACAAAACGCTGTTGCTCACTAAAAATCGCTTTAATTAAACGAAATTGCGGCTGTGCTAAAGGCACATAATAGCTCTGCTCAGAAAAGCTTTGACCGTTCACTTTTAGCGGCTCTTCTAACATGTACGCATTGATTTGATGTTGTCTTAATAAATCAAGGAAGTACTTCATGCGACTTTGATCAGCGCCGCCTTTCACCACATACCCTTTAAAGTCTTCATCACCAGCAAGGTCAACAGCTTTGTTGTAAAATTTTGCTTGATAATCAAGTAAGTCTGTACGGTTATCAAGCGCGGCTTGGAACGTCGATAGGCTCGTTAATAACTGATTTTTAATCGTAAACGGGAAGCTTAATGGGCCGTTGATGGTTTCTTGTAAGTGACCACGTGAGCTCGCTTGTTCAAATAAAATACCTACACCGCCATTTACATCTGGGTAAGTTGAGCCTTTACCATAGTAAAAGTCATCGAAGCTTTCTTCAGTGAAATAAAGAGCATTATGCTCATCAAGTGTCTTTGCATGATAGTTTGCAATTGCTTTAGTTAGCGTGACATTTTCTTCAGGAGTGATTGGGTGCTTACGAGTTGGGATCCCAGGCTGGAAAAAGTATGTGCTGTTTGGGCCCATCTCATGGAAGTCTGTTAGGATATTGGGCTTCCATTGATGAAACTGCGCAATGCGTGCACGTGATTCAGGGTGCTGTAGTAACAACCAGTCACGATTTAAGTCAAATAAATAGTGGTTAGTACGGCTACTCGGCCAACTTTCAATGTGCTCGCGAGTTTGTGGATCTGATGATAACTTCATACCACGGTTACTATTCGCCCAATTTGCAAAACGTGCTAAACCATCTGGGTTCAATGATGGGTCTAGTAAAATAACCGTGTTGTTTAGTAAGGCATCTATTTCTGGGCCTTGTGCAGCGGCAAGGTAGTAAGCAACGAGTAGCGATGCATTACTACCTGATGACTCATTCCCATGAACACTGTAACCCATCCATACAACCGCAGGTTGTTTGCTTGAGTCACTCGTTCCACCATTTAAGCGAGCTAAGTGAGCCTTGCGGATTTGCTCTACCTGACCCAGCTTTTCTGGTGCTGTGATGGTTAGCATCACAAGCGGACGCTGTTCATGTGTGCGACCGATTACTTTGAAGTTCATTCGATTACTTTTTTCAGCAAGAATTTGCATATATTGCACAAGCTGATCGTGACGTACATGCCACTCACCCACTTCGTAGCCTAGCACCTGCTCTGGGGTAGGAATAGTTGGGTCAAATTTCACATCTTCTTCAAAGTAATAAGAAAGAGGTTTTGCTAATGCGCTGACGCTCACTAGCATGGTTAATATTGTTATTATAAAACGCATAGATAGCACCCGTAATTATTTGATGTTTTAACGCTACCATTCGATAAAATAGATGCAACTTTTTACGCTCAACACTGGCGACAATACGATGAGCGGAGTATGATACTCAGTATCCGAGTAATTTAGTCAAGTATAGTCCGTTTTATGATCTCTATTTCTGAATCTGCACAATCTCATTTTGCTAAACTTTTAGCAGACCAAGCTGAACAAACGAACATTCGCGTGTTTGTAGTAAACCCAGGTACTTCGCAGGCTGAGTGTGGTGTTTCTTACTGCCCAGAAGACGCCGTTGAAGCGACTGATATTCGTCTACCATTCAATGGCTTTGATGCCGTTGTTGATGCAGAAAGCGCCCCTTTCTTAGAAGAAGCTGAAATCGATTTTGTAACTGACAAAATGGGAACTCAGTTAACACTTAAAGCGCCAAATGCAAAAGCACGTAAACTTAGCGATGATGCGTCACTGCAAGAGCGTGTTCAACACATGCTTGAAACTGAAGTTAATCCACAGCTCGCTAATCACGGCGGTCAAGTTAGCCTAGTAGAAATTACTGCTGACGGAATCGCAGTACTACAATTTGGCGGTGGCTGTAACGGCTGTTCAATGATTGATGTCACACTTAAAGAAGGCATCGAAAAAGAAATGATCGCCAAGTTTGACGAAATCAATGGTGTAAGAGACATTACTGATCACCAATCTGGTGAACACTCTTACTACTAACTGGTATTTAAAGCATGCTTAAAAAATGGGTATTTCGCTTAGGTAGCGACCCCAAGTTAAGCTTAAAACGCTTTCTTCGCGGCCTAGCACTATTTGTGCTGGCCGTGATTTTTATTGCTATAGGTTATTATGGGCCCGCACTATTTCAATTAATTGGTCTGATCATTTTAGCTGTGGCGATATTCTTTGCAGCCTGGGGCTACTTAGGTATTTTTGCCAACCGCTTTGCACAAGTCTTAGAACGATCTTCACCGAAAGATCACGACCCGGATCTATGGAAGTGATTTAATCTAATAATTGCTGATTATTGATAATTTTACGGTAGCGAATCCACAGAGTTAACCCTCGCATCAACATAAAGCTCGTCATAGCAAACCACAAACCATGGTTCTGCCAGCTACTTACCAGCCAAAACAGTCCAAAGAAGCCCACCAAAGCACTAAATAACATTGTATTTCGCATGTCTTTGGCACGTGTTAAACCCACAAATACGCCATCAAATAAGAAGCAACCCATCGCCGCAATAGGTAAAATAATGACCCAGGGAAGGTAAACAGTCGCGAGGCTGATAACCTCTGGCACATCGGTAAGTAAACGAATTATTGCCTTGCCAAAAAATAAAAATATAAGACTATAAAACACGGCAAATAACCCGCCCCAAAACAGGCTCAAATTAACCCATAGCTTAATCTGCTTAGTGCTTTGTTCTCCTTTAGCTTTTCCGACCTTAGCTTCACTTGCATAAGCAATACCATCAAGTGCAAAGCTCACCAACATTAAAAAGTTCAGCAATACAGCATTGGCCGCTAAAGTTGTTTCACCGATACGTGCGCCATAAAAAGTCATAAAGCTAAAACACAGTTGTAGCGCCAGTGAACGAATAAATATATCACGATTTAAATTCACTAAATCAAGTAACTTAGCAACACTTAACCATGCTTTCACGGCAAGGTTAACACCCTGCTTTTTGGCAAGTTGTGCAACTAACATAAGTGCAAAAACAAGGGCAGTATAATCAGCAATTAAAGATGCCCACGCAGCTCCAGCCACACCCCAATCAAGAAACACCACAAAATAAATATCAAGCACGATATTAGTAATATTGGTGATAAGTAATAAATAAAATGGCCCGCGGCCATAATGCACCCCTAACATCCAACCAAGTAAAACCAAATTACACAAAGCAGCAGGCGCACTAAAAATACGAATTGAAAAATAGCTATTTGCTTGTTCTAAAACAGCGTCATTGGCATTTGATAAATATGCCATTAAGGATTGAATAGGTATACTCAGCGCTATTAATAACAGCGCAACCGCTGTTGCTAGTAACAAGCTGCGCTTTAATAGCTCAGCGAGTAAGGTGTGATCGCTTTTACCATAGGCCTGTGCAACCAACCCTGTGGTGCTCATCCGTAAAAAACCTGCTAGCCAAAATAATAACGAGATAACTGCTGAACCGAGTGCTATACCAGCCAAATAGTGAGCGCTTCCTAAGTGACCGATTACAGCGGTATCAACTAAACCTAACATTGGCACGGTAATATTTGATAAAATCATCGGACCGGCTAATAACAGTAAACTTTTATGGTGTGCCTTATGACGTTTAAGAAAATGTTTCATTTAGTATTTGCAGTCCTGTTAGGTTTATCTTTGCGTGCCCATGGCGCTGTCATTCTACAGTATCACCACGTCAGTGAAACCCTTCCTGCGGTAACCAGTGTCAGCAGCGATACATTCACAGAACACATGCAATATTTGCAAGATAATAACTTTAAAGTTATTCCATTAGATGAACTCATCACCGCATTACAAGCCGGCCAGCCTCTGACAGATAAAACCGTCGCGATTACCTTCGATGATGGCTATAAAAATAACTATGAAGAAGCGGCACCAATCTTAGAAAAATTTGGCTATCCATATACTATTTTCGTTAATCCCGAGTTGATTGATGAAGGCAAAAGCTATGTTATGACATGGCAACAGTTAAAAGAGCTATCTAATAAAGGCGCCATAATCAGCAATCACACACAAGTCCATAATTACTTACATCGCAAACAGCCAGGCGAGAGTGAAGAGGCGTGGTTAGCTCGCACTAAAAAAGATATTCTATCTGCTCAGCAACGCATTAAAGAAGAAATTGGTCATGATTACAAATATCTTGCTTACCCTTATGGCGAGTTTAACAATTCATTACAACAGTTAGTTAAATCTCTAGGCTTTGTTGGTATAGGTCAACATTCGGGTGCTGTAGGTATCCATTCTGACTTTACCCGATTACCACGCTTTCCGGCGTCGGGCTTTTATTCAAAACTTGATACGCTTGCCACTAAACTAGACTCGCAAGCATTCACTATCAAACAGCTCACCTACTCAGATAGCGTAACGCATGAAAACCCGCCAAGTTTAAGTATGCAATTTGATATGCAAGACTTTCATAAAAGTCAGTTTGCTTGTTATGTCTCTGGTATTGGTCAAGCCGATTTAACGTGGCTTAGTAAAGATACGGTGAAGATCACCTCACCTGAAAAACTGAAAAAAGGCCGCTCTCGCTTTAACTGTACGGCCCCATCTATCGCGAAAAAAGGAAACTACTACTGGTTCTCACAACCTTGGGTTATTTTACCTTAACAGCTTGTTTTAGCATTTGTGCCGTTACCTTATCAAGACGAACTACTTCATTAGCCGCATTGAGCTCCACTGCGGCTTTTGGCATCCCCCATACCACAGACGATAATTCATCCTGAGCTATTGTGTAAGCCCCTGCTTGATTTAGGGCCAATAAACCTCTTGCGCCATCACTGCCCATACCGGTTAGTAACGCAGCCACTGTCGCTTTCGGACAGGCTACCTCCAAAGAGTTAAATAGCACATCAACAGAGGGACGATGTCGATTAACCAACTCACTCGAGTCAAGCTGACAAAACAAGCCGCCTGCTTTTTTTACAACACTCAAATGCTGATCGCCTGGTGCAATATATGCCCAGCCAGTTTGTAGCTTATCACCATGTTCAGCTTCTTTAACGTTGATTTTACAGGTTCTATCCATGCGCATCGCAAATGAAGTACTAAATACAGGAGGAATATGCTGTGTTATAACAATAGGTGGGCAGTTTTCTGGCATGCGTACTAGCACTTCTTTAATCGCTTCTGTGCCACCTGTTGAAGCACCTATTGCAAGCACGCTATTAGCTTTAAACTCAAGTGTTGCTAAAGAGCTATCGTCTTCAACTTTTGACTCTTTAAAGGCACGCACTCTAGCACCAGCTGCTGTTCGCACTTTTTGATGTAGTAAATGCGCATAACGTTGCAAATTTTCAGTGACATTAATAGTTGGCTTGGCAATAAAATCAACTGCACCAATTTCGAGGGCTTCCAAAGTGATTGGGGAGCCTTTTTGAGTAAGCGTTGAAATCATAACAACCGGCATAGGACGAAGACGCATCAAGTTTTTTAAAAAGCTTAATCCATCCATTTTTGGCATCTCGATATCAAGGGTTAAGACATCTGGATTAAGGCGCTTAATTAAATCTCGGGCTTGATAAGGGTCTTCTGCCGCACCAACGACTTGAATGTCTTGCGCTTGCTCGAGTACTTCCTTGAGTAAACCACGGATCAAAGCAGAATCATCAACTATGAGTACTTTGATCATATGCTCTCCTAAAATAATTCAATATCCGTTTCTGCATCTTGTTGCTCAATATCGTGTAAGTATTTAATTTCACGTTTCTCGAGTTGATCAGAGTGCAATTCACGCATCTTTTTAACCTGTGCCTTGCCTGTTTGTGGATCAAACATCACCTTACGTGGCCAAGGCCCGCCAACATCATGGGATACTAAATCTAAACCTTCTTCAAGTACATAGGCATTTGCAAAACGAATATTGCCAACACCAATATCTGTCATTGAACGAATAATTTTTCCACCACCAAATAGTTTAACTTTGAGATTGCGTCTAGAAGCACCATTTTTTAGGATTTCATTGATCAAGTATTCCATAGCCCAGTTGCCATAGCGGCAGTTAAGGCTGTGTGCGTTGCTAGGATCAACGCCTTTTTCTGCTGGTAGCATAAAATGGTTCATGCCACCAATGCCTAAACCTTCATCGTAAATACAGGCTGCAATACAAGAACCTAGCACGGTTGTGATCAGTTCATCTGATTTTGAAACATAAAACTCGCCAGGCAATACCTTAGCAACGACTTTGTGGCGCTTACCATCCCAAAACCGCTTAACGTGTTCAAAACCAGGCAATACAGGTTTAAAATGACTACTCATAGACCACCTTTTTGATAGATCGTTTGGCCTAAATTCTTAAACTCTTTGTGGTCCTTACCCAGTGTTTCGGAATGCCCTAAGAATAAGTGACCGGAATCGGTCAACAAATCATAATAACGTTTAAATAGGGTATCTTTGGTCGGCTTATCAAAATAAATAACAACATTGCGACAAAAAATAACATCAAACGGCCCTTTCATAGGCCAGCTCTGTAATAAGTTTAGACGTTTAAAAAAAATATTTTTTTGTAGTTCGGGTTTTACTTTATATAACTGTTCATCATGGCTTTTTAAAAACCAGCGTTTAAGTTGGCTTTTGTCTAAACCATTCACATTCGCTGCTGTGTACGTACCAGCCTGCGCTTTAGCGAGCACATTTGAATCTAAGTCAGTGGCTAGGATTTTCACATCCCAGTCAGATGGAAATAAACTGCTTAAGGTCATAGCAATAGTGTAAGGCTCTTCGCCGGTTGAGCAGCCTGCAGACCACACCCTTACACGTTTTTGCTTAGCATTACTTACCAGTAGTTTTGGTACTATGGTATTTTTTAGATAATTAAAATGATGGGGTTCACGAAAGAAAGAAGTCAGGTTAGTCGTTATTGCATTAATAAACTCACTGAACTCTTGCTCTTTGTGCTCTTCGAGAAAATCTAAGTATTCTTTAAAGTTCTTAAGCTTATGTTGGCGAATACGTCTTGCTAAACGCGAGTAAACCATCTCGCGTTTATGCTCCGCTAAGACAATGCCGCAAGCATCGTACACTTGTGACGAAATAGCTTTAAAATCACTATCCGTTAATAAAAACTCTTTCATGTGTTTGACCCTGCAGCTGTAACATTAGATGCAATTAACTAGTTAGAATTTTGTTGGGAAGAGTTTTAAAACTCTTCCCACTCATCACTAGGGTCAACAAAGTTATTGCCTTTTGGCGCCGAGCGTACTGGTGAGCTTGGCTGTTTAGCGGCAGGCGCTGAACTTGCACGGCTGGTTATATCCATCTCATTATTTGATAACGAGAAGAAGTTTAATAAGCGGCGCATATCATTCGCTTGCTCTGCCATTGATTCTCCAGCGGCAGATGCTTCTTCAACCAAGGCAGCATTTTGCTGAGTCATTTCGTCCATTTGGGCAATAGCTTTATTAACCTGCTCAATACCAGAACTTTGCTCTTCAGATGCTTGGGCAATATCAGAAATCATCGCTGTAACTCTTTGCACCGCTGTAACAATTTCTTGTAATGTTGAACCTGATTCATTAACTAGTAATGTACCATCTTCAACTTTTCCAACACTGTCTCGGATCAATTCTTTGATTTCTTTTGCTGCAGCTGCTGAACGTTGCGCTAAGTTACGCACCTCACCAGCAACAACCGCGAAACCACGGCCTTGTTCACCTGCTCGCGCAGCTTCAACAGCCGCATTCAACGCTAGTAGGTTTGTTTGGAAGGCAATTTCATCAATTACACTGATAATGTCTGCAATCTTCTTACTTGATTCATTAATTGCTGACATACTGGTTACAGCGCGATTTACCACTTCACCACCTTTTTGTGCCTTAGTGCGTGTTTCTTCAGCAAGTTCATTTACTTCTTTTGCATTATCAGCATTTTGACGAACCGTACTGGTCATCTCTTCCATGCTTGATGCTGTTTCTTCAAGTGATGAAGCTTGCTCTTCAGTACGTTGACTTAAATCAGCATTACCTTGTGAAATTTCTTCTGCGCCACTTGCAACCAGCGTTGCTGAGGTATTAATGCGATTAATTACTTCAGTAAGCTTATCAGCCGTGGCATTTGCATCACGTTTTAGCTTGTCGAACGAACCTTGGTAGTCTTGCTCAATACGTTTTGATAAGTCACCGTTCGCCATGGCATCCAGCATGTTGCCAGTGTCTTTTACTGCATCATCAACAATGCTAACAAGGCTATTTAAGCCCTGCGCTAGACGTAAGAAGAAACCTTGTTTACCCGCTTCTTCAACACGCGCTTCTAAGTCACCACTCCCCGCAGCAGCGACGAGGCCTGCAATTTCTTTTTCAATAGCGACTTCCGCGGTTCTATCTTCCCACTCCACTACCGTACCAATACGTTCGTTTTCTGGGGTGAATATAGGGTTTGCAACCAAGCCAAAAGTACGCCCACCCACTTGAATTTCAGTGCTATAAGTATCACTTAACTTAGCAAGCATGTTGCGTTGATGTGCTGGGTTCTTATGGAACACATCAATATTTTGACCAATCAAATTATTACTGTTGAAATTAGGTAAATCTTTTCTTAAATCACTTTCAGCAATCTTCATCATGTTCAGAACAGCTTCGTTCATGTAAATAATGTTGTTGTCAGAATCAGCAATCATGGTATTCGTTGCTACACGGTCAAGTGCACGACGTACTCGCAGGTTTTCTTCTGCTGCACGCTTTTCAGCTTCAGCTTTATTTACGCTATCAGTAATATCTTGCCACTCAACAATAGTACCTAAACGCTTACCTGATGCGCTCACCCAAGGTGTTGCAATCAAGCTAAAAATAAGCCCTGCTAAACGCAATGTCGTTTTGTATGGTTCAGATAATGTTTTTAGCAGCTCACGTTGGTGTGACGGTTGTTTATGAAAATCATCAACGCAGGTTCCAACTAGGTTTGCAACTGAAAAGCTAGGTAGCACAGTTTGTAACGTTGACTCACGAGCTTGCAGCATTTGCTTTACTTGCTCATTAACGAAAATAATTTTCAAATCGTTATCGGCAATCATCACATTTGCTTGGCATACACGCAGCGCATTTGATAAGTCAGCATCACGTTTTGACTGACGTTCAAGCTCTTTTTGTGGTGTAATATCGGTAGCAAGCTTGATGACTTTAGTGACATTGCCATTGCTATCAATAATCGGGTTATAGGTGCCTTGAATCCAAACTTGCTTGCCATTTTTACCGACACGCTTAAATTCATCAACAAAGAATTCACCGCTGCGTAATCGTTGCCAAAACTGTTGATATTCAGGGCTTTGCGACTCTTCTTCAGCAACAAACATAGAGTGGTGTTGCCCTTGAATTTCTTCGAGTTGGTACCCCATGGTGTTTAAGAAATTAGCATTGGCAGTAATGATCTGCCCCGATGGTTGAAACTCAATCATCGCTTGCGACTTTCTCAGTGCCGCAATAACTAAATCATTTTCCGACTCAACATTTTTAGGACTGCTAAACCATCCCATACCCTTCACCTTCTTGTTAATCTACCCAGTTAAATGTCCATTGTTTTTTGTAGGTCAAGTAATGCGACCATCTTCTCACCCACATTGACTAAACCCGCAACAAATTGCGCGTTGTCTGAGTCAGACAAATGTGGCACTGCCTTCGCTTCATGCTCTGCAATGCTATAGACATCCGAGACGGCATCAACTGCGATGCCCATAATTTTACATGTATTTTCAAGCTGTACTTTTAGAACGATTACAACGGTTAACGGCCCATACTCTATGGCTGATATACCAAAACGAAGCCTTAAATCAATAATTGGCACTATAGTGCCGCGCAGATTAATAACCCCTTTGACGAAATCCGGTGAGTTAGGGATCACCGTAATTTCTTCCCAACTGCGAATTTCTTGCACCGTTAAAATATCTACACCGTACTCTTCTTCGGCCATAAAGAAGGTTAGGAATTGTTTTACATCTTGATCTTGTTCAAGAGTTAGCTTGTTATGCAGGTCGTCGTGTTGTGCAATCATGACGCCTCCAAATTCGCTTTTGATTCTATAATCAATTCCTGGCTCCCTGGCTTTCTAAGCCCAGATAATTTAATCAAACCACTAATATCAACAATCAAAGAAACACGACCATCGCCTAAGATTGTAGCCCCAGAAACGCCATCAACTTTTTGATAGTTTGCCTCCAAACTTTTGATTACGACTTGCTGTTGAGATAATAAGTCGTCAACTAATAAACCTACTTTTTGATTGTCGCTTTCAACAACAACCAGTAAGGTTTTATCAAGCGTTTCAATTGCCCCTTGGTGGTTAAAAATATTGTAAAGCCTTAAGATTGGAATATATTCATCACGTAAGCGCAGCACATCTAAGTCTTTACCAACCCGACTTACCTTACTGATATCGATTTGCAATGATTCGATAATCGAAATTAGCGGGATAATATAAGTATGCTCAGCAATACGTACTAACTGCCCATCTAAGATAGCCAATGTTAGCGGTAGGCGAATTGTAAATGTCGAACCTACGCCCGGTGCTGAAGCCACTTCCACAGAACCGCTCAACGCTTCGATATTGCGCCTTACTACATCCATACCAACGCCACGACCCGATAGGTCGCTTACTTGATCGGCTGTAGAAAACCCTGGTAAGAAAATCAGCTCGTTTACTTCGTTATCAGACAAATCATCAGTTTCTGAAATTAGGCCGTTTTTAATTGCCTTTTCACGAATTTTAGTGGTGTTAAGACCTTGGCCATCATCCATAATTTCGATAACAATATTGCCACCTTGATGAAACGCATTGAGCGTGACAGTACCAACAGGGTCTTTACCCGCAGCAACACGCTTATCAACAGTTTCTAAGCCATGGTCTAGGGAGTTTCTCACTAGGTGAACCATAGGATCAGAAAGCTTCTCCATCACGGTTTTATCTAGTTCGGTTTGCTCACCAAGTAACTTTAGCTCAACTTGTTTATCAAGCTTTTGCGAGATATCTCGCACTAAGCGAGGGAAGCGACTAAACACAAAGCTTATTGGCAACATACGAATACGCATGACGTTTTCTTGTAAGTCACGAGTATTATGTGCCAGTTGCGCTAAGCCCTCTTGTAGAGAAGCAATCGTCGCTTCAGTGATTTCTTGCTCACCCAATTGGCTTAACATCGCTTGGGTAATAACTAATTCACCCACCATGTTGATGAGTGAGTCAACTTTATCAATACCAACTCTGATTGAGGTTGATTCTGCATTGGCAGTAGTTGCTTTAACTGGCGCAGGCTTTTTGGTATCAGAAGTTGGTTTAACTGCTGCAGGCTCAGCCTCTTTCGCTGGTGCTGCATCTTCTGTAGCAGTTTCAGCTGCCGAAATATCTTCATCACCAAACAAACCACCGCATAGCGTAATGGTAATATCAGCGTCATCCTCAACCCATTCAAAAATTTCTTCTATACAGCTTTGCTCTTTGTCTGTGGTTAAGAAAAAGCGCCACGATAAGAAACAATCTTCAGGGGCAAGGTTAGTGATATCAGGCACATCATCTTGAAAAGCTTGTGTTTCAAGTTCACCCAACTCCGCTAATTCACTGATCATGTACAGTGGTTCATTACCGGTTTTAAATAAATGATGGTGTGGTTTGAAATCGATTTGATAGGTATTAAAACTGTTTTCGCTGACAGCTTCTTGCGCTTGAGCAGGTTCTTTACTTGCAGCACGCATGCCGAGAATTTCTTCAAACTTAATACGAAGTTCATCAGCTTCAGTTAGGTCTGGCTGCTGCTCAGCTTGCAAAGTTCTAAGTAAAGCTCGTAAACAATCAACTGATTTTAAAAGTAAATTTACATGCTCAGCAGTAAGATCACGTGAGCCTTCACGGATTTGATCTAACAGGGTTTCGAGAACATGAGTAAAATCTGCAACGGCACTAAAACCAAAGGTTCCACTGCCTCCTTTTATCGAATGCGCAGCGCGAAAGATTGTATTTATTGTCTCTAAGTCTTCTTCGCCAGGTACTAAGTTTAATAACTCAGCCTCCATAGCATCGAGTCCTTCAAAGCTTTCTTCGAAGAATACTTCAAAAAATTGGCTTAGATCTATACTCATGCCCCGCTCCTATTATTAGCGAATCACTTTTTTCAATACCGCTAACAATTGCTCAGGATTAAATGGCTTAACAATCCAACCAGTTGCTCCAGCAGCTTTTCCTTCAGACTTTTTATCAAGCCCCGACTCTGTGGTCAGCATCAGTAAAGGTGTGAACTTATAATTAGGTAAGCTACGTAATTCACGAATAAGGGTAATACCATCCATTACCGGCATATTCACATCAGAAATAACTGCATCAAAGCCTTGTTGCTTTGCGATGTTTAATGCTTCACTGCCATCTTTTGCCTCTGTAACATCAAAGCCAGCTTTTTTAAGCGTAAAACCAACCATTTGGCGCATAGATGCAGAATCGTCTACTGCTAAAATTCTTTTCATAAAAACCTCTTAATTGGCATTCTCAAGCACAAGGTAATGACTTAAGCCCAAACTATTAATTGCCTGTAGCAAAGGTTTGCTCTCGCCAACCCAAATAATTTTGTGTTGCACAGAAAGCAAGTGCTTCTGTAATGCACATAAAAGCTGAATTGATGCTGTGTCAGCACGTGTCACTTCACTGATATCCAGACAAATATCATCATTTGCTGACAACTCTTGTAGCAAATCTTGATGGAGCGTTTCGACCTGACTAATAGCTAATTCTGTAGGGAGCTTTAACATTACTTCTTCTTTCCCTGCTTTAAACAATTCATAACAAAAGCTTAGACTGACTAAATAAAAATGCCATAATTTGAATCAAAAAATAGTAAAATTTTTTAGTAGCTTAGACATATATGTCAAAAAAGGAAGCTTTTCTTTTGCTGAAATTGACTCACCAAGCAAAGAAAATTTACTTTGCGTAATAATCTGCTATTTTTTTGAACTCATCAGTCAAAGTTGTGGCATTAATCAAGGGCACACTTCCTTGTTTAAATTCAGGCTTAAAAATGGCACGCACAGAACCATCACCATCAACCATCACCACAGAAGCACTATGATCAACGGCATACTCTTGCTGATCACTGTCGTTAATTGCGTAAATTAAGCCAAGCTCTCTAACAAAGGGGAAAAGTTGTTTGTGTGGGCCTGATACAGCAAGAAATTCAGGGTTAAAGTAATCAATGTAAGCTTTGCGTTTTTCGGTTGTATCACGCTTTGGATCAACAGCAACAAACCATACTTGCACTTTGTAACCTTGGCTTAATTGCTTTTGCACTGCAGTTAATTTCGCCAGTGTCATTGGGCAGATATCAGGACAGCTAGTGTAGCCTAAAAAGACCAAGTTCCAATGCCCCATAAATTGGCTATTATCTGCAGGTTTACCATGTTGGTCAGTTAATAAAAACGGACTAATCGGCTTTGCTGGCTCGTAAACGAGCGCTTCAACTTTAGGAGCGGTGTTATTTTTGCCACAACCGGTTACAAATAATACCGCACTGAAACATAAATAAGCGACGATTCGTGTCATAAAACTAACCATTTATCAATAAATAAGGCGATAAAGAGTAGCATTAAATGCACAATTGAAAAACGAAATAAATCCATTGCGGTATCATCTTTTGGGGCAATTTTTAGTTTTAATGCCTTATAGATGAAGACCGCATTTAGAGCGCTTGCCCCTAGCAAGTAAATTAACCCTGACATACCAATTAGATAAGGCAGTACACATACCAAAGCTAGCAAAATGCTATAACCAACAACACAGGTTTTACAAAATTCAATACCGTGAGTAACAGGCAGCATAGGAATTTTTGCACGCTCATAGTCACTTTTACGCGCAATTGCTAATGCCCAAAAGTGTGGTGGAGTCCAAGTAAATATAATCATCACTAATAACCATGGCGCAGCAGCCATATGGCCCGTTTCAGAAACCCACCCTAAAAGCGGCGGCATCGCACCAGCTAACCCCCCAATAACAATATTTTGAGGTGTCGCGCGCTTTAAAAACGAAGTATAAATAAATGCATAACCAACGAGTGCAAACAAAGTAAGGATTGCCGTTAATGTATTTGCCCACACCATAAGCATAACAAAACCTAGCACACCGATGGTCGCCGCAAAGCTCAAAGCATGCTGTTTGCTTAGGCGCCCTTTTGCCACAGGGCGATGACGTGTACGTGCCATTTTACTGTCGATTTCACTATCAACAACATGATTGATTACAGCAGCAGCGGCCGATAACAAACCAATACCAAGCAAACTTGCAAGCTGTACAAACACTCCACGCCCAACATCGGGAGCCAATGCCAAACCAACCCAAGCAGTTAGTACAAGCATGGCAACTACTTTAAATTTACTGATAGCTAAGTAATCTTTAAGTAACTCTGAGCTTTGGCTAAATAATGATTTTTCTGTGCTTAGTAATATTGCCATCACAGCCTCCTAGGTTCTTATTTTCAAATGGAAGCATAGTCTTACCATGCTAAGCAGTAGTAGTGCGGCCATTAGATTGTGCGCAAGCGCAACACTTAATGGGAAGTGCCAATGCACAACAGCTAGGCCTAAACAGATTTGGCACAGCAAAGCGATTAATACGGTGACTGTGCAGTGCTTAATTTTTCGAGAGTAACATCTTGAATATATGCGCCACATGATCAGTGCTAACACCACACAAGTAACCAGCGCCCAAATACGATGCAGTAAGTGAATTGACATACGCGCTTGCTGCGATAACACACCATATTCATAGGTACTGTGCTCGAGCGGCAGTTGAAAAACGCTCTTCAAAGAAAACGGTTGTCCGTAGCTACAAAGCGGTAAGCCATTACAATGCGGAGCGGCATAATTTGCAGCAAGCCAGCCACCCAACGCAATTTGCAGTATTAATACCACCAAACCCACAAGCGCTAGACGATAGTATGGCTTTGCACCGCTATCATTACTCGCTACGGGTTTGGTTTTTAAGCGTAGATACAATAAAAACACCAACGACAAAATACTAAAACCGCCAAGTAAATGTCCCATTACAACCAAAGGCTGTAAGTTCATAGTCACAGTCCACATGCCCAATGCGGCTTGGAAGATCACCAGTAGTAATAGTGCCAGTGGCAATTTAACCGGCGTATTTGGATATTGGCGTTTTAACCATGCAAAAACAAACAAAGCTAAAATTAATAGGCCAAGGGCACCAGCAAAATAGCGATGGATCATCTCTTTCCAAGCTTTTGCTGCCTCAAACATCATATCAGGGTAGTTTTGTTCAACATGTAACAGAGCAGTTTCATGTTTTGGCACAGTTAAAAACCCATAGCAACCAGGCCAGTCTGGACAGCCAAGCCCAGCATCACTCAGCCGTGTATAAGCACCAAGCCCAACAACCAAGATAGAGAAGAAAACCGTAATTAAGACTAAATATTTATAATTTTTATACATCTTTATCCCCTTAATGAGGTTTAACTTGAACGCGCGTAGTTAAGTAGTTTTTTTAAGTCTTTAAGTAAGCCTTTTTGAATAAGTCTGTTTTGTTCAGGCTCAGCCTTGTAGGGGTAATGCAAAACCACTAAGCCCATGTGATCAACCAAGTATAAATCTCCCGCTTTGAGCGCTGGACTTACCACCAATTGACGCCAGTTTGCCGATATCTGCTGTTGATTTGTCAGTACCGCCACATCCACTTTTTGCTGATTTTTACCTAAAGCGACGTATAGGTTATCTAGGCTTGCTAATTGGTTTTCACATACTTCATTGCACTCCTTTGGATAATTAAGCGCAATAGTCCATTGTTTGGGCTCACCTTGTTGCCAATCAGCTAATTTAACTTCTTCGCTTAAAAGCTCACCATGATTACTCGAACCACTTGGTAACCACTCAAGCTTCAATGCTGCATAAGCAAGTGCCAGCGGCACAAAACAGCATAAAACGAATAAACTAAGCGGGTTTATTTTCATAACCTCTCCTTCTCATCGCAAAATAAGCAATAACCACACAAGCTAAGCCAATTAATAACCACTGAACGGCATAGGCGTAATGTTTATCTGGCCCCATCACGACACTCTGATAATGCGGAGTTGCGATACCATCAGCTTCATTGCGATAACCAATAAAGCCTTGTAAGGGCATTGCTAATTGAGTACTCAAAATTGCTAAATCAATACCTTGAATTCGCTTTGGCCACCCTTGTTCTGCACCAATCTCATCGGCAAGCGTAAAACCTTGCAAGTTACCTTGTTTCAATTGCACTGTGGCCGTAAAACGTGTTGATTCTGGCCACACAACGGTTGGCAATTGGCTCCGGTTTGTAGGGGCTTTTAGCCAACCAAAGTTAACAATTAAAGGGGCGGTTTCACCTGCAATAGTCATAGCTACAAGTAAGTCATAGCCCACTTGTCCCTGATAGATTTGATTATCAAGCAGCCAGTACTGTTGTTTATTTACCTCGCCAGAGACCTTAACTTGCAAACCCGTTTTATTTAGCTCTGTAGGTAGACTTTGCAGCGCTTGCCAGCTCAAAATTCCTTGTTCTTTCGAAACGGCCAACTGGCTTAGTTGCTGCTGTTTTTGCTCGCCTCGTTGGTATTGCCAAACGCTTAGTCGTAAACAAATAAGCACTGCTAGTATCACAACGCAAATTGCGATAATTGAGCTAAGCTTTTGTTTACGCCATAAAATTAACTGCATTTGGATTACCTAATATGATTAAAATCATTATTGTTTTGTTATTACTTTATATTCTGTTCAACCTATTTAGAGCGCTGTTTGTGATGATGTCAGCAAAAGAGCACTCGAAACCTATGTCGCATTACCTAGGTCGTCGAGTGCTGTTTTCAGGTATTGTGCTGATCCTCATTATTGCCGCAATGAAATTGGGCTTTATTCACACCAACCCCTCGCCGCTTCACAAAGCTACAGCACGTACACAAATACAAATAAACACAACCACACCACATCAACAAAGTGCCAATACCAAGCAGCCGCTTGAAAGGCAAAATGCTTTTCACTCGTAAAGTGACCTTTAAAAATTCTTAGCAAAACCACGAATAAAATGATGGTTCCTAATGTCACGTGCATACCGTGAAAGCCCGTTAACAAGAAAAAGGTATTCCCATAAACACCCGCATCTAAGGTCAAACCTAAGTCTTGGTAAGCATGCATATACTCGTAAACTTGTAAGCCAAGGAAAATCACACCTAATAGCACGGTTAAAGATAAGAACACCTTAAGAGCGCCACGCTTATTGTTTTCCATAGCAACATGAGCAAAGTGAATTGTGACCGAAGAGGTAAGTAGAATAAGCGTATTGATCAGGGGGAGACCTTGCCAGCCCATAGCCTGTGTTGTCTCGCCCGATGGCGTGGTTAACAGCGGCCATACAGCTTCAAAGGTTGGCCAGAGTACTTCGTTGGTCATGGCATTATTGCCTGCGCCACCAAGCCAAGGCACTGAAATCATTCGAGCGTAAAAAAGAGCACCAAAAAATGCCATAAAAAACATGACCTCAGAGAATATAAACCAGCTCATACCTTGTCGGAATGAGCGGTCCATTTGTGCTGAGTAAAGCCCTTTATGAGACTCTTCAATAACGTTTTTAAACCAACTAAAAACCATATAAATTAATATGGCAATGCCAAGATACAATACATACTGGCCATTACTGCCTTCACCACTGACTTGCATCACAGTTAAACCAGCACCGACAGCAATTAAAAACATCGCGATGGCGCCCACTATTGGCCAAGGGCTTTGTGCTGGAACATAGTATTTTTCGTAGTTTTGATTCATTTTGTTTGCTCCCAATTAGCAATTAGCTTGGCGGCTTTTAATCGTTTTTAGCCACAACATGCCCGCTAATATCAAACACGGTATACGACAATGTCAGTTCCTCAACATCGTCGGGTAACTCAGTATCAACATAAAACAACAAGGTAAATTCCATTTCTTCACCGGCTTTCATTGGCTGCTGATCAAAGCAAAAACAGGCGATTTTATGTAAATACTTTGCCGCTTTTCCCGGTGATACCGATGGAATTGCTTGCATGACTTTGTCTTCATTACTGGTATTTTTTGCTGAGAATTTAACTTCACGCATGGCACCAGGTTGTACCGCCACGCTGTATTGCTCAGACTGCACCTTAAATGGCGCGCCGCTTTGAGCGTGAGTGGTAAAGCTGACATCAACTTGACGCTGTGTATTTATTGATTCACTCGCGCTCGCTTTTTCTAATGATGGCTTACCATTCAACCCTGTAACGTCGCAAAACACGTCGTAAAGCGGCACCATTGCAAAAGCAAATGCGAACATGAGCAAGCATGTAATCAGCAGTTTTTTTAGCAAAGGTGCATGGTTCATTACTTAATCTCCGGCGGTGTTTCAAAAGTGTGATAAGGCGCTGGAGAATCAACTTCCCACTCTAAACCTTCAGCTCCATCCCATACTTTGGCAGGCGCTTTTTCGCCACCTCTAGCACATTTAAATACCACCAACACAAACAACAGTTGTGATAAGCCAAATGCAAAACCACCAATACTGATAATGGCGTTAAAGTCAGCGAATTGCAGAGCATAGTCAGGAATACGACGCGGCATACCGGCAAGGCCAACAAAGTGCATAGGGAAGAACAGCACGTTGACACTGATTAGCGATAGCCAGAAATGCCATTTCGCCAGCGTTTCGTTGTACATGTTGCCAGTCCATTTCGGTAACCAATAATAGGCTCCCGCCATAATTGAGAACACGGCTCCTGTCACGAGCACATAATGGAAGTGTGCCACCACAAAATAGGTATCGTGATACTGGAAATCTGCCGGTGTAATGGCAAGCATCAAGCCAGAGAAACCACCTAAGGTGAATAACACAATAAAGGCGATGGCAAACATCATCGGAATTTCAAAGCTAATTGAACCGCGCCACATGGTGGCTACCCAGTTAAACACTTTAACGCCCGTTGGCACCGAAATCAGCATTGTGGCGTACATGAAAAACAACTCGCCGGCTACAGGCATGCCTGTGGTAAACATATGATGTGCCCAAACGATGAAGCTCAGCAGCGCAATGGATGAGGTTGCATACACCATAGAAGCATAGCCAAATAACTTTTTGCGTGAGAAGGTCGGCACAATAGTCGAAATAATCCCAAAGGCTGGCAAAATCATGATGTACACTTCGGGGTGACCGAAGAACCAGAAAATGTGCTGGAACATCACAGGATCACCACCACCTGCCGCATCAAAAAAGCTTGTTGCAAAGTATTTATCTGTCAGCACCATAGTGACAGCCCCAGCTAAAACAGGCATAACAGCGATCAATAAGAATGCTGTGATTAACCAAGTCCAAACAAATAGCGGAAGCTTCATCCAAGTCATACCCGGCGCTCTTAGATTGACGATAGTCACGATAACGTTAATCGCCCCCATAATTGAGCTAATACCCATGATATGTATGGCAAATACAAACAGTGCAGTGTTATCGTTACTATAAGTGGTGGAGAGTGGTGCGTAGAATGTCCAGCCAAACGCAGGACCACCACCTGGCATCAGTAACGAAGCCAACAGGATTAAAAATGCGAAAGGTAATATCCAAAAGCTCCAGTTGTTCATGCGTGGCAGTGCCATATCAGGTGCACCAATCATCATAGGCACCATCCAGTTAGCAAGCCCAGTAAATGCGGGCATAACGGCGCCAAACACCATGATCAAACCATGTACCGTGGTCATTTGGTTAAAAAAGTGCGGATCAACTAACTGTAATCCTGGCTGAAATAGTTCAGCGCGGATCACCATAGCCATCGCTCCACCAATCAAGAACATGGTAAGAGAAAAAATCAGGTATAAACTCCCGATGTCTTTATGATTGGTGGTGTAAAGCCAACGCTTAAAACCTTTAGCAGGATGATGATGGTCGTGATGCGCATGCCCAGTTGCTTGCTCATTAATAACGTTACTCATTATTTCGCCTCCGCTGCTGCATCAATCGCGGCTTGAATTTGACTCGGTTGGATCACATCGCCGGTATCATTACCCCATGCATTTCGCTTATAGGTAATAACCGCAGCAAGTTGCTTAATTGAAAGCTGCTTATCAAACGCTTGCATCGCCGTACCAGGGCGGCCATGTAACACGATATCTATGTGATCTTTTACATCACCTAATACAATGGGACTGCCTTTAAGTGCAGGAAACACGCCTGGTAAGCCCATACCAGTAGGCTGGTGACATGCAGCACAACTTGCCATATACACTTGCTCACCTAAGACCATAAGCTCTTCTTTAGGTAATGTTTGATCAAGCAAAGCAGCATCAGCGGCTGCTGCATTAGCCTTTTCTTCCTTAGCATCTGCAAGCCAATTAGCAAATTCATCTTCAGGTAAGGCTTTCACCACAACAGGCATAAAACCATGATCTTTACCGCATAGTTCTGCACATTGACCACGGTAAACACCTGGTTCGTTAATACGTGTCCACGCTTCATTGATAAATCCCGGGTTTGCGTCCTTTTTAACTGCAAAATCAGGAACCCACCACGAATGAATAACATCGTCTGAGGTCATTAAAAAGCGGACTTTTTTATTGATAGGAAGCACTAGCGGTTTATCTACCTCAAGCAAATAATGCTCCGTTTTTTCTGCCTGATTGTCTATTTGATCTTTTGGTGTAGATAGGATTGAGTAATAGGCTATATCTTCACCCATATATTCGTAATGCCACTTCCATTGCGAGCCTGTCACTTTAATTGTGATATCAGCTTTAGAGGCATCTTCCATAGCAATGAGAGTTTTTGTGGCAGGCACAGCCATGGCTATTAAGATGACAAATGGAATGGCAGTCCAAAGTATTTCAACTTTTGTACTTTCATGAAATTGGGCAGGCTTGGCCCCTTTAGATTTACGGTGGTGTATTAAAGCCCAAAACATCACCGCAAATACGATGATGCCGATTACACAACAGATAATAAATATCGTCATGTGTAACTCATAAACATTATTACTTATATCAGTCACCCCTTTTCGCATATTGTATTGACTATTTGCCAATACAATTTCTGGGAGTGCAACCAATATAAGCCACAAGGCGTAACGCAGTTTACCCATGTGACGGCTCCTTTAGATGCTATTGCAAGACGCAAAGCGAAAAGGCGATACAGCAAGGTGCCCATTCGTTTTTTTTATTGTTCAGAGCGACTACGTATCATTTTAACTCACTTATGATACTGGCCCCCTGTCTAACACCTCGCACATTTTTGTGTCTTTTTATTAATCAGGTGTTAATACATTGCTTTAACCAATTAGTTAAAAAATGACCAATAAGCAAGTTTTAGTGATAATAAATGTTTATTTTGGTGCAGAAATAACAACTATAATCAGCGCGTTATTTAATGTTATGGTTTACGAAGAATATACAAAAAGAGAGGAAAACTGCGCCATATAAGGCTTTAAATAAAGAGTAAGGATTCACAAATCCTAATTAAGTGGCAAAATCACAATGGCGCACCAAATTGAGTCAATTTAGTGCACCAAATAAGGGACAACTACATCCAGTCAGCGTTACGAATGACTCCTACAGCTAACCCTTCAATATTGAAAGATTCATGCTCAAGGTCAACCTCAATAGGTGAGAACTCTTCGTTTTCAGCGTGTAAAAGTACTTTCCGACCTGCTTTTTCTAGCCGCTTAACAGTTACATCTTCATCAACTCGAGCTACAACAACTTGTCCATTTTCAGCAACTTGTGTTCTATGTACTGCAAGCAAGTCACCGTCCATAATACCAATATCTTTCATACTCATGCCATTTACACGTAGTAAAAAGTCAGCGGCTGGTTTAAATAACGTAGGGTCAACTTGGCAATGACTTTCGACATGCTCCTGAGCCAAAATTGGCTCACCAGCTGCAACACGGCCAATCAAAGGTAAACCTAACTGCTCAGGTTCATCTTCTTCAATCAACTGAATACCACGACTCGCTCCAGGCTTCATTTTGATCATGCCTTTTTTTGCCAGTGCTTTTAGATGTTCTTCAGCGGCGTTGGCGCTTTTAAAACCCAATGTTTGAGCTATTTCAGCGCGTGTTGGCGGCATGCCTGTATCTTTAATAAAGACTTTAATTAGTTCTAAGATTTGCGATTGGCGTTTAGTTAATGGGCGCATACAACTGGTTTTCCATACAGTACATTTAACTGTGAGTATATACAGTTATTTGAAAATCGCAAATTTAAATTAACTCCATCATATTGCTACAAAACTAACATTGAACCGCAATGAAAGATGCCATAAGGTATTAGCTTTAATTCGCATGTTAAGGAAACACAATGAGTATTTGGCACCACCCAATCACGCTGGAGCAATGTAAAGACTTGGAACAAGGAGTAACCGGGCAAGGCACTTTAATGAAAACGATGGGTATTGAGGTGACTGAAATTGGCGATGATTATTTAGTGGCCACCATGCCTGCAATTCCTGAACACCATAACCCTATGGGCATGGTTCATGGCGGAGCAAACGTTGTGTTAGCAGAAACAGTGGCAAGCTATGCAGCCAACTTTGTGATTGATTTCAATAAATTCTATGCTGTTGGTCAAGAGATTAATGCCAACCACATAAAAGCGTCTCGAAAAGGGACATTAACGGCAACGGCCAGACCACTTCATTTAGGTAAGCGCACCTCTGTTTGGGATATCAAAATTACCAATGCTGCTGGGGAGCTGTGCTGCGTATCAAGAATGACCGCAGCAGTCGTAGAGCGCTAAATTCAGTTTACTTTTCGACTGGATAAATAGTAATTTCAATCCCTGCGCCAATTGCTGAGATACGTAACAAGGTATCTGCATGCAGGGGTTGGTTAAAGCACTTTGGCGAGTTACCCGATTCAAAACCTAAATCAAATGTACGTTTTGAACAAGATAACCACTGCTTTAATGCATTGCGCGAGCAAGATTCAATTAATTCGCAAAGCTGGTTAATCGCTTTGTCTGGAGAGCTGATATCTGCAGTTGCTTCAATGCGTGCAAGTTGACGGTATTCATCTTGGTCATAATGTAAAACCATAGCGTTTTTCTTCAAATCAGCAACAAGCGCACTAATATCGTGCTTTGATTCAAGCTCCAGATCTACATTTAAAAATTGAATTTCCGACATACTCTCGTTTTTATCCTCTATTGATATCGACTGAAACTTTAACTCAGTTTTGTATATATACCAAATCTAGAATACAGTTAATGCGACATTTTGCCGCATTGGCAATACAGCTAAACAACCTAAAATAGCGCCCATATAACAATAATAACGGGGTGGTAATGAATAAACGCATGTTCAAATATGCTCGTAAAGGGCATAAATGGCTAGGCTATTTACTTGCTTTGCAGATCTTTTTTTGGCTATTAGGTGGGCTTGTAATGAGTTCATTGCCGCTTGAAAAAGTGCATGGAAAACATCTAGCAAATCGCAGTCTAAGTAACCCTTTTTTAGTGTCAGACTACTCTGCTTCTATCGATAAAATAACGGCACAATTTGAACAAATTGAAAGTATCAAGTACAGCCACTTTTTAGAGTCGCCAATCATAGAAGTCACGGCACCGAGCGGCTCCTTTAATTTTGATGGCAGAACAGGTGATAAAATGCCTGCGCCGAATAAAGCACAAATAATTGAAAACGCGAGAACTCACTTACTTATTAACGCAAATATCACGCAAGCACAGCTGTTAACCAAAGGACCAAGAGAAGTAGCTCACAAGGCCAATGTTTGGCAAGTGAGTTTTGATGATTGGCTGACAACAACCTTATATTTAGATAGCCAAACCGGTAAAGTCATTACAGTGCGCAGCTCCCTATGGCGCATTTTCGACTTTTTCTGGATGCTACACATCATGGATTATGATGAGCGCGAAAACTTTAATAACCCACTTCTAATTAGCTTTTCGGCCACCAGCGTACTGTTTTGTATTACGGGGATTATTTTATTGCTACAGAACATTCGTTTAAAACGTAAAAAGCCTGCTAAACGTGCTGGTCAATCAAAATAGGGTTGCCATCTGGGTCGGTGATAATAAAACTCGCGTCACCGGCTTTTTGTATTTCTAACCCTTGTTGCTGAAAATGCGCGGCTAATTGCTCAAAAGTGGCAAACTCTACCAGTGCCTCAGCATTTTGATCCCAGCCTGGGTTAAAGGTCAGCATGGTTTTATCAAACATGCCTTGAAACAAACCTATTAAATGTTCACCATTTTTCATTATTAACCAATGCTGCTCGATTTCGCCGGCAAATTCTTTAAAGCCTAGTTTTTCATAAAACTGCTTTGAAGCATGGATATCTTTCACATTTAAACTCACAGAAAAGGCACCTAATAACATAGTTGTAATTCCTCTAATAAAACGGCCTAACAACTATAGCTGAGTTGAAAAACTTTTCCTTTTTAGAATAGTAGCTCTAAAATAGCTACTCCTGTAGTTCACTGATGTGATGGATATGCGTTTATTTTTATATTTAACCCTTTGTTTAATTTTTACTTTCCCTGTATCCGCTAAACAATTTTCGAGCTTTTACAGTGCAAAAAAGCACTTAATTAAGAATCTACCAAGCAATAGTAAAAGCTTATATTGTGGCTGCGATATAAAGCGCCAAGGTAAAAAGCTTGTACCAGACCCTGAAGCTTGTGGTTATATTCCAAGAAACGCCATTACCCGCTCAGGAAACGAAAACGCTCGAGCAAAAAGAATAGAATGGGAGCATATAGTACCTGCGTGGGAGTTTGGTCATCAATTACAATGCTGGCAGGATGGCGGACGTAAAAACTGCATTAAGGTCAGTGAAAAATTTCGTCAAATGGAAGCCGACATAAATAACCTCGCTCCAGCTATTGGCGAGATCAATGCAGACCGTTCTAATTTTCGCTACGGAATAGTCGCAACATCTAGTGCCAGTTATGGAGCTTGCCCAGTAAAAATCGATTTTAAGCAACGTGTATTTGAGCCACCGATTTATGCAAGAAAGCAAATAGCCGATACCTACTTTTATATGCAAAAAACCTATGGCTTAAAAATATCTAACAAACAACGTAAGCTATTTGAGTCATGGCAGAAGCTCAAAGTAGCTGAAATTAGTAACCGTAAGTCTTTATAACTAAAAGCACATTCATTTACATTTGAGGCGCTACAATTTATTGCTTTCAGATACAGTAATTGCTAATTTTTAAGAAATACTATCGGAAAGGAAGCAAATATGTTTAACAATAATAAACTCGCCTTAGCAATATTTTTAGCAGTCTCAGGCGCGTCTCTATCTGGCTGCGGTGGCGGCGGTGGCTCTTCGAGCAATAACAACACAACAAGTTCAGAACCCACTTGGACCGCTGGTGTTTTTGAGCCATCAAGTGAATTTAAAGATCAATGCGCTTTACCGCGCACAGGCAATGATCCTTATAACAATAATCAGCCTTACCCAGATACTGCTGGCTCTGAGTTTACCGAGAAGATGTGGTTACGTTCATGGAGTGACGAAACCTACCTTTGGTACGACGAAATAGAAGACAATAATCCTGATAATTTCAGCTCTGTCGCCGCTTATTTCGACCAGTTAAAAACATTCGAAAGAACCGACTCAGGAGCTTATAAAGATCAATTCCATTTCACTAGACCAACAGAGGAGTATTTCCAGGAATCTCAATCAGGCGTGGTTTCTGGCTATGGTATCAATTGGGCATTTATCAGTAATGTTCCGCCACGAGAGCTACGTGTTGCCTATTTAGAGGATGACTCACCTGCTGCAAATGTTGGGTTACAACGCGGTGATACTATTTTAATGGTTGACGACATTAGTATTGACACTAATACCCAACAAGGCGTAAATATTTTAAATGAAGCGTTATTTGGACCTACGGCCGGCGACTCTCACAACTTTGTTATACGCAGTAATGATGGTACTGAAAAATCCTTTACTCTAGTAGCCGGTAATATTGCTCAAACGCCCGTTCAGAATGTTGATACCTTAACAACTGAGAACGGTACAAAAGTTGGGTATATGCAATTTAATAGCTTTCTCAGTATTGCTCAGCCTGAGCTAATAAGTGCTGTGAATAAGTTCAAAGCCAATAACATTGACGAGCTCGTGATCGATCTTAGATACAATGGCGGTGGTTTATTAGCGCTTTCTTCACAACTTGCCTATATGGTTGCGGGTCCAGCTAATACGAGTGACTATTTTTACTACCAAACTATTGAAAATGACAAGCAGCCCAAGAGCGATCCATACCCGTTTATAGATTTTGAAATCGATTATTCTAACTTTGAGGCAACAAATACCTCTTTACCTGACTTAAACTTATCTACAGTTTATATATTAAGCACTGATAATACGTGTTCAGCATCTGAAGCACTTATAAATGGCTTAAAAGGCATAGACACCGAGGTTGTTTTAATAGGTGGTAAAACTTGCGGTAAACCCTATGGTTTTACCCCAACGCATAATTGTGCAACAACTTACTATAGCATTCAATTAACGGGTGTGAATTACAAAGGCTTTGGAGAATACTCTGATGGCTTAGTACCCTCTCCTTCACCGCAATTCGCTGCCGATGTAAAAGGCTGTGAGCTTGATGACGACTTTAACCATCAGTTAGGTGATAATGATGAAGCATTACTAAGTGCGGCGCTTTATCACATTGAAAATAATACCTGCCCAATTGTGGTGGAGTCCTCAAGTGCTAAGCAACCAAGCTTTACATCACAAGCAATTCAAGAAACAGGGCTACCACTTACAATTAAGCAGCCGCTTTACAAAAATAATATGGATTTAACCCGTCCGCTACCAGCGAAGGAAGGTAATAATGAATAAAACACTGTTATTAACCTGCACTTTACTGGCAAGCTTAGCGGGCTGTAAAAGTACCCAAGCGGAGCAACCGCAAGATGCTACGCTTGTTCGCGTAAATCCAGGTGTGATTACGGAGTTACAGCAGGCTATTCAATCCGCCAAAGGTGGTGCTATCGTCACACTAGCCGACAATGTATTTACTAAAAGTTCAGAGCTATTGATTGATCACGGCACCAACAAAGGGCCGGATGGCCTCCCTATTATGGGCGCTCATGCAATTCCTTCTGAGAAATTTGTTTTACAAAAATCAGGTGAGCAATGCCTACTTTACTACCCTAAAAAAGAGCTACGTATTCCACTACCTAATGTAGAGTGCGAAGTAAACTAACAAAAGGCGCAGCAAAAGCTGCGCCTTTTTTCATTATAGCGTTTGGTGAGGTCCAAACACCTCATAATGAATTCGTTCACTTGCAACCCCTAAACTTAGCAGCTGCTCTTTTATCATTGCCATAAATGCGATTGGACCACATAGGTAAAAGTCAGCCTCGCTAATTGGTAAGTTATCAGCAATGTGATTTACATCCATTAAGCCCGCAAAGTCCCCTCCCTTGCCATCCTTAAACCAAGAAACACAATTAAATAACGCATGTGCTTGCTGTTGCTTTAGTAAATACTCATCAAAGGCAAACTGCGTTTGACTATCACAAGCATGCAAGTAATGGATTGGCTTGCTATGTTGATTGTTCAATAATGTTTCAAGCATCGCCATCAATGGAGTTTGACCAACACCCGCCGAAATTAGCACAATAGGGGAATCAATTTCACAAAGCACAAAATCGCCTGCGGGTGGATAAATTTCTACTTCATCACCCTCACTTAAACTGTGTAAATAATTAGACACTAAACCTTCTTTTTTCACGCTAATGCGATAATTGCGGCCATTACTTTGCTGCGATAAAGAGTATTGCCTAACTTGAGTTAAATCACTCTTCGCTGGCGTTACTTTAATCCCTAAATATTGACCCGGTAAATACGCTACAACAGGCTTTGCATCAGTAGGCGTTAATGTAAAACTACAAATTTGTGCAGATTCCATACGTTTTTCTGTAATGGTGAAAGTGCGGGTACCAAACCAGCCGCCCGTTGCCTTTTTGTTTTTTTGATATAACGCCATCTCCTCGTTGATACATACATCAGCCAATAGGGAATAGGCTTCACGCCAAGCATACTCGACCTCAGGCGTAAATTGCTCAGGCAGTAACTCTTTTAAAGTTGCAATCAAATGCCCACCAACAATGGGGTAATGTTCTGGCAAAATATGGTAACTGGTGTGTTTATGGTTAATACGCGCAAGCGTACCTTTCAATACTGCCAAATTATCAATATTTGCAGCATAGGCAGCCAAGGCATTAAACAACGCAAATTGTTGAGTACCTGATTGCTGGTGAGTCATATTAAAAATATTTTTAAGCTCTGGATTGTAGCTAAACATACGATCATAAAAATACTCAGTAACTTGAGGTCCTGCTTCTGCAAGCAACGGCAAAGTACTTTTAACAATCTGGATCGTTTTTTCAGATAACATAGTTTTTCCTATTAGAGAGTTTAACCGCGGCGACCATCAACACGACGATTCACTAAGATGGGCGCACAATGAAATAAAAATAAGCTAAAGCCAACAACCCACAACAAAGCACTTAACTGCCATGTAAGATGGTGACCTAAAAAAGGAGGAAGTACCGAGCGTACAATGGCAGCGAAAGCAATTAATACGAATGCCATACTAATAAACGTAGGGACTTGCAGTGCCCTGCCAGTATGGCCATGAGATACACGCACCATCATGGCAATTATCATCAAGCCAATGGTGCCGACAGTGATCAGGTGAAGTGCGTCTTTGAATAAAATACTGGCACTATAAAAACTTAATGCAATGAGTCCTAAACCCACAGATAAAGCCCAATAAGCTAAGTGCAATGACCAAAGCAGAGGTACTTTTAAAACCCCTCTTTGCCACCACAAAACACACCTTGTGGCATGTAAACTAGCAAGCCAAGCAAAAATCCAACCAGTGCTCATCGCACTAAAAAACAGCTGACTCATAAAGAACCATGTAATGGCAAAAAATGAGCTAAACACAACTAATTTATCAAGCTTTGGCGTTCTAACTTGCTCACTCAAGTTAAGACCTCGCGTGGTAAAAAACGGCACGACTCGACCAGCTAGAACGCCAACTAGAAGAGTCATGATCAGCACGCCAGTATCAACAACACTAAGCGCAAGCGACATTTTATTAAGCACAACTAAGCTCAAAAAAATCATATTTAGCGCACAAAGCAAAGATGTGATAACGATAAATAAATAGTTGTGGTTACTTTTCGCTTGTATCAGCATGTCAGCTAGAATAATAATCCCAGCCAGCCACCATGCTAGCTGCAATATACTTACAATATAAAGGTTTAGCTGTTCGACCCCAGCAATATCAATAAAAAAACTAAGCCTTGCAGCAAGCCAGATAACACTGAGCAAACAAAGCTTAATGCCACTGACACTAGGGACGCCTGTCCATGTTTGCGCAACGGTTAGCAAAAATCCCATAGCAACTATGCCAGCAAAGCCAAACAACATTTCATGAGCATGCCAAAGGGTTGCCGGCAATGCTAAATACCAATGCGCAACTCCCGCCAAAATTAATAACCAGTAACTCATTGCAAACACAGCTAGAACACTAGCAGCCAAGAAAAAAGGCCTAAATGCTAATGCCCATAACGGCCACTGATTGATTTGATAAAATTTAATACTACTTGGCATAGGTTCAGTTAAGTTAATGACTTTCATTAGGGCTCTCAGCGTTTAATTTCCTTAGCTATTGCACAGTTCGAGCCAAAAATAAAAACCAATAAATATCAATACATTAAAATTAAATACTTGATAAAAATGTCAAAATGACACACTATCAAAAGCATCAAAAAAACATATTCAGGTCAAATTGACATGCCACTCAAAAAATCAATTCTTGATGTTGCACTTGCCCTTACGAAAGCAAGCAGTGTTGATCACAATTTCAGCTATTTATTGAGTTGCATTAATGATTGGGTTGAATGTGATGCAGTCGCCTTATTATTAAAACAAGGCGATGTATTAAAGCCCGTAGCCCAGCAAGGACTCTCGGACGATACGTTAGGAAGGCGTTTTAAAATTATGGAGCATCCTCGCTTATTTGAAATATGCCGTGGTACTGAGCCCCTTAAATTCGCCAAAGATTGTGGTCTCCCTGATCCCTATGACGGCTTATTAGAAAGCCAGCATGGCGACTTTCCAGTTCATGCCTGCATGGGCGTGCCGCTATTTAGCACAAAAGCTAGTAGCGAACTGCTTGGCGTTTTAACCTTTGATAGCTTAGATGAACATGCCTTTGACGCTTTAACTATTAACGAGCTCAATCAATTGAAACAACTTGCAGCAGGCTATGTTGAGCATGCCCTGACCTTGCAGCACTTTAGGCAACACGCACAGCATAGCCACCAAGTTGCACAGCAGCTTAATATCGAGGCACTCACGCGAGAAGGTGTTGAAATTATTGGCAATAGCCAAGCCATGACGACTCTTAAAAATGATATCCAGCTGGTTGCTGCCTCAGAATTTAGCGTATTAATTCAAGGAGACACTGGGGTTGGTAAAGAATTAGTTGCGCGTAATATCCATTTAAACTCTAAGCGCCGTGATATGCCGTTGATCCACCTAAACTGCGCATCATTACCTGATAATTTGGCAGAGAGTGAGTTTTTTGGTCACAGTAGAGGGGCATTTACTGGCGCACATACTGCTCGTCAGGGTAAGTTTCAACTCGCCGATGGCGGCACCTTATTTTTGGATGAAATTGGCGAACTTCCGCTCGCTATGCAAAGTAAGCTATTACGCGTTTTACAAAGCGGTGAAGTACAAACGGTGGGGGAAGACCAAAGCCGCTATGTCGATGTCAGAGTGATTGCGGCAACCAACCGAGATTTAAAGCAAGAAGTAGCTGCAGGACGCTTTCGTGCAGACCTTTATCACCGATTAAGCGTCTACCCATTGCATGTTGCACCATTAAAAGAGCGCGATAACGATGTTATTTTACTCGCGGGTTTTTTTATTGAGCAAACGTCTAAAAAGCTTGGCATTAAACAACTTAAACTCAGTATTGATACACAATTACTACTACGCCAATATGATTGGCCTGGAAATGTGAGAGAGCTTGAACATGTCATTAGTCGTGCTGCACTCAAAGCAAAGCAACAGCAATGGCAACAAAGCATTGTCACAATCGAGCCTCAGCATTGTGATATTGATAAAACTGCGATTGCTACACCAAGCCCAGATGCTGTTAACGAACAAAAAATCACTGGCTTATCGCTCAAAGAGGCAACCGATGCTTTTAGCTATCAGCTTATCATGCAGCAACTTGAACTACACAACCTAAACTGGGCTGCCACAGCGCGCAGTTTAAGCGTTGATAGAGCCAACCTTGTGCGCCTAGCCAAACGGCTAGGCATTAGCATTAAAAAATCTGTTTAAGCTTTTAACGCTTTAAAATAGGCTTTTAAAAGTTGGCTAAATGCTTGTACTTTGGCTGTGCGATGTACCAAATGGTGTGTCACCAGCCAAAGGTCTGTTGGCCAGCTCAGCTCTTTAGGAAGTACAGGCAGCAAATCAGGGTATTGGCTCGCCACTTCATGCTGTAAACCACCGATCCCCAAGCCTCTAACAATAGCCCGCGTGGCTTCCGAGGTTTCAGATACACGTAACTTAATTTGCGCTGATTCAATATGCTGATCAACCCATGCAAAATAAGGCACTTTACCGTTATAGCCAGCCACTCCAGAAACAAAACTATGCTGCTGTAACTGCTGAATATTCTTTGGCATGCCGTACTTTTCAATATAACTTTTTGAGGCATAAAACCCCGACGAAAGCTCAGCTAAATGCTGAGCAATATAGTCGCCTTCATCAGGGCGAGGGCCTGCTCGCACAGCGATGTGCGCCTGACCATGATCAAGGCGTAAACGGTTTTGATCAAGAATAACTTCGAGCTGCACTTGTGGATGCAGATTTTGAAACTGCTCACACACATCACTCAGCACATCAATAAAACCACTGACAGTGGTTAATAATAAACTCCCTCGCAACTGACTGTCAGCAGCAATTATATCGTTGTGAAGTTTATCAAGCTCAACGTTAATCGATTTAGCTGTAGCAAATAACTTAGCGCCAATTTCTGTCACTGTATAACCACGGGCATGGCGGTGGAATAGCCGTGCATCAAGGTTGTCTTCTAAATTATTAATTCGTCTTAGAACCGTGCTGTGATGAACCCCCAGTGATTCGGCAGCAGCGGTTAACGTACCGAGCCTTGCCACCTCGTAAGCAACTTTTACATCTTGCCAATCATCAAATTGAATCGCCATAGCGGCTCCTTGTGTGCATATACGCACATAAGTTTTGCGTTTATTGGGCTTTTCTGCAAGCTGTTTTTTGCTACAGTGAACGTATCAGCAGTGAGTGTATCAACAACAGTGAAGCTTAAAAAAGGAAGCCATCATGACAGCACCAAAAATTATTGCCCTAGCAGGCAGTCTACGTAAAGACAGCTTTAATCAAAAACTGATTAATGAAGCTGCACGCTTCGCCCTCGAAAGTGGTGCAGAAGTAGAAGTGATAAAACTAAGCGATTTAAACTTGCCTTTATTTGATGAAGATATTGAAGCGCAAGGCACGCCAGCTGGCGCACAATTGTTAAAAGATAAGCTTCGCGCTGCTGACGGCATTTTATTAGCTAGTCCAGAGTATAATGGTTCAATTACAGCACCACTTAAAAACGCAATCGATTGGGCATCCCGTACAGAGCAAGGCGCGGTTCCAGCATTTCGTAATAAAATCACGGCGCTTTATGCAGCTTCGCCAGGTGGTTTAGGCGGCTTACGAGGTTTAAATCACGTACGTGATATTTTATCAGGAATTGGCAGTATCATACTTGCTGATCAATTAGCAGTTTCTGCTATCCACACAAAACTAGATGAACAAGGCCGCATCAGCGATGCTGATACAGCCGAGCAAGTTGCGAGCCTTGCCCAGCAACTTGTGAGCGTAGCGAGCAAATTAAATAAATAATTGCTAACTTAGTTTTGTCGCTGCTAGCTTAGCAGCGATAAAATCTTCGTGGGTTACATACAGTAAGCTTGCAACGCGGCGAATAACCATTTCTTCATGCTTATCTAAATTGCCATCTGCGTAGGCTAAACGCCACAACAGCTCGATGATATCAATACGCTGCTCGGCACTGCATTGGGCATTGATTTGTTTTGAAAACTGAAAATAATCTATCGCATCATCAAGGTGCTGAGACGCACTTGCAACTAACTCTTGAACCTCTTCATCGGTAAGAGAAAAGTACTTCTTTAAGGTCTCATTCAGGGTCTGTTGCTCATCATCTTGTAACTCATCATCTGCTCGCATAACCTCAATTAATAACGCAGCAACGGCGGTTTTTAGGTCATGCTCAGAAATATTAGATTGGGTATCGTTCAAAGCTGAAAACAGCTGTTTTATTTTATTGAGCATCACATTTTCCCTTTTTGGGTGTTAAACTACATGTAAGACATAACGTTACCTTAGTTTGACTATGGATGCTAATTCAGGTTCAACATCACGATGAAACAAGGTATTAATCACATGGAGTTAAGTGTTTATGAGTGAAGTGAGAAGTACACAAGCACTATTAATCAGCGCCTTTTTAATATTAGCTGGATGCAGTTATGCGCAAGCTGCAAAAGGCGAAACAGAAAAACTCTATGATTTTGACGAGAAAGTCCATTATAACCAAACTGCATTAGCCGACGGCCGCTACCACCTCGAAATTCAGTCTGACGACTACAAGCACTTTCGCAATCAAAGCGTATTCTTACTGCGCCATGCAAACCGCTTATGTAGAGACAAACCATTTATGCTAAGAGTGACTGATGGGGTGCAGGAGTATGAACGTTTTCCAACTAAACCACGCGCCTATCAGCCACCTTTAACGGTTGTTTTACAGTGTGAAGACGAAGCTAAATAATACTAGTCTTCATATCCCCACGGCGCGCTTGGCGGCGTGATAGGTTTAGTTAAGTCAAAATCAACGCGAAACTCACGTCCTTCACGTACTAAGCGATAAGTAAATTGCTTAGGATAAATATACATTTGCCACGTGTTACCCATTGATTGGGGAATACCTTGGCTAACAAACAACTCTTTTGAATATTGATCAGCCGGGAACGACTGCGCGTTAGCAAAGCCAGCATCAAGGGTATGACCACCATACATGGTTGATTTATCATCGCTGCCATCTTTATGGCGATGGTCATGCTTTAAACTCAAACCACTGCCAGTTTTTGTGATGATCCAAGTACGAGATGCATCATCACCCACATGAAATGGCACTTGTAACTCACGCTCGTTACAACGACGTACATGCATTACTAACTTTTTGCCCGCAAACGAGCTTGGACCAGCCGCGTTATCAACGCTCACTTTACCTTCGTAAGCTTTACCGCAATGGGCTGCAATGTTGTCAAAAAAGCCATCATGGCTTGGAATTGACACTAACGGCGCAGGTCGTGCAGCCGCTACTGATGATGCTGCCACGAGCATCGATGCCACTAAGTATTTCATGGTGTGTTCCCTAAATAAAATTTCAGTCTAGGCTAATGGTTTAATGGCCATAAAGAAAACAATTACGATAAGCTGCTAGACAGCGAGTGGTCATCCTGTTTTTACAACTAATTTATTGTCATTTTCAGCGCGATCTTTCATTAGCTTGAGAAGTGCTCGGTGAAAATCCTGAAAGATCACTTCCCCCCATACTCGTGAGTAAATGCCAAAGTTAGTGTTATCAAGTACCGTCGTTTTAAGGCTTAACAGCGTTTGATTATTACCACTTGTAACTAACTCATAACCACCATGCAGCGGCGAAAAATATTCACCACCTAATTTCACATGCTGATCAAGTGCATGATCAGGAATTAACTCAGGGTCAATCTCAAAGTTATAAAGCATTTTCTCAGTCGGCAGCCACTCGGTTATCACTTCTTTAAATACAACATTTTTCTGCCACTGGCTGGTTCTAATTGCACCTACCCCATCACCACTCATATCAGCTCGAATTGGCCTAGGAATACCAATTAATTGCGAAAATGAACTTGGATATTCGCCCTCATGAATTTGGCTAACATTAGCTAATTGTTGCCACACAACATCAACAGGCGCATTGATAACAATCGCATTTTTAACTTCGTAAGTTTTCGATAAGTGTAAAAAGTTGAGCTCTAAAGGAGAAAGGATCAACGGCAACAAAGCTACCGACATCACCGCTTTGTTGCTTTTCTTTTCCCAAAGGCGATGACATAGCCCTGCTAATATACCGCCAATACTAGCAAAAAACATAAATGCAGGGAGAGCCATTGCAACGCAGATACTTCCTTCTAAAAGAGTTACTACGCTGACAAATAAGAACACAAAAATAGGCTGCCAAGCGACTACCGCCATTCTTCCATATGTCATCGGCGACAGTTGATTATATTCAAAATGTACCCGTATAAACCCAATAGCCACAGGCACTAAAAACATAAACGAAATAGTAACGAGGCTACCGAAATTAAACGTTTCGCTAACTTCAAGAAAGATGCGCATGCTGATGCCATAAAGCACACCCATCAAGATGCCGATAGATTTAGGAGAAAGAGGCCACATAGTTATTTGTTGTTTTCATTATTTTACCAACCAAATTAGCAACTTTCTTTTTTAGAAACAAATAAAAACGCGGCCTTGGCCGCGTTTCAATATCTATAGTTATTGATTTAATGGTACTGCTGAATTAAATCGAATATAAGCTTTTAACTCTGGAGATTCTCCACTTCCACATATCTGTGTAAGATTTACAGCTAATTTTTGAATTTCATCATTAGAACTTTCTTCTAATTCAAATATTTCAAAATGCCCATAAAGCGTATTGCACCCTCTATGCATACCAGAAAGCTCTAATCCTGCTGACGATTCATCTTGAAAAGGGTAGCGAGTAGCATTTAAATATTCGCCAACAGACAAGCTTGAATCACGAGGGGCTTTCAGGTTTATATTCCAATAACTTTCATCATTATAAAAAGAAAACTGCAAGTGGGATTGATCATTTGAATCACGAGATACAGAAAAATCCCCCGTTGTCAGCGTCTCTACTATCTTCTCACCTTGGCTAACGTAATCACCTTCAATACCATCAATAAAAAGATATGTTCCTGAGTAAGGTAAGTACTGCAAAATTATCCTTTCTTTTGCAACATCACCTAGATCATTAGTTATCATCACTTCAATGGTTATATCTGACTCAAGTCCTTCTGGTAAGCTAAAACTTGTAGAAACTGCATTTTCGTCATCAAATTCTATACCAGCACTATATAAATCAACCCACTTATAAGATTGAGCTTGGCCTTCATTGAAAGTACTGCCTACAACACTCAGCGTAGGATAATGATTGTCTTGATAAAAATAGCTAGAACTTGTTAGATTAGGAATAATACTATCAGTAGTTTTTATATCCAAATCTATCCAGCTATGCTCTTGTCCTGTAATACTTGTAATACCCGAAACATGTAACTCATAGTTTGTATCAGCTTTTAATGGCTGTTCTGGATAAATATTAATTATTGCACCATTAACCTCAACTCTAGCTGGAATATTAATATACTTATACCCTAATGGAGTTTGAAAATATGCACTGGCAGAGGTATCAGCAGCTACAGGTCTTGAAAAAATTAACGATACTGGACCATCTAACTGAACAGAATTATTATTAACACTTCCAGTATCAAGCACATGCTCAAAGTTATCTGCCCGAAATGTTTTGATATTGTTAAATATATTAAACGAAGACATAGCTGAAACGAGGTAACTGGACCAATAAATTTGACGCTGCTCTTCACTATAGCTAACGTTTAGCTTTTCAGAATCTGAAACAAAATTACTAGCAAGTAGAACTGACTCTTTTGCTGAGCTAATTTTAATAGAGCCTTTATGCGGATACTCCATAAAGTACCCATACCATGCATCTTCTTGAGAGAAACTATACTCACCATTTAAATTTGTATCATTAACAGTGCCATTGATATCTATAGTGTAAGTCGCTGTATTAAAGTCGATTACTTTTTCAATGTTTAATTCTTTAATATTGACGTAATAAAAAGCTTCTTCGTAGCTAAATGGCTTTAAAGATATACCTTGGAGTTTTTCATCTGCAGCTATAGCTATAGTTCGAACGCTAGGTGAATATGAAAAGTGAGTAGAGTAGCTCCCCTTAAACGTCATCAACTCATTATATGAGTAAACACTTTCCAGTATTTCAATATCACTGTTGTTGACGTTAAACTCAATAACACCATTTTGCAGGTCAGCCTCTAAAATCGTAACTATTCTGAGACCACTTAAGGTATTGCGGTAATAATCAGAACAATCCTGAAAAGATTCCTGTAATACATCCCCTACAGAAATAGTGCTAGAATCATCATTATCCAAATATGAAAGAGTATATAACCCTCCATTTTCACATACTTTATCGAGGTCGATATTTTTTCGTTCAAGCTTTGCTAACAAGTGATTACTAATAGTTTGTGCTTCATCGAGAAGTACGTTTTGCAATAGTAAAACTGTTTTAGCTGCATCTAAAGGTTGTTTCCAAACATTAATGCGATGCTTTACATTAATTGTATGCTCAGCCTTAAACTCTTTACCTTCATAGTATACGTATAACCTGTATTTAAATGCAGTATCTTCAACCACATCAAATGATTCTACTTTTAATATCGCCTTATCACTTACAATGCTGTTTTCTGAATCAAGCCATTGAAATGAGACATCAGTATCACTTTTGTTTATATTTGCTTGCAGCGTAAACCCATCATCCTCCGATACACTTGCAGGACCATCTATTGAAACTGTTAATGGCTCCTCAATGGGAGCTTCTGAGTCACTTCCACCACCGCCACATCCAACCATCATTAAAGCAGCGACTAGAACCGCTCCAAAATTCCTTTTTAACTTGTAACTCACGCAATTCACCTTACTTTTATTGTTTGTAGATTGTAGATTGTAGATTGTAGATTGTACCCATAAAACTAAATATTGTAATTTTAATTAATACACCAAAAATAAAAACGCGGCCTTGGCCGCGTTTAGGTTCACATGGAAGAACAGATTATTGCCAAGGGCGCTCTGCTGCTAGTTGCTTCTCAAAAGCATCAATTTGGCTGTTAAGTGTTTCAGTCACACCGATAAAATCTAAGCCACTTAATAAACGCTCTTTAATATCATGGCGAATATCAAAGTGAATAGTGTCAAACTTATCGCTACGAAGTTGTTGGTTTTCTAAATCAACTTCGATATTAATATCATCATGCTGTTCACTCAGCACAAATAATTGCTCAAGTGTTTCTGCAGGTAATGCGATAGCAAGCATTTGGTTATTGCCGCAGTTATTAAAGAAAATATCGGCAAAACTTTCCGCTAAGATAACTTCAAAACCATATTGCTTTAATGCCCATGGCGCGTGCTCACGCGATGAACCACAACCAAAATTGTCGCGAGTTAAAAGAATTTGCGCACCTTGGTAACAAGGGCGGTTCAAAATAAACTCAGGGTTTGGCTCGCCGTTATCTAAATAACGCCAATCGTAAAAAAGCGCCGCATCAAAACCATCACGGCTTGTCGACGTTAAAAACTGCTTTGGAATAATTTGGTCAGTATCAACATTGTTTTTATCTAACGGGGCCATTAAGCCACTAAAAAATACGCTCATTAGGCTTCTCCTCTGATATCAACAAAACGACCATGAATTGCCGCTGCCGCTGCCATTGCTGGGCTCACTAAGTGAGTGCGACCACCGCGACCTTGGCGACCTTCAAAGTTGCGATTTGAGGTCGACGCACAGCGTTTACCGGCTTCTAATCTATCGTCATTCATTGCTAAGCACATTGAACAACCTGGCTCACGCCATTCAAAGCCAGCTGCTTTGAAGATATCTGCAAGGCCTTCGTCTTCGGCTTGTTTTTTAACAAGGCCAGAACCTGGAACAATCAGTGCTTCAACACCCGCTGCAACCTGCTTACCTTCAACAATTTGCGCGGCAGCACGTAAATCTTCAATTCGGCTATTTGTGCATGAGCCAATAAACACGGTATCAACAGTTGCTGAAGACAATTTATCGCCAGCCTTTAAACCCATATATTTTAGTGCGCTACGAATCGCATCAGCTTTGATTAGATCTGGCTCTTTATCAGGATCAGGAATGAATTCATCTACGCCAATCACTTGCTCAGGGCTGGTACCCCAAGTAATTTGCGGTTGAATATCAGCAGCTTCCAATTCAACAACATGGTCAAATTGTGCGCCTTCATCTGTTTTTAGCGTTTGCCAGTAGGCAACAGCACTATCAAAGTCAGCACCTTTTGGTGCAAATGGGCGACCTTTTAAATAATCATAAGTTGTTTGATCTGGTGCGATTAAACCCGCTTTTGCGCCCATTTCAATACTCATATTACAAAGCGTCATACGGGCTTCCATAGACAGCGCTTCGATTCCTTCACCACAAAATTCGGCAACATAGCCAGTACCACCCGCAGTTCCTAATTTACCGATCACTGCCATGATTAAATCTTTTGCAGTAACGGTTGGACGAAGGCGACCATTAATTTGAATTTTTAACGACTTGGCTTTTTTCTGCTGTAGCGTTTGAGTGGCTAGTACATGTTCAACTTCTGAAGTACCAATACCGTGCGCTAGTGCACCAAATGCACCATGGGTAGAGGTATGGCTGTCACCACAAACAATGGTTGTGCCAGGTAAAGTTATGCCTTGCTCAGGCCCCATTACATGCACAATACCTTGGTTAATAGAATTTAAATCATAAAGTTGAATACCAAACTCTTTACAGTTTGCATCCAGTGCCATTAATTGGTTTTTCGACACTTCACTGGCTGCATCTAATGAGCGGCTTTTTGTTGAAACGTTATGGTCCATGGTTGCAAAGGTCTTTTCTGGGCAACGTACTTTGCGGTTTTTCTCACGTAAACCAGCAAAGGCTTGCGGCGAAGTAACTTCATGAACTAGGTGACGGTCGATATAAAGTAAATCGGTTTGATCATTAATACTGGCGACTACATGAGCTTGCCAAATTTTATCGTATAAGGTTTGGGCCACTTGCTATTCCCTCATTTTAGTTACGCTGAGTGACGAGCTCAGCGCAAACAATTTTTAATTAAATACGTGCCACAATTGCCGCAGCAACATCACTGGTGGTGTATCCTGCATTTGGGTAGATATCTGGCGTACCAACACCGGCCTCAACCGCTTCTGCTACCGCTTTTTCAATCGTGCGAGCCGCTTCATCTTGACCTAGTGAGTAGCGCAGCATAAGCGCAGCACTTAAAATTTGTGCGATTGGGTTTGCCACCCCTTTACCCGCGATATCTGGTGCTGAGCCACCAGCAGGTTCATACAAACCAAAGCCAGACTGATTTAAACTCGCTGATGGTAATAAGCCCATAGAGCCTGTGATCATCGCGCACTCATCAGACAAAATGTCACCAAATAGGTTATCGCAAAGAAGTACATCAAACTGGCTTGGCTGTTTCACTAACTGCATTGCCGCGTTATCAACATAAATGTAGTCTAGGCTTACTTCTGGGTAGTCTTTGCTCACTTCAGAGACCACTTCACGCCAAAGTACGCTGGTCGCTAATACATTCGCTTTATCAACTGAAGTAACGTGATTACTACGCAGCTTTGCAGCTTCAAATGCAAAGCGTGCGATGCGCTCAATTTCTTTACGTGAATAGGTCTGGGTATCGAAAGCTGCTTCTTGATCACCTTCGCCACTACGGCCTTTTTCACCGAAATAAATACCGCCGGTTAACTCACGCACACATAAGATATCAAAGCCTTGTGCACTGATATCTGCACGGAGCGGTGACGCAGCACTTAGTGCTGGTAATAATTGTGCTGGGCGTAAATTACAGAACAAACCAAAATGCTTACGCAGTGGCAGCAGTGACGCGCGCTCTGGTTGCTCGTTCGGTGGTAAGTTTTCCCACTTAGGGCCGCCTACCGAACCAAATAAAATCGCATCAGCATTTTCGCATGCGCTCAATGTGCTTTGCGGCAGTGCCTGACCAAACTCATCGATGGCAGCACCACCAATCGCGTGGTGATGACGAGTCAAAGTAAAACCAAATTTTTCGCTTACAGCATCCAAGACGGTTTCTGCTGCAGCCATAACTTCTGGACCAATCCCGTCGCCTGCTAATACTGCGATACTGTAATTCGATTGACTCATCCTGCTTTCCTCTGTTGTTTTAAATCAGACACTTTTTGTGCACGATAAATTAAGTTATAAACACGGATCATGGCGCGTACTGACGCTTCAACCACATCCGCTGCAATGCCCGCACCGTGATAAGGGCGACCATCGTATTTAGCAATAATGTTCACTTGCCCAAGCGAGCTGGCGCCTTGGCCTGTTGCTTCTAGGTTGTATTCAATCATTTCGACCGACATACCCGTTAAGCGCTCAATTGCTAAGAATGATGCTTCAACAGGGCCATTACCTGTTGCCGCCTCTTGCTTAGACTCGCCATCAATTGTCATACCGATTGTTGAGCTCGCTACTGATTGTGAGTTAGACGTAGAGTTAACAAATTCAAGTTGATACTTCTCGTCTTTATCTTTGATTTGATTGAAGTAAATCATAGCTTCTAAGTCGTAGTCATACACAGTGCCTTTTTGGTCTGCTAATGCTAAGAAGCTAGTGTATAAGCTATCCATATCGTAATCAGATTTTTGATAGCCTAACTCTTCTAAACGATGCTCAATAACATGACGACCTGAACGCGAAGTCATGTTTAATTGGTTATTAGGTACACCGACACTTTCTGGCGACATAATTTCGTACGTGTTTTGCGCTTTTAATACGCCGTCTTGGTGAATTCCTGAACTGTGTGCAAAGGCATTTTCGCCAACAATTGCTTTGTTTGGTTGCACAGGCATATTACAAATCTTCGCGACTTGGCGCGAAGCACGATAAATTTCTTCACTGCGAATATCGGTATGCACTTTTAAGTGGTCTTCACGCATCTTCATGATCATCGCCACTTCTTCAAGCGAACAGTTACCTGCACGTTCACCAATACCATTAATAGTACATTCGATTTGACGCGCACCGGCTTGTACCGCAGCAATTGAGTTAGCAACCGCTAAACCTAAATCATTATGGCAATGCACACTTAAACGCGCCTTGTCGATGTTTGGTACATTGTTCATTAAGTGATGAATCATCGCTGCATATTCGTCAGGTGTTACATAGCCTACGGTATCAGGTAAGTTGATGGTTGATGCACCCGCATCAATGGCACTCTCAACGATGCGGCATAAATCCCAGTGTGGCGTGCGGCCAGCATCTTCACATGAAAATTCAACGTCATCCGTGTAGTTACGAGCAAGTTTAATCGACTTAACAGCCATTGCCGTTGCATCGTCTAAACTCATACGTAATTTGTGCTCAAGATGTAATGGGCTGGTTGCGATAAAAGTATGAATACGGCCCTGCTCTGCCGGGCGAAGTGCTTCACCACATGCTTCAATATCTTTTGCTACTGCACGTGCTAAGCCACAGATAATTGGCCCTTTCACTTCAGTCGCAATTCGCTGTACAGAGCGAAAATCTGCCGGGCTAGATACCGGAAAACCTACTTCCATTACATCCACATTTAAGCGGCTAATGGTATGCGCAAGTTGAATTTTGTCGTCTTCGGTTAGGCTTGCTTTTAATGCTTGCTCACCATCACGTAACGTTGTGTCAAAAATCCAAACCTTATCTTTCATAAACTGTCCTCGTTCCCAATGACCCATTAGCGAGATAAAAAAAACCCCGCGGTTGCGGGGTTTTTTAATGTTCTACAAATGCAAATACACTAAGCCCCGCTCACTGATTTAATCAGTAAGAGGTTTAGTTTTAATGTAATTGAATGTGTAATTTGCATCTTAATTTACTAAATGTGTGTTCAGTGGCTGTATTTTTAACATTCAAAAAACCAGCTTGCAAGCATAATTTTTCCACAAAATCGATTTTCAAATCCCAATTTTAGAAATAAAAATCCACAATAAAGCAATTAACAGGTTAATTAACCCAACTTAAATGTATTGAACGTTTAAAATTTCGGACGGTAAAGCTTCTATTGCTTAGATTAACTTTTGAGATTGATTACTATCACGTACATATAAAGTGGCACCGCGCGCAATGTAACGTAATTGCCAGATCAGGCGTTCAACCAGCTCTTCGCGCTGCGCCCCTTCAATATCGAGGGCCTCGGCACCGGCGTTAAATACCAAAGTCACCATAGCTTCAGCTTGGATATATGCATGAGTTGGATCGCATGGTGTTTCGCTTTCAAGATAATGTGCGAGTTCTAAAATGAAATGTTTAATCTCACGAGCAACCGCGGCACGAAATGCTTTTGAAGTCCCTGAGCGCTCTCGCAATAACAATCTAAATTGGTTGCTCGAGTTATCTATAAATTCCATAAAAGTAACGATTGATGTGGTGATCACACTGCCACCACTCTCAATACGACGGCGAGCTTGGCGCATAAGTTGGCGAAGTGTTAAACCAGCTTCATCAACCATGGTCAATCCGAGCTCATTCATGTCTTTAAAGTGACGGTAAAAAGAAGTTGGTGCAATCCCTGCTTCACGGGCAACTTCACGCAAGCTTAAATTAGAAAAACTATGATCAGCACTCAATTGATTGAATGCTGCTTCGATCAGTGCTTGTCGTGTTTTTTGTTTCTGTTGCGCTCTAACACCCGACATGGAAACTCCCAGAGTGAACTTTTAATAATTTTTTCGGTTAATGAGACAGTCTAATACTTGACGCGGAGAGAATGAAACACTATTTTAGCGTACAACTGTACGCCGAGATTTATTCAGATGAAAAAACCACCGATTATTTGGACCAATGTGCTATTTTTTAGCCTTACATTTTTGGCCGCGATCACCCTTGTTCCTTGGTATGGCTTTAGCTACGGATACACCAGTACACAGTGGATAGCCTTCGTTGGCTGTATGTTCTACGCCGGACTTTCTATTACTGCCGGTTATCACCGTTTATGGGCACACAAAGCCTATGATGTGCACCCTGTTATTGAAGTATTTTTTGCTTTAGGCGGTGCTTTTGCTCTGCAAAATAGTGCGTTGCACTGGAGTAGCGATCACCGTATTCATCATGGTCAAGTCGATGATCCAATTAAAGACCCATATGCCGCCACAAATGGTTTTTGGTATAGCCACATAGGTTGGATGTTACGTGATTATCAAGGCGAGCAATACGGGAACTATAGTAACTGTCGCGACTTACAAAAAAATAAAGTTGTTATGTGGCAACACCGCCATTATATGAAATTAGTCGTCGCGACTAATTTTGGTATTCCTTTATTGCTAGGTTTAATGCTTGGTGATGTATGGGGGATGTTATTACTGGTTGGTTTACTGCGCTTAGTATTAAGCCAGCATTTTACGTTTTTTATCAACTCACTTGCACACATCTGGGGCTCACGTCCATATACAGAAAAGAACACGGCGCGTGATAATGGTTTTTTAGCGCTATTCACTTACGGTGAAGGCTATCATAACTTCCACCACATTTTTGCAAGCGACTACCGTAACGGCATCAAGTGGTATCATTATGATCCAACGAAGTGGATGATCCGCTCTTTAGCTGCAATTGGCCTTGCTTCAAAATTAAAGCGCACACCTATTGAGCGAATTGAAAAAGCCAAAGCAGAAACCTTGATGAATAAGACCCAAGGTCGCCTCGCAAAATTGCCTTTAGCGCAAGATAAGCTTACATTATTACAATCTGAGTACGATTTACTGCTGAAAAGACTGCAACACTTCTGTGCCCTGCAAAAACGCGTGTTAGAAATCAAACGAAATAAAATGATGAAGCAGTGCGAAAAATCAGCATTAATGACACAATATCATGAGCTTGAAGCCGCTTGGGAAAACCAAAAGCAGGCTTGGCTTGCACTAAATGCGAGGTTGTTAAAAGCCTCTTTTAGTTAACATAGGAGCGGCTGTGGCCAAACAACAAGTAAAGCAAAAAGATACTCCATCTTATCAATATGATGCGATCATCATAGGTACAGGTCCTGGCGGTGAAGGTACCGCCATGAACCTATCTAAAAGCAACAAAAAAGTCGCTGTTATTGAGCGTCAAGAAGCAGTAGGCGGCGGTTGTGTTCACTGGGGTACTATCCCGTCAAAAGCATTACGTCATTCTGTGAGCCGTTATATTGAATATAAAGCAAACCCGCTTTTTAATATTAGTGAGCGCCCTAACCGCTTAACTTTCCCAGATATTTTGCGCCACGCAAGTAACGTCATTTCAAAGCAATCTAATTTACGTAGCAGCTTTTATGAGCGAAACCGCATTCATATGTATCAAGGTGATGCTGAGTTTATTGATAAACACACTATCAAAGTGACGCACCTAGACGGTTCGTTTGAAACTCTTACTGCACAAACGATTGTTATTGCTACTGGCTCGCGCCCTTATCGTCCACCGGGTGTAGACTTTAAACACCCACGTATATACGACAGCGATACGATTTTAGGCCTTGAAGATGACCCTCATCGTGTGCTGATTTATGGTGCCGGTGTGATTGGTTGTGAATACGCCTCTATTTTTAAAGGCTTAGGTGCCAAGGTTGACCTGGTGAATACCCGCGACCGCCTACTGGCCTTTATGGATGCAGAAATTTCAGATGCTCTAAGCTATCACTTTTGGAATAGCGGTATTGTTATTCGTCATAATGAAGAGTTTGATCGCGTAGAAACTCGCGATGATTGTGTGGTAATGCACTTAAAATCAGGTAAGCGCGTAAAAGCTGACTGTATTTTATTTGCCAATGGTCGTACTGGTAACACAGACACACTCAATCTTGAAGCTGTTGGCCTAAAAGCGGATGGTCGTGGCCAGCTTAGAGTGAATGAAACATACCAAACAGAAGTCGACAACATTTATGCTGTCGGTGATGTAATTGGTTACCCAAGTCTTGCCAGTGCGGCATTTGACCAAGGCCGTATTGCAGCCGATGCGATTGCATGTGGTAACTGTGATGAAAAGCTGATCATTGATATTCCAGCAGGTATTTATACAATTCCTGAAATGAGCTCAGTCGGTAAAACAGAGCAAGAGTTAACAGCAGCAAAAGTCCCTTACGAGGTAGGTCGTGCTCAATTCAAGCATTTAGCGCGTGCGCAAATTGCGGGCACTGAGGTAGGTAGCTTAAAGATTTTATTCCATGTTGATACCAAAGAAGTACTTGGCGTGCACTGCTTCGGTGAGCGTGCCTCTGAAATCGTTCACATCGGCCAAGCAATTATGGAGCAAAAGAACGGCGGTAATAACATTGATTACTTTGTAAATACCACGTTCAACTACCCGACCATGGCTGAAGCCTATCGCGTAGCCGCATTAAATGGTTTAAATCGTTTGTTTAAGTAACGAAAAAGCCCGCTTAATGCGGGCTTTTTTATGACTAGCTTTTGCTTATTTGTGGTATTTACCACTGAATTCATGAACGGCGTTGATAAATACACCTGCGTTTTCTGGGTCTACATCTGGTGTAATGCCATGACCTAGGTTAAATACATGGCCAGAGCCTGTACCAAAGTCTTCTAGGATAGTCGCAACTTCTTGGCGAATTCGCTCAGGCGTGCCATGCAGCATGGCTGGGTCCATGTTACCTTGTAGCGCTACTTTATCGCCAACACGACGTTTTGCATCACCGATGTTAATTGTCCAGTCTAGGCCTACTGCATCACAGCCAGTTGCTGCAATTGCTTCAATCCACTGACCGCCATTTTTAGTAAATAACGTCACTGGCACTTTACGGCCATCGTATTCACGAATTAAGCCATCAACAATCTTGTGCATGTATTGTAATGAAAACTCATTGTAGTCACGTGGGCTTAATACACCGCCCCATGAGTCAAATACCATTAACGATTGCGCACCCGCTTTAACTTGCGCGTTTAAGTAGTCAATCACTGAGTCAGCTAATTTATCAAGTAATAGGTGCAGGGTTTGCGGCTCTGCAAAAGCCATTTTCTTGATTTTACCGAATGTTTTGCTGCTACCACCTTCAACCATGTAAGTTGCAAGTGTCCAAGGTGAACCAGAGAAACCAATTAACGGCACTTCACCTTTTAATTCGCGGCGAATCGTACTTACCGCATTCATCACATAACCAAGCTCATCAGTTGGATCGATATTTGGGATTTTTTTAACATCTGCTAATGAAGAAATCGGACGTTCAAATTTCGGACCTTCACCTGTTTCGAAGTAAAGACCTAAGCCCATAGCATCAGGAATAGTTAAAATATCACTGAATAAAATTGCAGCATCAAGCGGATAACGACGTAATGGCTGTAACGTTACTTCACAAGCAAGTTCAGCGTTTTTACATAAACTCATAAAGTCGCCTGCTTGGGCACGTGTAGCACGGTATTCAGGTAAATAGCGGCCAGCTTGGCGCATCATCCATACCGGTGTGACATCAACAGGTTGCTTTTGTAGTGCACGTAAATAACGATCGTTTTTTAATTCGCTCATGCGTATAGAATCCTAGAACTGAATGAAATTGAGCAGATTGTATCACCATATTGCGCGTCTCACTATGGATAGATAATCAAGGCTAGATATAGATCATGTTTTTTAAGCCAGTCTAAGCCTACCGTGCGTTTTTTGCACAAAAACAAAATAAATTTAAAACTTTTCATTAATAAATTTGCAACATCCAAAAAAGCTTGGTATAACTTACCCCGCGTTAACAAAAACAATAATAAAAATCTTATAACAATAAGAACAACAATCTTCCCATAATAATAAGAACGCTTGTTTAACAAGTCTTAGAAAAAGAATTAAACCACCAACTTTGGTGGTTTTTTCTTTTCTAAATCAGTAAATTACACACCCATCCCTTAGATAAAAATTGCAAAATTAATACTAGTAGTTTTGAATCAATTCCCATACACTGCAATTAGAGAAAAAAAAGTCCACTCTAAAAAACAAGGGTGCTTCTTAGCCTATTCAATGCTAAAAAATATGCCTTTAGGATGACTTTTACAATCTGTTGCAATTAGACACTAAGAATTTAGTTGATCTTTGTGTCATATTTCCTTTTTATATATACAAAGGAAAACCTACTCAGCGAGGAGATGAAATATGCTGACGCGTTTGGAAAAAGCTCAACAAAAGTGGGGCGGTAGTCACTCTGTAATCGACAAATGGCTTACAGAACGTCAAGAGCTGCTTGTGTTGTTCTGCCGTATTGCAGGCTTTTCACCGTATGAAAAGAAAGATCACGCCCTTCCTGATCAACTGCAAATTCAAAACTTTTGCCAAATTCTGATGGATTACCTTTCTGCTGGCCATTTCGAAATTTACGACGACATTGCCAAAGCGTGTGAAGAAAAAGGCCCTGATAGCCAAAAGTTGGCTAATACCTTATATCCTCGCATTTCTGAAACCACAGATGTAGCACTCGATTTTAACGACAAATACGCAGAAGTAGAGCAAGACGACCTGCTTGATGAGTTTGATAAAGACTTATCAACGTTAGGTGAAGCCCTTGAATTACGCTTTGAATTAGAAGATGAGTTAATCGACAACTTATATTCAAATCACACCAGCTAACATCAGTTACACAGCAGAGAAATACTCTCTGCTGAAAGTTTCTTTTTGCCATCTCCAAAAGAATCATCTATTCCATTTCGTAACAAATATTTGAAATATTTTTTTCAATGCGATACTCATACTATAAAAACATGAGGCTCGCTATGAATAAACGGTCATTTTTAAAGTCACTCTCAATCCTTGCAGCAGGCGCAAGTCTAACATCAACTCCCTTAATGGCTGCACAAAATAGCAGTACCCAAACATTAATAAAGCCAAAAATACTGGCAAAGGGAGGCACTATAGGTGTGTGCAGTCCATCAGCAGCCACCGCGCAGCAGGCTGATATCGTACTAGCAAAGGGCGTTATAGAAGCATTAGGCTACAAGGCTAAGCTTGCACCAAACATTCTGGCAAGACGAGGGCACTTAGCTGGCACAGATGCAATGCGAGCTAGCGATTTGAATAGCTTATTCAGTGATAAAGAAGTTGATGCCATTTTGTGCTTACGTGGAGGTTCAGGGGCCGCCCGTATTTTACCTTTGCTTGACTACGCGATGATCCGTAACAATCCAAAACCACTGATGGGATATTCGGATATTACTGCTCTGCACAACGCGTTACTCTCTCAAGCTGGATTAATCAGCTTTCATGGCCCAAATGCATCAAGTGACTGGAACCCTTTTCACGTAGCGCAATTTAAGAACATGTTCGAAGCGCGTAAGCTGATGTATTTCCAAAACTTACCAAAAGCCGAAGATGAGTTAGTTAACACACAATATTTGACCCAAACGATTACTCCAGGTAAAGCTACTGGACAATTAATAGGTGGCAACTTAACGGTGCTGACTGCCCTTGCAGGTTCGGACTATTTACCTGACTTTAATGGCGCAATTTTATTTTTAGAAGATATCGATGAAGCGCCGTATCGAATTGACAGAATGATGAGTACACTAAAACTCATGGGCGCACTTGATAAGATTGCAGGCTTTGTATTTGGTGATTGTAATGACTGTAGGCCTGGCCGAGGTTATGGCTCATTAACCCTTGACGATATTTTTGCAGATCATATAAAACCGCTGGGAATTCCTGCTTATCGTGGAGCCATGATTGGCCATATTAAACGCCAATTTATTTTACCTGTTGGCACTTTGGTTGAGCTTGATGCAAATAATGGCACATTAAAAATGAAAGAAGCGGCATTTAGTTAATAAACTTCACGCGTAAAAAAAGGGCCTATAGGCCCTTTTATAGTGAGTTAAATATTACTCAGCTGGAACAGCTTTATCATCGCTTTGGATTTCAAGTAATTCTACTTCGAAAACAAGCGTTGAGTTTGCTGGGATCTTACCAAGATCACGCTCACCGTATGCAAGATCAGATGGAATCGTGAACTTGTACTTAGAGCCAACTGGCATTAATTGTAAACCTTCAGTCCAACCAGGGATCACACGATTAAGTGGGAACGTTGTTGGTTCGTTGCGTGAGTAAGAGCTATCAAATTCAGTACCGTCAATTAAAGTACCTTTGTAATGTACTTTAACAACGTCAGTTGCTACTGGCTTTTCGCCTTCACCTTCAGTGATTACTTCGTACTGTAAGCCAGACTCAGTTACAGTAACGCCTTCTTTCTTCGCGTTTTCAGCTAGGAATTTCTCGCCTTCAGCTTTGCTCTTTTCAGCTTCTACTTTCGCTTTTTCTTCTTGCTTGGTACGAATGCTTTGATCAAGCGCCGTTAATACTTCACGAATTTTTTCGTCATCAAGTTTAGCGTTACCTGCTAGTGCGTCTTCAAAACCACGCTTAAGAAGTGCTTCGTCTAGTTCAACACCCAGTGCTTTTTTATCTGCAAGATCTTGGTTTAGGAAGTTACCAACCGACGCACCAATACCGTATGCTTGTTGTTGAGCTTCAGTCTCTAGTTTAACTTCAACTTGCTGTTCTTTTTTTGCTTCCTGATTACAAGCTGTTAGCGCTAAAACTGACGCTGCAATCAATGACAATTTAATCGTCTTTCTCATTTTATATCTCCGACACACTTTGCAGTTGTCAATTATTGTATTATTACTAGTTAAAGATTAACGACCTACATGGTAGGCTGCTTGTCTAATAACTAACGTCATGCAATTGCATGATCAGCGATTAGACTAACAACCTAGGCCTTCAACGAGACCTAGTCTAACCTCTCAATCACTAAGAGTTAAGGGGAAATACTCGTAATATGTCGATATTTCGTACTTTTTTGTATCTGCTCAGCCTTTGCTTAGTTGCAGGCTGCTCTGAGCAACATGAGCAATCTACTGCACGCTATGAGCATGCGGCTAGAGGAGCATTTGCTTCCGCGCTTTCGCACGATGGCAAATACAGCCTAATCTCATCAATACACCATGGGGTTGCACTGTGGGATAATCAACAGCAAGTGTTAAAATACCAATGGTTCCAACAACAAGCTCAAGATAGCCTCGTTCACACCGTAGCTCTTTCTTACGACAATAGCCATGCTGTTACCGCCGAGAAGTCCACATTCGCAGTGTGGGACATTGCTACGGGAAACAACACAGGTTATTACAAAATTCACGCCTCAACCATTAGAGATATCGCGATAAGTAACCAAGGGCGCAGCGTATTATACGGCCGCGCCGACGGTGTAGTCGTTTACCTCGACTTAGAGAGTGGAAGGCGCATAGAGTTCCTTGGTCATCAAGAAAAAGTTAATGTTGTTGACCTATCACCTAACGGCCACTACGCCATCAGTGGTTCAAATGACTACGTTGCTTACTTTTGGGATACTCGTACAGGGCAGGTGATCCATCGCTTTAATCATCCAAGTCGCGTTACTCAAGTCGCCCTTGATCCACAAGGTCGTTACGCATTTACCGCAGACAGTATGAAGCAAGCAAATGTATGGCGGCTGACTACAGGTGATCTTGTTAGCAAACTGGCGTATATTGCGCGTCAGAAAATTTTTACCGCCGTCCGTTTTAACGATGAAGGCACTTTAATTGCCACCGGTTCACCCAATCGATTAGTCGATTTATGGCAGCTTGAGTCTGGTAAAAAATTACAAACGTGGCAAGTTATTCCTCGTGAAGGAAGCCGCCCGAAATCAGCCGTGGTGTTAGATGTTGCGTTTACTGATAACAACCAAGCGTTATTAACCGAAAGCTCCAGCGGATTCGCTGAAAGTTTTAATCTAAGAGAATCAAATGAATACAATTGAAAATCGTCTAATGGAACTTGAAGCGAAAGTCGCTTTTCAAGATGAAACAATTGAAATATTGAATGATGAGCTTAAAGCGCACCAACAGCAGTTGGCAAAAATGAAACGCCAGACTGAGTTACTTGCAGAGAAGATCAAAGAATCACAACAGCCTTCTTTGATGTCGCAAATGCAAGAGCCGCCACCGCCGCACTATTAATTAGGTAGGATAGAGCCGGGAATTAATCGCCCGGCTTAAATACACCAATCACTTGCTCAAATTGGCGTGTTGAGGCTTGCACAGCCTGTTCTGGTTGCGTCATTTTGTGGCCACACTGTACGCACTCCACTTTTTCCACATCATGTTCTTTATAAAGCATCATGGTGTCCATAGCCTTACACTCAGGGCATGATGCGCCAGCAATAAAGCGTTTCTTTTGTCTCATAGATGATCTCCCGTGGCATGTAGGTGGCTATTTTAGCCTAATAACTCTCTGTTTGATACGATTGCGAAGCCTAATGTGATCCGTGTTATGATAGCGGCAATTTAATTAGTGCTGTGCAAGTAAACTTTCATGATCCAAATTTCAGACATCGAACTTCTACGTGGTGGTAACGCCTTATTAAAAGGTGCCTCTGCAACCTTATTCCCAGAGCATAAAGTCGGCCTTGTTGGCGCTAATGGCTGTGGTAAATCAACGCTGTTCGCGCTATTAAAGTCTGAATTGCAACTCGATGCCGGTGAATGCCAAATTCCTAAAGACTGGTCAATAGCCTCTGTAAAGCAAGAAACACCCGCGCTCGAAATCAGTGCCCTCGATTATGTATTACAAGGCCATCCTGAATATTACGCGCTAAGAATTGCACTACGCGAAGCTGAGCAAAATAATGATGGCGATGCGCAAGCTAAAGCACATATTGGCCTAGAATATATTCAAGGCTACAGCATTGAAGCAAAAGCCGGCGAACTGTTACACGGTTTAGGTTTTAGTAATGAGCAAATAGACAACCCGGTGAGCGCCTTTTCGGGTGGTTGGCGTATGCGCTTAAACTTGGCGCAAGCGCTTATACGTGATGCCGATTTATTGCTGCTGGATGAACCAACCAACCACTTAGACCTAGATGCCGTGTATTGGTTAGAACGTTTTTTACGGGCCTACACAGGCACTCTGGTGCTCATTTCCCATGACAGAGAGTTCCTCGATGCCGTGGTTGACCAAATTTGGCACATAGACTCACAAAAAATAAACGTTTATAAAGGCAACTACTCGCAATTCGAACGTCAAAAAGCAGAGCGCTTATTACAACAACAAGCGATGTTCGAAAAACAACAAGAACAGATTGCTCACCTTGAAAAGTTTATTACTCGCTTTAAAGCAAAAGCCAGTAAAGCTAAGCAAGCACAAAGCCGCGTAAAAGCGCTAGAGCGTATGGAAAAATTGGCCCCAGCCCATGTTGACTCACCCTTTGATTTTGAGTTTGCTGAGCCAACGGCCCTGCCAAATCCATTAATGACACTCGACCAAGCCAAAGCAGGTTATGGCGACATCACCATTTTACATAGCATCAAGCTAAATCTTGTTCCAGGTAGTCGCATCGCCCTGCTTGGCCGTAATGGCGCGGGTAAGTCAACACTCATTAAATTATTAGCTGGCGATTTACAGCCTCAAGCTGGTGAAGTATTTCAGCATCAAGGCTTAAATATTGGTTACTTTGCTCAGCATCAGCTTGAGTCACTTGATTTAAAAGCCAGTGCTGTGACCCATTTACAACGTTTAAACCCGCAAGCTCCAGAGCAATCACTGCGTGACTTTTTAGGTGGCTTTGCTTTTTTTGGTGATAAAGCACTTGAGCCAGTTGCGCCATTTTCTGGCGGTGAAAAAGCCCGTTTAGTATTAGCCATGCTGGTATATCAAAAGCCAAACCTTCTGTTACTGGATGAGCCAACTAACCACCTAGATTTAGAAATGCGCCATGCCCTAGTGATGGCACTACAAGGCTTCGAAGGTGCTATGGTTACCGTATCGCACGACCGTCACATGCTAAAAAATACCGCTGATGAGTATTACCTCGTTGATAACGGCGAAGTAACACAATTTGGTTATGACCTTGACGCCTATTACCAATGGCTACTCAATGCTAACAAAGAAGCTGCTAAAAGCACTGAAGACAATGCCTCGAAAGCACATTCAAGCGTTAACCGTAAAGAGCAAAAGCGCTTAGAGGCAGAATTTAGAAAGTCAGTACAGCCGTTGAAAAAGCAAATCGAAAAGCTTGAAAAGCTACTTGATAAGTATTCTACAGAGCTTGGAGAAATCGAAAATGCACTTGCTGACAATGACTTATACAATGATGAAAATAAAGCCAAACTGACAGAGCTGCTTAGTAAACAAGCAAACTTAACCCCGAAGCTAAATGACGTTGAAGAAGAGCTACTCATGGCACTTGAAGAGCTTGAAGAAAAAGAGCAGGCCTTTGCCGATGAAAACGCTTAACAGCGAGGAATTTTGGCAGTTTGCATGTCAGCTTTACAGCAAAGATGGCATGCAAACAAAGCTACTAGACTATCAAAACCAGCAAGGCAAAAATGTGAACCTTTGCCTACTGCTTTATTATCTGGACTCATTAGAGCTTGCTGTAACCCCACCTCAACTAAGTGAGCTTGAGTCATGCATAGCCGAGTTTGACCAGCACGCTTTACAACCCTTACGTGCAACACGCGCCTACCTTAAAACTATACAAACCGAGCTTCCAGACTACCCCACTATTCGCAAAGAGTTACTCAGCGCAGAACTCAAGCTCGAAAAACAGCAACAACAATTACTTATAAACACATTAAATAGCATGGCACTCTCTCGGTGTCCTAATACTAACAATATAATGCTATATATAAGCGATAAGCGATAAGCGATAAGCGATAAGCGATAAGCGATAAGCGATAAAATTTCTCCTACCATTTAATTAAAAATCAAGCTAACAACATTAAAAGACCATCCAATCGCTCTGCTTAACTCTCAACGCCCCCATTAAACTTGATCCAAATCAACTATTAAATCGCCTTAGTTAGCATCAGGAAAATTGCTTGATCTGGATCATATCAGCCGTCCTCAAGCCAGCCTATGATTAACTCATAGACATTAGGAGGCACAACCATGAACGTATTCTTCAGAGATTTTTTTAGCGACCCAGTTTTATTTATGTCATTCGGCATTTTGGCAGTTGTTATCGTTTTATGCCTTTTCTATGTTGGTTACTTTATTAAAAAAGTTCACGACGCAGAAGTTCCTAAGTAAGAATTAAGCACGACGCACAAAGCCCCTATTCAATTTATTGTTTAGGGGCTTTTTATTTGTATATAGCAAAAATCTCGCAGCGGTTCTCAAAAAGCAAAAACTTGCTACAATAGGCGCTTATTTTGTTTCGAAAGTGTCAGCTATGTTACCTGAGTTTAAGCCTGCGTGGTGGATGCGCAATCGCCATTTACAAACCATAATGCCGCGCTTTTTTCGCCCTTTTCATAATACCCGCTACGACTTATCGACAATCGATACCCCTGATGGTGACTTTTTAGAACTAGCTTGGGCAATCCCTCATAACGAACAAGCCCCACTCGCCATTGTATTGCATGGTTTAGAAGGCAACATAAATAGTTTTTATGCTAAAGGCATGATGAAAAAACTAAAGCAGCAAGGCTTTGCAGTGGTGTTAATGCATTTTCGAAACTGCTCACGCGAAGTTAACCGTTTAGCACGCGCTTATCACAGTGGAGAAACAGAGGACCTACGCTTTTTCATCAGCCACCTTAAGAGCAAATTTCCAAAACGCCCGCTTTTTGCTGTGGGCTTTTCATTAGGTGGTAATGTGCTTGCAAAATATTTAGGTGAGCAAGGTGCTAAATCGAACTTAACAGGCGCAGCAGTTGTGTCTGCGCCATTTGACTTGTCATCGTCTTGTGAAGTTATTCGCAAAAGCTTGGGCAAAATATATCAAAAGTATTTGCTCGACCGTATGAAAAAATCAATGCAAAGAAAGCTGCCACAAATCGAACAGCAAATTAACTTAACACCTGAAAAACTAATGGCGATTGATGACTTATGGCAATTCGATAACATGCTCACAGCACCACTACATGGCTTTGCTGGCGCTGAAGATTATTATCAACAAGCTAGCGCAAAACCATTTTTGAAAAGCATTGCAACGCCTACGCTTATTGTGCACGCCAAAGATGACCCTATGTTATCAATAAAAGCTGTGCCAGATAGCTTAGATGTGAGTGAACATGTTACGCTGCGCATCTCTGAACAAGGTGGTCATGTTGGCTTTATTAGCGGCAAAAACCCTTTTAAACCCAAGTATTGGCTTGAAAGTATTGTTCCAGAGTATTTTCAACAATTAATTAAGAAAGAGCAGCTATGATCATTCCTCACGACCGCCTTGATAAAGAAACCCTACATAATTTAATCGAAAGCTATGTTTTACGTGAAGGTACTGATTACGGCGAACAAGAGTTTAGTATTGAAAGCAAGGTCGCGCAGGTTCACCAACAACTTAAAAGTGGTGAAGCTATGGTGTTTTTTTCTGAGTTACATGAGTCAGTTACGATTATCTCTAAAGCTGAATTCATCGCTTTGCAAGCCGATCCAGAGTACCAAGCGTCGTTTAACGACTAAACTTGTAAGTTATACAGTAACCCTTCACAATGACTTTTTAACTTAAAGAGCCATTAAAAATGAAAAAACTAAGCTCACTGGTTGCTGCGGTTTCTTTGGCCCTGATTGGTCAAGCAAACGCAGCTCAGGTTACTGCATCAGATAAAGCCATTAAGCTGGCAAAAGAAACTATCTTAATCGATACCCATATCGATGTGCCTTACCGTATTCATAACAAATGGGCAGATGTAACAAAAGCCACAAGCGACGGAGACTTTGATTATCCACGTGCAGTGCAAGGTGGTTTGAATGCCCCTTTCATGTCAATTTACATTCCTGCAAACCTAGAGTTTGAAGGCAAAGGTAAGAGCTATCAATTAGCAAATCAGCTGATCGATTCTATGGAAGCCATTGTGCAACGCGCGCCAAATAAGTTCGCTATTGCAGACTCTACTGCCGATATTAAAGAGCAATTTAAACAAGGCAAAATGTCGATTGCTATGGGTATGGAAAACGGCTCGCCTATCGAAGGCGACATTAAAAACCTTAAGCATTTTTATGAGCGTGGCGTACGTTACATCACTCTAGCTCACTCACAAAGCAACCATATTTCTGATTCATCTTATGATATTCGTCGTAAGTGGAAAGGCCTGAGCCCATTTGGTAAAGAACTAGTAAAAGAAATGAACAACATTGGTATGCTAGTTGATGTTTCGCATATTTCTGATGATGCGTTTTACCAAGTAATGGAAATTTCAAAAGTACCAGTGATTGCTTCACACTCGTCACTTCGTAAGTATACGCCTGGTTTTGAGCGTAATATGAATGATGACATGCTATTGGCGCTGAAAAAGAATGGTGGGGTTATTCAAATTAACTTCGGCTCAAGCTTTGTTACAGCAAAAGCTGGCTCTTGGTACGATCAACTAAAATCTGCAAAAGCCGATAAGAAAAAAGACGGTACTAAACTAAGCAAAGATTTTGACGCAGCTTATCGTGCTAAAAACCCATTCCCATTTGCAAGCTTAGAGCAAGTACTTGATCACATTGACCATGTAGTTGAACTAATTGGCATCGATTATGTGGGTATTGGCTCAGATTACGATGGTGTAGGCGACTCTCTACCTACTGGCTTAAAAGATGTGTCTAGCTATCCGAACCTAGTGCAAGGTCTAATGGACCGTGGTTATAGCGATAAAGACATCAAAAAGATTTTAAGTGGCAATATGCTACGCGTATGGCAACAAGCCGAAGCATACGCAAAAGCCCATTAATCAGCTTTAACTCTATTTAAAAGCGCAGCTAACTAGCTGCGCTTTTTTATCAATATAAGTAATTGATAATACAAATAGCCTGTTTTAATCTGCTAGTATTACAAAGCAATTTGGGTGATGTGATATGTCGACTTGGCAAGGGAATATTGCGTTGGTTTTTGCAAGCATTGCACTGGGCTTATCTATTTATAGCCAAACAAAATCAACTCCTACTGACAAACCTTTTCTAATTCAACCAGCAAAATCTAGCTTAAAAGAGTTAGCTATTCCTGAGCAAGACCGAGAAAATCTCATTGCTTTACATGGCTATATTTTAGACCTAGAAACACGCATTCACGAGCTTGAGCATCAAACTCCAACCATTGCTCCTGAGCTACTTGCCTCATTGGTAAAGCAAGCAATCGAACAACAAGAAAGTGAGCGACGCGCCGAGATTGAAAAGAGAAACCCAGCTCTTGGTTGGCTAAGTAATTTACCTGACGACTACCGCGAACGCATTAAAGCAGACCCACAATATGCTGACTCTTCGATAAATGAAGCACTCGCAACATTGCTTAATTTAAGCAAATCAGAAAATGAGCGTTTAGCAGCATACGGCCAACTAAAAATGACCTTAAGCATGCTCAGGCGCGACCTAGATGAAAGCCAAGCAAATGCAGTAATCGATGCCATGATAAGCATCAGTGAATACACTAATGATGCCAAGATCCGAGTTAGTGCCCTAGAGAGTTTATCTCGACAAACAAACGTTTCGCCAAAACTCGCTGAGCATTTTCAGAAGTTACTACAAACGGACGATAATAATTATGTTCGCAATATTTCTGCTACTGCACTGATTGGACAATTTTTCCGTGCAATGCGAGACGGAAATAATAGTTTCGCCACCGATTTAGCAGAACGAATAACTACTCTTGAAAATAGCAGTAATGCAAAAGTTGCCGAAATTATGGCTGAAAATCTAAAAAGCCCACGCTTAAGAGAAGAGCTAGACAAAGCGTTAGGGAAATGAAAAAGCGGCTTAAAGCATACAGCTGATAGCTTTTTCACCCATAAAAAAACCCGAGATTAAGCTCGGGTTTTTCTTAATGCTTGATGCATTACTATAGTTGATTACTCAACGATAGTTGCAACAACACCAGCACCAACTGTACGGCCACCTTCACGGATAGCGAAGCGTAAACCTTCGTCCATCGCGATTGGGCAGATTAGTTCTACAGTCATCTTGATGTTATCACCAGGCATTAC